>JAISGE010000133.1 GCA_031263265.1 Treponema sp.
TTTCCTGGAACGGTACGGGACACAATTACTGCCTTGATGGACATGGTAGGATTTTAGCTCTGAATTCCATGCGGGAGAGCGGAGAAGAATTACCGCTTTTCCCCGTGATATACATCGAAGCAGCAAACGAAGCCGAGGCAAAACAGAAACTGTTGCGCATCGACAGCCGCTATGGACGGATTACCCAATCCAGATTTGATAAATTTACCGATGGCCTTCCACGATCTTTGGAAAATCTTCTCAAAATATAAAATTTTTGCTATCTTGGACACTACTGAACACAATACAAGTTCAGAGTCCCATTTTGCATAACGTTCCGGCTGTTTATGATGTTTTGGCGGCCTGAATAGGGGGGAGCACATACAGACCTGTTATGCGAAGTGTACTTCATGTTATTTCATTTTTATTCATTAAAAGGATTTATTGTTACTATTTTTTTATAATTATTATTTTCCCATAATACATATGCTATAAAAACCCAATTTGGCATATCTTCATCCCAATATTGCCAATTTTCCAACACGGTATCAGGGTCATTTATTATAATTAACGAACTGTTTACCCTATATTTTATTCCATGTGTTGATGAAATTCCTTCATAAACATTCCCATTATTTAAATCTATAATGAAAAACATTTGAGCGCCACTTCCATATCCAAATTCAATAATTCTATATTTCCCGTCAAAGTTTGGCTCTTGTTTTGATGCATTTGTTATTATTGTTTGATATTTCTTTTTATATCTAGTATCTAAAATAGGTATACACACATTTCTATTCCAGTTATTTTTTGTTGGAAAAAAAGAAAAATCAAGATTTATATTCTTAATAATTATTGATAGAATTTCATAATTAATGTCATTTGAAAATATATTAACCGATAAACCTAATACCATAACAAGTAACATTATTATCTTTTTCATTACCGTTTTTCCTTGTTGCTTGTCTCACAAGTCCTGCAATTTTTTGTTGTAATTTCGTTAGATCATTTTTGATTATATTATAGGTTAGTATTAGATTTATTCCCACATAATATTGCTTATTTTGTCCTCTTTGCCTTTCCTCTGTTCATCATACTTTGTAGATAACCACCTATTTTTTTATATATTTCAATTTAGGGCATAGCGCATAATATTCGGCCTGTTTACGACGTTTTGCCAGCCCGAATAAGGGCACTGCCCAGACCCCGCAATTATCCGCAAAATAGGAATAGACGCGCGCTCCTCACTGGTTTAGTTCTTCATGGGTGCCTTCTACCATATAAATCACCCCTTCGCATATATTGGTGATATGATCCCCTAAACGCTCCAGAAAACCAGAGGTACGCAGCAGTCTGACCGCTTTCTTTATCAGTTCCGGATGTTCTTGCATAAGCCCCAAGGTTTCTTCGGTCAGGGCCTTGTGTTCCGCATCTATCCGGTCGTCCAACACCGCGGCCGCGCGGGCTGCCTGGGCATCCTGGTTCAAATACGCGGTAATGGCAGCCCGAAGCATCTCGGTTCCGGTAGCGGCCATGCGTTCAAGCCGCTCCAAGGCCCGAAAAGCCGGTTCCCCGGATAGTTTGAGTGCTGCCTTGGCAGTGTGGACAGTGTAGTCACCGATGCGTTCCAGATTACCGGTCAATTTGAAGATGCTTACCAGTTCCCGCAGATCCCGTGCCACAGGCTGCTGGGTGGCGATCAAGATGGCAGTCTGATCTTCAATCTTCAGTTGCATGGCGTTTACTACCGCATCCGTGGCTTTTACTTCCTGGGCTAGTTCTGCATCGTTATGCTTCAGCGCGGTAATGGCCTTCCCTAAATCTTCCTCCACCCGAGACGCCATAGCCAATATATCATGGCGCAACCGGTTCATTTCTTCCAAAAAAAATATCCTTCCACTCTCCATTTTCTTTCTCCTTTGTTTATGGTGTACGTTGCTATAACGTCCTTTTGTTAAGCCGGCTTTTGGAAGATAGGCAGCTAACCAAAGCGGCCGGAGATATAGGCTTCGGTGCGGTGGTCCTTTGGATTGGTAAATACGGTTTTGGTGTCGTTGTATTCAACCAGATTCCCCAAAAGAAAAAACGCGGTCTTGTCGCTTATCCGGGCTGCCTGATGCATGGCATGCGTTACGATGATGATAGTGTACTCCTTTTTCAATTCTCCCATGAGTTCTTCGATCTTGCTGGTTGCCAAGGGATCCAAAGCGCTGGTGGGTTCGTCCATGAGGATTATCTCCGGGTGCATGGCGATACTCCGGGCAATACAGAGCCGCTGCTGTTGTCCCCCTGACAAGCCCATAGCCGAGCGTTTAAGCCGGTCCTTCACCTCTTCCCAAAGCGCAGCTTTGATCAACGAGGTTTCCACCAGTTCTGCTAAAAGGCGCTTATCCCGCTGACCTTGCATCCTGGGGCCGTAGGCGATGTTGTCGAAGATGCTCATATTGAATGGATTGGGTTTCTGAAAAACCATGCCCACCCGGGTCCGCAGCTCGGTTACATCTATAGTGCCGTAGATGTCTTGACCGTCCATACGGGCAATCCCCGTAACCCGGCAAGAAGGGATGATGTCGTTCATCCGGTTAAACACCCGGAGGAAGGTCGACTTTCCACAACCAGAAGGGCCGATAAACGCGGCAATTTCCCTGGACTGGAGGGTAAAGGTAACCTGCTTCAGCGCATGAAAATCCCCGTAGAACACAT
Organism: Treponema sp.; assembly: GCA_031263265.1. Lineage (GTDB taxonomy): Bacteria > Spirochaetota > Spirochaetia > Treponematales > Breznakiellaceae > JAIRLU01. Next base: position 2,683 of record JAISGE010000133.1, read on the forward strand.
CCAGTTCCTGTACATCCAGTTTTGGTTTTTCTTTTCTATCTTTTATAGCTTCTCTAGCTTCATTGTTCATAGGACACTCCTATTTTTGTTATGGGAGAAAAAATGAGAAAACAATTTTGTGGCGGTGTTAATGCAGATGACCAGGATGATCAGTACAGTTGCTGTGGCAAAGGCAATGCCGAAATCCTCGGGGTTGATCGCCTCTTTGGTGAGGTAATAGAGGTGAATGGTGAGGGTACGCCCTGAATCAAACACCGAAGCAGGGATATTCCGGGTGATGCCCACGGTAAGCAGGACCGGTGCAGACTCCCCCACCACCCTTCCGATAGCCAAAATCGTGGCAGTAACAATCCCCGGCAGTGCAGAGGGAAGCACCACGTACCGGATGGTCTGAAACTGGGTAGCTCCCAGGGCAAGAGAGGCTTCTCTAAAGGATGGCGGGATGGTCTTTAAGGCTTCTTCGGTGGTTCTAATAATCACCGGCAGGATCATGATGCTCAAGGTACAAGCCCCGGCAAGAATGGACTGACCGAATCCTAGAAACCGGCAGAACAGCAAAAGTCCAAAAAGCCCATAGAGAATCGACGGGATTCCGGCCAGGGTTTCTATAGCCAGCCTAAGGAAACGGACAAGACCGGAATTTCCCGTATACTCGTTCAGAAAGATCGCGGTCATCAAGGCGATGGGCACGGCAATAAGCAGGGACACTAGCACGACATACAAGGTGCTTACCAGCATAGGAAAGATACCCCGGGGATTTGCCCGGGATATGAGGGAAAGGTTCATCTGCCCTGCAGCGCAGACCAGGATATACCCCAGGATAAAGACCAGGATCCCCAAGACCAGCACTAAAGCCAGGGCCATGATCCCATAGAGTACAGCGTCTTTGCATTTCCTGGTTTTGGGGAGCACTTGTTTATTTCGCATGTATACCTCGTCTCAAGTGCAGTACCACCCCGTTCAAGAGCAGCATCATGATGAAGAGTACCACCCCGATGGAAAAAAGCATGTCCCGGTGTCTCCCTTGCGCGTAGCCCATTTCCAAGGCAATGGTAGCGGTCAGGGTACGCACACTGTCCAGGGGACTATGGATAAGCTGGGCAGAATTCCCCGCTACCAGGATCACCGCCATGGTTTCCCCCATAGCCCGGGAAATCCCCAGCATGATCCCGGCGATGACCCCGGAGTGGGCGTGGGGCAGCGCCACAAACCAAAGGGTTTGCATCTTGCTTGCCCCCAGGGCAAGGGAAGCCTCCCAATGAGACCGGGGAACCGCACGAATAGAGGTCTCGGTAATGGCGATAATGGTAGGGAGGATCATCACCGCAAGCATGATCACCGCGGAAAGCAAGCCGTTCCCGGAAGGCACCCCAAAGATCTGTTTCACCCCAGGGACTATCACCATTAAGCCAAAGAACCCGTACACTACCGAGGGAATCCCGGCCAAGAGTTCTATGCCTGCCCGGGCAATCGCCGCAGGTTTAGCCGGCAGGAACTCCCCTAAAAACAGGGCGCACAAGATCGCCGGAGGCACCCCCACGAGTATGGCCCCAAGACTTACCAGAACCGTACCCAGGATCATGGGAAGAATGCCGTAGACCTTATCGTAGGTAGGATGCCATTGGGTGCCTGCCAAAAACTGGGGAAGGCTGTAGGGTGCTTCAGGCAGGATGAAGTGAATCTTAGGTTTTAAGCCCGGTAACCCTGGATAAGTCACCGTATATACCGCTGCTTCAGGATAGGAGATCTCCCCTCCAGAGGCCGCCGTGATCCTAAGCAGGTTCTGTGGGTCTTTTTCCGTTTGAGAGACCACGGCGTCCAGGGTCTGTTCCCCCTCAGGGCCTGCAAAACGCAGCTTGAGCGCGGGGATCGAAAGAGGAACCGGTATCAAGGCCGTATCTCGATACCATTCCCCATTGACCTGTATTTCCCGGATGTTTTCCAGGACCAGGCGGATCCCCGGATCCGTGGGAAAAATGAAAGGCCCTGCACCCTGAACCATAACAAACACCAGAATCCCCACTAAGGCCAGGATGGAAAAGCCGGAGACTACACGTACGAGCTGTTTAAAGATACGGTCTGCGTTCCGGCGATGCACCATGGTTGGCTCCTTAACCCTGTACGGAAATCCAGCTTGTCTTGACAATGGCCTGCCCTGCAGCAGACATGATCCAGTTGAGGAACTGCTTGGTTTCCTGATGCAAAGAAGCGGTCTTGGTAAGGAGGATAAAGGGCCGGGCAATCTGGTACGTGCCATTGAGTACCGTTGCCGTGCTTGCTTCCACCCCTTCAATCCTCAACGGCTTTACTGATTGGTCTACTGAACCCAGGGAGATATACCCAATAGCATCTCCATTCCGGGCAACTTCGGCTTTTACCGCACCGGTTCCATCAAACTCGATGGAACCAGGTACCAGTGTATCTTTAAGGGAGATGATTTCCTCAAAGGCCCCCCGAGTCCCTGAACCAGGCTCTCGGGAAACCACCGCAATCTTACCGCTTTTCTCTGCGCTTAATTCGCTCCAGTCCTTGATCCTCCCGTTATAAATATCCCGGCACTGGGCTACGGAGAGTCCTACCAAGGGATTAGACCCGTGGACAATCACCGCAATACCGTCTAGTGCGATGACCAGTTCATTTAAACCAGCCCCTTTTTCCCCAGGGCTTAGTTCCCGGCTGGACATCCCCACTTCGCTGGTTCCTGCTGCCGCCGCATTGATGCCATCGGAAGAGCCGGTGCCGTTAATGTTGATCTTTACCGTACTCCGTATTTTGGCGTAGTCCTCAGCCAAAAGCTCCATCAAAGGGGTAACCGAGGTAGATCCCGCTACTTCAATCGTGTAAGCCCCAGTTTTTGCTTCAGTGCTTTGCGCGCCGCTGTCTTTCGATCCACCGGCAAAAACCGGTGCACAACAAACCGCGACCAAACCCAGCCCTACAAGCAACTGTTTCATATTCAGTTTTTTCTCCATTTGTTCTCCTTAGCTCCTTATGTAAGCTGTAGTAAACGTAACCAAGCATGGTTAAAATACGGTTAGGATTAGGTTAGTTTTCAGTTGAAAAAGCGGGCAAATGAGACCATTGGGTATAAGGGTTTGAGGGGCCCGGCTTTGCGTAGCAAGACCAGGGCTGGCAAAATATGAGTGGAGTTGAGCATGAGAGGCGCAGCCGACCAGCGAAACGGAACCCCAGAGCCGCCGGAGCATTACAGGCCTGTTATGCGATGCGTACACACATACAAAGCGCTACGCCAGGGATGGCGTGGTGTGTTTCATGTATTTTTTTCTCTTTTATAAAATTCATTCACTACTTTTTCTGAAATATGTTTATTTATTTCGATATAATTATCTCGTTTTTTAATGGATTCATTTACTAATCCTTTTGAAATATATTCATGTATTTCGTTATATTTTTCCGTAGCTTTATCAAGTTCAACATTTACGTATGAATTCAGTATCCACATAAGATCTTCTGAAGAAATACCTTGTTGTATTGATAAGACAGCATCTTTCTGTATATTTTTTAATATTTTGATCTCTTTATCTGTCTCAAGATTTATAATATTAGTTAATACTTTGTCTATCAGTTCAGTTATCCTTCCATCTATTACCAAACGCATACCAAATTCAAATATATCTCTTTGATTATATTTCTTTTTATCCAATAGATTTTCCAACGATACCAACCCCATAGAACGCGATATTATGGAAAATAGTAATGAACGTTCAAATATAGCGTTGTATTCTTTCATAAAATCAATTTCATTCATTATTTTTAGCTCCTTCAATGTTTTATATACTTATTATACTAAAATATTCTACATTGTCAATATATATTTTAAATCATCTTTTTATTTTTTGGCAACATGGATGCCGCCATTTAATAAATTTGTGCATGAGTTCGACGGACCTTATGGGTTTTTCTTGTTCTTAAGCAATACCCAGGTAACGCCGGTACCCCCTCCTGAAGGGCTGCCATGACCGCTTTCACCGGCAAAAGGACAGGTTTCTATAAAGGTTTTCACCACCTGCTTCAACACTGACACACTCCCAGAATGGTTTCCCTTGCCGTGGACAATGAGGACCTTTTCAAAACCCTGCTGTCTGCTGTGGGTAAAAAAGCACTCCAGGGCATTCCAGGCCTCATCCCGGGTAAGCCTATGGAGATCGATAATGGCATCAGCTTTGGTATGAAGCAGCCGGCGGCGGCGTTCCCCCGGGTGTTCTTGCGTTTCATCCATGTCTGCATCCTTATCGTAGACCTCATGGAACCGCAGCCAGGTGGTAAGGGGATGAGGTTTTGGGGGATTCTTGTGCTGCTTCTGCTCAAGCGGTTTGGATGCCGGGGGATGCTTCCGCCTGTTCCCCAGGGTGTGAGCAGTCTGTTTTTCCCATGCATCCAGAATATCCCCAAAATCCATCTCTGCTCCCTAATACCAAATCAATTTATCCCGGGCTACCCATCCTAGTCTGCCATCAAAGGATTCTACATAGACCCAGTAATCCGACACAGCACGGATCTGTACTGGCTGGCCTTCACTAAAGGAGGCGCTTACCCCTCCGCCATCCTCAGGTACCCGGTAGGCCAGCGCTGTCCTGAGTACTCCCTGTCCAGCAGCCTTGCCCGGTTGAAATATTCCAAGACCGTTCATAGCAAACATCAACAACCCTACACCAAGGATCAGGAGGATCTTAATACCCTTATAACCTTGAAAAGTAGGGGAAGTTACGAACCCATGTTTTCTCCGTCCAAGCCTAAGGAGCACCGCGATAAGGGCAAACAGGAGCACACCAAGGCTCACGGTTAAGAGAAGCCGGTATAGTTTGAGCGGTCTCCAGGGTTCATCTTGGGTAAGGGGAAGTCCCAGGGTCTGTTCCGCTTCCCGGCGGAGCAGGGCAAAACAAGGGCCTGCCAGGTTTTCCCGTTCGTTCCGGCGCATTGCTCCCAGGGCTTCCGGGATCTTTCCCTGGTTCCAGAGGTTTTGGATGGGGTACAAAGCCTGTTCATAATCAACGCGGAACCAGGGGAACACCTGGGGAACAGCTTGTGGAAAGGGAAGGTTCGAGGTATCGGGACGAGCCGCCACAAGCGGGGGTATATCCGCTGCCTTGGGCTTTGGGAACGGTGGATACACCCCAGGGGTAATCTGGACCCGGAATTCGGGAATCTCCAGGCTAAACCCTTCATGCAGTATCCGCATAGGCTTGAAGGTAAATTCCGGACCTTTCAAGGGAATGATCCCAAGCCGCAGGACTATGCCCTGTTCTTGGTCATGGCCGCGTAACGGCTCTGCTTCAAGGAGCGCGCCTTCCGGCAGTTCCTTCAGGACAAACGCGGCATCAGGCCAGGGTTTCTGCGGATCCCAATCCATAAGCCTGAGAGCCGCGATTCCCCGTTCTCCGATCTCAAGGGATTGGGGCGGATTAACCCAGGAACAAACCGGCTGATACTCCCTTTTTTCTTCCCCTTGGATATACCAGGAACGGGGCTCAGTTACATAGCGTTTATCCGGGGTAATAACCTCAAAAGACCCCAAGGTAAGAGGTCCTACCTTATGGGGAATGAACCAAAATTCAACCATAGTCTGGATGTTCCCGGATTCAGGGTCTGTTCCTGTTCTACGGGGCCTGGTACGGATACTTTCCAGGGTGAGGGTTCCCGGCAGAGGCGGGCGATGAACCGTAATATCCCTTGAGACCGGGTAATCCACCAAAAGCCCCACTACCCAACTGGTATGCACCTGGGGCACTTCAGGGTGGGAGTACCATTCCACCGTCAGAACCTCCCCTGCTTCCTGGGCGCCCAGGTACGGAACCAGGAGGAGTAAGCATACCAGCATTTCCCCTTTTTTCTTGTTCAATAATCTGGTCCTGTAAAGGGAACTGCTTCGATCCATTCCCGGCTCCTCCATTGGTTTTGTTCTTTTTGATGGATGTACTCAAACAGGGCAGAAACACCGGCTTCGGTATCTGCTGCTACCCCTTCTCGTGAAGAAACCGCGGACGGGTTGTTTCCCCGAGCTAAGGCCAAGAGGCTTAATTCGAGGTTTTGTTTAGCTTCGATCCGGCTGCCGTCGGTCTGGAGGGCTTGTCGAAAGGATGTTACAGCCCCGGCATAATCCCCTTCCTTAAACTGCACCACCCCGCTGTTGTAATGAATCCGGTATACCAATTCAGGAGCAGCTTCTTTGGGCATAGCATTGAGGGCTTCTAAGGCTGCAGCGAAACGCTTCAGCGCAACAGCCCCCTCGTCCAGGGAAAAATACGCGGTTCCCAAGCCGAATTCCGCATAAGGCCGGGCTTCGGCATACTTCAAAGCCTTTAAGTAAGCACTTATGGCTTGGGTGTACCGGTTCCGGGAATTGAAGAAATTCCCCTCCATGATGAGCAAGGTTCCTGGAATGTTCTCCCTAAAACGGGCAATCTTGGCTAGGGGTCCTTCACACGAACAGGCGAAAAGGAGCAGCGCAGTACTCAACATACCCCAAAGAAAAAATCCTGCCTTGCGTTGCTGCTTACCTATGGTTTCGCCTCCTTACACTCAGCACTTTTACCAGCCCCAAGGATATAAGTGCGGCTATGACAAATCCCCGCCAACGCTCTTGGGCTTCCAGATGATAGCCCTGTGTCCCTGACTCAAGCCCATAAGACCGGATATGGTCCAAGAGCAACGTCGCCGCATCTTCCCGGTTTCCATCTATATAGACCCCTCCGGTCCGTTCTGCCACACGCTGTAAGGTGTCGCTGCGCCGGTAACTCAAGGGGGCCTCTTCTTGGGCTTGTTCCTGAGCAAAAGGAAGTGTGTATGGGACTGGCCCGCCTTGTTCAGTCCCCAGTCCTATAGCGCTTATCCGCACCCCCTTATTCAAGACCCGGTCGCTCGCGGTGAAGAGGGAACCTGAAAGGGTCTCTCCATCGGAAAACAGGATAATCTCCCTGCTCGTAGGGAGCCCATCCTGAAAGGCCCCGGCAGCCGCATCGATCAGGGTCTCAAGGTTAGTTCCCTGGCCGGTAATCGCTGAACTGGAAAGTCCTTCGAGAAAACTCACCAGCGCCCCGGTATCGTAGGTTAAGGGAACCGCAAGAACCCCTCGGCCCTTGCCAATGGCTGCTCCCAGGCGGATTTCTCCTGCGGCCTCTGCGGTTTCCCGGGCGATGCTGAGGGCACGGGAAAGCCGGGACGTCTCTTCCGGGGGAGGTATATCCTGGACATCCATGCTGCGGGAAAGATCCAGGGCAAATACCACATCCACTCCCCGGCGGTACTCCATCACCATCCGCTTTCCCCATCGGGGACCTGCCAGGGCGATGATGAGACAAGCAAAAAAAATGCCCCATAGGAGGGAAACCCCGAGCGCTCGACGCCGAAAATCCCTGTGCAGGCCCTGTCGGTGGATCTGGTCCCCCGAGGAGCAGGTCGCGGAAATAAAAGCCTCAAGAAAGGGCTTGCGTCTATAATGATGCACAATCTCAAGGATGATCAGGGGGAGATACAGCACAAACCCGATAAAGACCTGGGGCGTATCAAAACTCATAAAAAAGCCCTTCCCCCATACCGGCGAATAAACCCACCCAGGCCCAGCATGACCAAGGCGGCTATGATACCGATCCCCTGGAAGCCCTTAGTTTTGACCACGGTTCCTGAACGGCCTATGGTCATTTCTTGTTTGTTGATATAGGAAAAGGCTTGAGTAAAGGCTTCTGCTGACGGGGCCGGGATATACGTCCCCTGCCCTTTCCGGGCAATGGCTTTGAGGGTTTCCGGATCAAACCGGGAATCAAAGGTTCCGGTTCTGCGTATCTTGGTGAGGGGATCCACATACGTAATGGGTACTTCCCCTCCGCTTCCCACGCCGATGACCCACAGGGATGCACCCAGTTCCGGCAACAGGGCCGCCGCAGTCTCTGGATGCAAAGCCCCTGCATTGTTCTCCCCGTCGGTGATGAGCACTACTGCTTTATGGGGGGCCGTGGAATCCTTGAGATGCAGGGCGGCAATGGCAAGACCCATACCCAGAGTGGTACCATCCCCTAATTCACCGATGTACAGGGTTTCAAGCCGGGAAAAGAGGCTGAGCCGGTCAATCGTTGGGGGCAGGATGAGGGCCGCATCATCACCTACGGCCACAAGGCCCAGGGCGTCAGAAGGACGGTTCAGCCCAAAGGTACGAACCAGATTCCGGGCCGCATCAAAGCGGTTCTGATGTTCCATATCCTGGGCCGCCATACTGGGACTCACATCCACGACAAACATGATATCCGCGCCCCGGTTGAGCCATACGGTTTCAGTGGAGATAAGCAAGGGACCTGCCGCGGCTATAAACAGCAAGAAGATACCGGTATACTCCATGCCCTGGACCAGGTATATAAACCACTTGAGCTTCTGGGGCGGCTTAAAAGGGATATCCCCCGGCGCGCCCAAGGGGATCTGCACGGTGTACCTATCCCTGAAGAAAAAGCGCGATAAACAGAAGCCCAGGATCAAGGTCAGTACTCCCAAAAGGATAAGCGATGGGTGTTCAAAGCCGATATTCATGCCGCCATCTTCCGCTTCAGGCGGGGTAAGAAGAGGTTCTGTTCCTTATCGGCTCGATCCAGGGTATCGGCAAACCCTTGCAGTTCCTCAAGAATACCCAGCAGTTCTGGGGGGTTTATGGGGATCCCGCTGAAGCGCAGGGTATCACAACGGCGGAAGATCCGGCAAAGAACATGCCCGGAAAGCACGGCATCCGGTCTTTCAGGGTCCTGGGGCAGCAGGCGCGGCAGGACGTTTAATTCTCCTGCATCCATAGCTTGACAGGGCATTCCGGTAAAGAGGCTCAAGAGGCATCTGAATTCCTTGGATAAACGGCTGAGGATCTCCCCAGGGGCTTCATTCCCCAGATCCTTCTGCAGGTTCCTAAGGAGCCGCTTCATGGCCCTGATGAGCCGTCGTCGCCTGAGCCGTTCCTGTAAATCCTTCAGATGCTCTTTCCCCCAGAACCGGATACCGATTCCCCCAAGGAGGAGCGCCAAGATTCCTATGCTGGTTCCGTATATGAGCAGCCCGGTACCAGGAATCGCCAGGGGGGAAAAGGGGCCTGAAAGCACTAAACCCTCGTGATCAAGCAAGGAAGCAATCGGTACGTGCAAACCTGCGGTGGAAAGCCCCCGGGATTGCAGTTCTGGAATAGCCAGTTCCGGCAAGACAACTAAGCCGGGAGTATAGGCCACAAGATCAATGAGCAAGCGGGCATGGCCCTCGCGGTTTTCAAGTTCAATCCGTTGGATGATAAGCTCTGGGTTTTTGCTTAGCCCTGGAATTCCTGCTTGCAGACGCTCCTTGGTCCCCCCCACTTGTTCCACGATAAAGGGCTGAAAATCCGGGGATACCGGCCCCAGGGGGACTACCAAGCGGCCTTTATCCCCCACAAAAACGGTTTGGGGTATGAGATAGGGGCTATGTACTTGGGCTGCTCCAGGAAACGCGGAACTTACTTGGGAGCAGCCGGTCTGAGGCGCCCCAAGTAAAAACCATGAGAAAAAAGAAAAAAAAGAGAAAACAAGGGGCGCCCATACTTGCACCTTCATGGCAAATCCTTTTATAATACCCTGGGTCTGCGGGAAATGCCTCGGCTCCCAAAGAAACGGATAAGTTTAGCAGGAGCATCCTCAGCGGTGGATATATCCATGAATCCAGCCCCAGAAGCCCGGCAGATCCTCTGCCATGCGCTGCGTTTCTGCTCATGCCAGGCAGACCAGGCCGAAGAGAACCCGGGGAAGGAAGCCGGTACCTGATAGGTAATCCTGGTTTCCGGGTCTTCCAGGGAGATAAGCCCCATGCCGGCCATAACCGTATCCAAGGGGTCTTCTATGCGTAAGGCAATCACATCATGCTTACGGCAGAGGTTTCCCAGTTCCTGCTCCCAATGGACGCTAAAAAAATCCGAAATCACCACCACCAGGCTCCGCCGTTTGAGGAATCTGCCCAAGCCTACCAGGGCTGCTCTGAGATCGCTTCCTTGTACCCGGGGGTTCATCCTCAGGGCGCTGCTTATCATGGCCATAATATGGACCCGTCCCTTCCTGGGCAGGAAGACTTTGGTGATTTCCCGGTCAAAAAATAACGCACCCACCCGTTGGCCTGCCTTTTCTCCAGAAAACGCGATTAGGCTGGCACACAAAAGCCCTTGATCATACCGTCTCATCAGGGTGCTGCCGCAGTACATGGAGGCAGAACAATCCAGAACCAGAAACACCGTCATTTCTCGTTCCTCCCGGTACATTTTGACATAGGGGGTTCCAAAACGGGCGCTCACATTCCAATCAATCGTCCGCACATCATCCCCACGCTCGTAATGCCGGACCTCATCCGCCTCAATCCCCTGGCCTTTGAATATCGAGCGGAAATCCCCGGATACCAGATGCTCTGCCAATACCGAGGCAATCAAGGGAAACGTGCTTATTTTACGTAACAGTTCAGTACGATCCACCAGGCTTCCTTATACCTATATACCCCATAATGCCCCTATTCCACATTGCGCAGCTGTTCCCGGATGTTTTCCAGCGCATCCTTCATGGCTACCACTGCCCGGCTTACCTCCAGAATAGGGCTTTTAGAACCGATGGTATTGACCTCCCGGTTTATTTCCTGGCAGAGAAAGTCCAGTTTCTTACCAGGACTGGGGTTTTGTGCTACTTCAGTACGAAATTCTCCCAGATGTGCGTTCAATCGGGCAAGTTCTTCGGCAATCGTGTACTTCATCATCAGTACCGCGGTTTCTGCCAGGATCCGGTTATCCAAGCCCGTACCCTGTATAAACCCCGTATCCTCAGGAGAGACACCGCTGCTTCTCAAAAGCTCCATAAAACGGCTGCGGATGGTTTCTTGAATTGATGCCTCCAAGGCAGGTACATAGGATGAGATGAGTTTAACCGAAGCCTCCAAGGTTGCCAGATGGGAAAGAATATCTTCCTCGGTTCGCTTGCCTTCCCGGTCCCGGGCTGCGTCAAACTGCGCTGCCGCAGTCTGTAAAACCGGCTCTATCCGCTTCCAATACCCGGTATCATCCCGTTTTTTTTCTATGCCCAAGACCCCTTCCAAGCCAAGCACCAATCCAAGGTTGGGCTGCTCATCGCAGTGAAATAGCTCCCCTAAAACCGCCAGGGCATCCTTATATGCTTCTGCTGCGGCCCGGTTCACAGAAATGGAAAAGGGAGCATTATGCTCCTTAAAACGTATGGTGATTTCCACCTTTCCCCGCTTACACCACCGGATCAGGGAGCCGCGGATACCCAGTTCCAGGGCTGAAAGATAGGGGGGAAGATTGACCAAAAGCTCAAGAAAACGGCTGTTATAACTCTTAATTTCCACAGAAACCGAAAAGTCAGGGTCTTCCGCTTCATGGTAGCCATAGCCGGTCATACTTTTCACGGCAATACCCCGCCGGCTTGGGCAAACAGGGCCTGGCCGAGCTTCCAGTTATCCCCGGCGCCCATCGTAATAAACAGATCCCCGGGGCGGAGCAGTTTATGGAGCAGATCTACCGCATCCAGCGGCTCCGCCACATAGTACACCCCATCTTGATGGGCCTTGGTTTTGGCAAAGAGGGTTTCCCCACTTATCCCGCATAAAGAAGATTCCCGTGCAGAAGCATAAATCTTATGGAGTACCGTTATATCCGCGTTTTCAAAACAACAGGAAAACCTATCAAGCAGGGAAGCGGTTCGGGTATAGGTATGGGACATGAAGCTCAAGACCAGCCGGCGCTGGGGATAAAACTCCTTGAGTCCTGCTAACGTTGAACGTATCGCGGTGGGGTGATGGCCATAATCATCCATAAAGAGGATCCCCCCTGCTTCACCTAAGATTTCTGAGCGGCGCTTACTGCCGGTAAAGCTTGCCAGACTCTGGCGTGCCCCATCCCACTGGGCCTGTTGCCATCCCCCGGGCGTTTCGGTCTTTACCAAAGCATCGGTCAAGGCTAAGGCCCCAACTGCATTCAGGGCGCTATGCCGTCCGGGAATCCTAATGGATACAGGATCAGGAAAACCTGCCACGACTATCAGGGCCTGTTCCTCCCCAAGCGTGTATGATTGGATACGGAACGGTCCCTGCGCCGTAAACCCATAAGGAATGAAGCGCTTGGGTTCCCCGTGGGCTTCCTCTTCAAGGATCTTTGCCACCTCTGAGGCTCCAGGATCATCTGCACAATAGATGAACTCCCCTTCACCGGGCAGTTTTCGGCCATACTCCAGAAAAGCATCCCGGATTGACTCGTAGGTAGGATAATAATCCTGATGATCCAGTTCAACACTGGTCAACACCATACGCCGGGGATGAAAGGCAAGGAAATGCCGGCGATATTCACAGGTCTCTGCTACCAAGTACTTGTTTCCCAGGCTAAGGGTGGAACGCCCCCCAAAAGCAGCCACCCCACTTCCTGCGAGGATTTGCGCGGGCAAGCCCGCACCCTGGATCAAGGCTCCGGCCATAGCAGTGGTCGTGGTCTTCCCATGAACCCCGGCAATCCCTGAGGCATCAAAACCCGCGGAATAGGCCCCCAGAGCATCGGTATACTTGAGCACCGGAAGTCCCCGGGCTAGGGCTTCGGCGAGTTCCGGGTTGGTTTCCGGGGAATAGGCTGCAGAATAAATGACCAGGTCGGTATCCGGGGGCAGATGACGGGGATCAAACGATTCACGGTAGGGAATTCCCAGGGTTTTAAGGATCTGATCCGTATAGAAGACTTCTGCCCGGTCGGATCCTGAAA
>JAISGE010000164.1 GCA_031263265.1 Treponema sp.
TCTTCAGAAGGCTTGACCGGTTGGGAGCCTGGTAATCAAGAGGATGGTAATCGCCGAATTCACTTCAGTTTTGCAGGATATGAAGAACTGGGCAAACGCTATGGACAAAAAATGCTTGAGCTGCTGTATCAGTAACAGGAAGATACTGAGGGCTGGGTTTCAGTATAACAGGCCGGCCAGCTTTGCCTCTTCTCCTTTGGACAGAGCGCCTGGCAGGATCAGCGGCCCATGCTTATCTGGGGGCAGCAAGAAGCCCGCTTCAAGGAACCGCAAGAACAATGCGGTATAGGCTTCCTCGTCCAGGGCTTCCCCATAATGGAGATAGATACCCTGTCGGCGCCACATACCTTGAGACAAGGCCCCGCGGATCTGAGGAAAATTCCCCTGTCCTCGTTCTGGCTCTAAGAACAAATTGTGGATTGCCCGGATTGCTCCTGCCAGGAGTACCGGAGAGAGCAGGTCAGAGGGAGGAAAACCCTGAGCTTCGGGATCCAAGTTTGGATGAAAAACCAGGGCCTTGGGAGCAAGAACCCAAGGCAGCACGGGAACCAGGAGCAGGGGGGCTTCCTTCTTTTCCAAGCCAGGGAGAAAGGGCCGCCACAGTGATAGGACTTCAGAAGGCGAGGACCTTACCGCAGGATCAGGGAAGGGAGCCTCGGCTGCTTCGGCAAAGCCCCCGGCAACCAAGGCTCGGCGCAGGGCAGCTTCATCGGCATACACCCTGCATGGGTTACCAGGAAAAAGCCGGGAAAGGGCTTTGATGAAACGGTTTCCCAAGGGATGGGGAAAGGGAGTAAACAATCCCCGTTCCGCGCTGTTCTTAACCTCCCTAAGCAGGGAGCCTTGCGTATGACCGAGTACCGCGGCCCCGCCGTATTGCCAGAGATCCACCAAACGCTTTCCCCCCTGGGTATAGAGATGAAACTCCCGCGCCCGCAATACCGGAGGAACCTGCCGTAAGCGCGCGCTTGCAGGATCCTGAGTACCGTACTTATCTATCTTCATATATCTGGGTAATCCTTTTACTCTGTTTAAGGCTTAGAAACCGCATTTCTTTACCCGTATCAAAGAAGACCCGGATAAGTGGGCCTTCCTCGGTTTCCTGAACCTCTACTACTGAACCGTATCCCTGATCATCATGGAAAAGCCGGCTGCCCACCTGCCAGGAGCCTTTTGCCTTGGCAGGTACCCTGGAAGGAGGTTTCCGGGGGGAATAGCCCAGGGGAGGCGAACCGATAATCCGAAGGTTTGTCCTATCTATTTCCATGAGAAACACCGATGGTTCCATGAACAGGGTACGACCATACATACGCCGCTGGGTACAGGAACTGAGGTATAATTCATCCATAGCCCGGGTTGCTCCCACATAAAAAAGCCGCCGCTCCTCTTCCAGGTCTGCTCCGGTTTTGTCATCCCGGGGGAATACCCCCTTTTCAATACCGGCCATAATAACCCGTGGAAACTCAAGACCCTTGGTATTATGGAGGGTAATAAGGGTAACCCTATCCTGGATGCCCTCTTTCCCCGGGAACTCTTCCAAAGAACGGTCAAGTTCGATGTGTTCCAGAAATTCCAACAGTCCCTGCAGGCTTGCAGGATAAAGACTCCCTGCGTTAGCCAATTCCTGCAGGTTACTGATACGCTGATTCCCTGCGATTTCATCGTGGGTCAGGTGATAGTCCACGATTCCCGTATCCTGGACCAACTGTACGATACAGACCGAAAGCCCGTCCCCGGCTTGTAAAGCCCCAGGTTTCCCCTGGTCCTGGGATCTTGGCGAGCTGTTCTGTTGGGTATCCTCAGCATCCAGCAGGGAGTGTGCTTTTTCTATAGCCCCAAGAAAGACGCCAATCCCGGAACGGGCCTTGGCCGGGAGGACCTCCTTGAGCCTTTGGGCTGCAATGCCGAGGTTCCCCTCTGCTTCAGCGCCCATAAAGGCTTCACCCACAATACGGTCAACCGTGGCAGTTCCCACTCCCCGGGCAGGCTTATTCACCATCCGGCGAAAGGCCACCTCATCCCGGGGATTCACGAGGAAGGCAAGCAACGCAAGTGCATCCTTCACCTCTTCCCGTTCATAAAATTTGAGCGAGCCAACCACCCGATAGGGGATACCACAACGCAAGAATTCTGTTTCAAAGCCAAGGGATTGGGCATTGGTTCGGTACAATACCGCCCAATCTGCATAGGACACCTTTTTGGCAGGGGCTTTTTCGTGGTTCTGGTCTTCCTGGGCAGGATGTACCGATCTTTCGATAAGCTCTGCACAAAAGACCGCTTCTTCATCCTGGTTCGGGAGGAAGGCCAGAACCGGTTTTTTCCCACTTCCCCGTTCCGCGCTGAGGAGCTTTCCCAAGCGACCTTGGTTATGACCAACTACGGAAGAAGCGGTCTGCAAGATAGGCGCGATGGAACGGTAATTCCGTTCTAGCCGAATTATATCGGCTCCGGGGAACCGCTCTGGAAATTCCTGGATGTTCCGCACCTCTGCTCCCCGGAACCGGTAAATGGACTGATCATCATCCCCTACCACGCATACGTAGGTTTCTGGGCCGCAGAGTTCCTTTAACAATTCAAACTGAGCGATGTTAGCATCCTGATACTCATCCACGAGGATCACCTGAAAACGATCTTTAAAATGCTGGGCCACTTCAGGATACGTTCTCAAGATTTCCACTGGTTTTTTGATCAGATCCCCGAAGTCCACATTCCCTATCTGGCGCAGCCGTTCCTCGTATTTGGTATACAGGTCGCGGAATTCCTGCCGAGGGTCTATGAGGGACAGTTCCGGCTGCTCGGGGGAGAGAGAAAAGTCTTTGGCCCGGGCAATACCATAGGCAGTCTGTTTAATCGTTGCCAGGGAAGCTCCCTCCATGAGCGTGGCAAGCAGAGAACACATATCATCATCATCATAAATAACAAACCCTGCATTAAGGCCCACAAGCCTTCCATTACGCCTGAGGAACCACGCACCAAAGGAGTGAAATGTCCGCAGCATGGCATAGGCAGCCCTATCATCAATCAGCTGCGCCCGTTCCGCCATTTCCCGGGCAGCTTTGTTGGTAAACGTTACCGCCAGGATAGACCGGGGATCCATGGCTTGCTCCCGAATCAGATAGGCGATCTTGGTGGTGATCACCCTGGTCTTACCTGAGCCTGCACCTGCGAGGATAAGTAACGGCTTTCCCCAATGAAACACCGCTTCCCGTTGTTCAGGGTTAAGTGCCCTCAGGTAAGGAGGAATAGTTTCCTGGGTTTCACTACTTTGGTCTGTTCTGTTTAGCACTTCATTACCACCTCGGTCCGGCCAAAGCCGCCCAGCTCAGGCCGGGAAAAATAATACTCCGCCACCTGGGGCTGTTCCTTGAGGAATGCATGTACCCCCTGCTGGAGGATCCCCTCTCCTTTGCCATGAATCACCGAGAATTCCCGCAAGCCTGATAAAACCGCGGCGTCAATCTGCCGCTCTAAGGTCTTGATGGCCTCTTCAAGATGCATACCTCGTAGGCTAATCTCAAACCGGGGGATCAGGTCTGAACTAAAATCCGGCAGGCTTATGAGCGGTTTTTGCTCCTCCTGAGCAAGTGGAAGGGGGTACAGGTCTTGTTCAGGGAAACTCATTTTAAGAGAACCTATCTCCACTACCCAGGAACCATTTTTGTCCGCCCTGAATACCCTGCCTTGGCATTTGGATTTTCCTGCCAGGACTAAGGTTCCGGGCTTGAGTTGGATTGGGGGACCAGGTTCTGGTTCCCCGGCAAAAGGGTGCGCTGCTTCCGCAAGGACCTGGGCTTCTTTCTTCAGCGCCGCGTCCTCCACCGCCACGGTGGTTTCCAGGTTCTTGAGAAATTCCTTTACCTTCACCGTCTTTTCCCGGCTTAATTCCCCTTCTTTTACTTCCCGAACCAGATTCTCCAAGGTCTTCCGGCTTTCCTCCAAGAGCCTTTGGAGCTTCCCCACTGCTCCGGCTTTGAGTTCCGCCTCCTGCTGCCTAAGTCTCAGTTCTTTGAGATCCGCCCGGCGCTGTTCCTCCCTAAGCCGCTGCTCCTCCTGTTGTTTCAGTTTCAGCGCGGTATTCAGTTCCTGATGTTTCATGGTCAGCCCCTGGATAAGCGCGGAAACATCGGCCTGTTCATCTTTGAGGTAGGACCGGGCTTGGTCAATGATAGCCTGGGGTATGCCGTTTCGAGCGGCAATGTCCACTGCCCGGCTTTCCCCAGGAACCCCCTTGATCAGACGATAGGTCGGCGATAGGGTCTCTGCATCGAATTCCACCGAAGCGTTTTCCACCTGTTCATGGGTATATCCGTAATACTTCAAGCTGCCCTGGTGGGTGGTGGCCACGAGCCTGACCTGTTTTTCGAGGAGATGATCTATGATGGCCATAGCCAGCGCGCTCCCTTCTTCGGGATCAGTACCCGCACCCAGTTCGTCTAACAGAACCAGGGAATGTTCTGTGGCCTGGGCCATGATCGCCGCGATGGCGCTCATGTGCGCGGAAAAGGTTGAGAGGGACTGGCTCAAGGACTGCTCATCCCCAATATCCCCATACACCCCATCACAAATAGGGAGGGTAGTCCCCGCTGCCGCAGGCAGGGCAAGGCCGAATTGATTCATCAGGACAAACAGTCCCAAGGTTTTGAGGCTTACGGTTTTTCCCCCGGTATTCGGCCCGGTGATGATCACCACCTTGGTATGCGGTTCCATGACAAAATCAATGGGCACCGCGTGAACCCCCAAGAGGGGATGCCGGGCTTGCTTGAGGAGCACCCCGCACCCTAAGCCCCCCTGGGCAAAATGCCCCTGGGTTTCACAAGCGTACCGCGCCCTGGCTCGGATGGTCTCAAGATAGATGAGCCCTTCGTGAAATCCGGTGAGCGCTTGCCGCTGTTCGACCATGCGGCCGGTCAATTCCCGCAAGATCCGGCGGATCTCCTGCTCAAGCCTCTGGCGCTCAATGAGGATTTCGTTGTTCTTTTCTACCACTGGTCCTGGTTCCACAAACAGGGTCTGTCCTGTGGCAGAAACCTCATGCACAATACCTTTAATCCGGCCCCGGAAATTGGCTTTTACCGCCAGCACGGTACGGCCGTCCCGTTGAGCGGGAACCGGAGATTGGAGCATATACCGGGTGTCTTCAGCTTGGGTATACCGGGAAATCAGGGCTTCCACATCCTTGGTTAACCTGCGGATATTCTGGTGTATCTCCCGCAATACCGGGAGTTCCCGGAGCTTGCCTGTTTTATCAAGCACCCGAAAAACTTCCCCGGCAAGGGGGAGCGCATCAGGCAGGGCCAATACCAGGCTACGCAGGGGCGTTTGTTCCGATTCCCCACCTAGGAGCCATTGTTTTACGGCTTCTCCTCGATGGATAAAAACCCCCAGGGCATAGGCTTCATCCAGGGCAAGACAGGTTCCTGGGACTCCCAGTTTGGGAAGCAAGGAACTTATATCCGGTAAAGGTTCCCGCGGTTCCGGCGCTCCTGAAACGATACGATCCCCTATTGCGGCTACAAGACCCTTGAGTTTTCCCACTTCCTGGGGATCCCAACGGGGAAGGTCCTGGAGTATACGGCGGGCCGCTGCTTCATTTAAGGCTCCTTGGGCCACCCTTTGACGAATGACATCAAATTCCAGTAGTTTTATGGTTTTTTCTTGCATAATACCGTATAAGTTTCCTATCACTCCGGCTTAATCAGCGTATCTTGAGTATTCCTGAGAGTTCATCTTGGATCCGGAGAAAACTTTCATACCGGTCTTCATGAATCACCCCACTACTCACCGCCTCAAGGATCTTACACCCTGGTTCGGTTTGGTGAGAACAGGAGAGTCCGTAGGTACATTTTCCTGCGAGGGGGGCAAATTCCCGCATATAGAAAAGGACCTCCGCTGCTTCTATATGATCCGGCACAAAGCGCCGCATACCAGGGGTATCAATGATTCCGGTATCTGCCCCGAGACCGGGAATCTCCAGAAGCACCGACATGGTGGTGGTATGGTTTCCCCGGTCGTATTTTTCATTAAGGGAACCTACCCTGATGGAAAGCTCCGGAACCAAGGCCTTGATAAGGCTGGACTTCCCCACGCCGGATTGGCCCAGGAGCACTGAAAAGCGATGTGCGATATGGCTCTGCAGTTCGTCCATCCCTTCCCCGGTCCGCGCTGAAACCCGGAGTACCGGATACCCGATACGGCTCCAATCTTGGAGCCGCTCTTCGATATCAGGATTTGTCCCTTCTCCACAGTACAGATCCTGTTTGTTGCAGACAATCACCAAGGGAATACCCGCGCTATCCGCTTGCAGGAGGACCCGGTCCAAGAAACGGGGTCTAAAAGGCGGAGAAACCAGGGTGGTAACACATAGGGCCAGGTCTACATTGGCTGCCAAGAGCTGAGAGGACCGGCTTTGCCGGTTAAACCGGGAAAACAGATTGCTCCGGTCTTGCAGTTCCCGAATGAAGCCCTGCTGCCCAGGCTCCTTATCAAAGCTCACCCGATCCCCAGGGGCCAGGGGCTTATCATACTGTTCCACCCCTTTAAGAACCTTACCCTTGATGCGGCATGTTATGGTTGTCTCTCCAGGTTGAGGCACATCAGGCTTTACGATAAAGATATTTCGGGAAGCGGAGATCACCAGGCCCTTCATCGGTCTAAAGCACTCCTTGTACCATGCTTTGTTCCATAACTTATTATAAGGAGGAACAAGACCGCTTACAATGGGGGTTTGAGCTGCCCCTTGCGTAACCTCCATCCAGGAGTCCTCGTGAGGAAAAGCAAAATAAGCCGCTGATAGCCCAGCTAGTGATTAAACAGATTGGGGGAACGCAGGTAGGTTTCCGCATTAAATGGCTGCAAGAGATTGCTGAGAGGGTTATTGCTTACAATAGACCTGATGATCTTGGCGGATAACTCCGTAGAAGAGACCACCTCAAGGTTAGGAATCTTTTCCGGGGTTGAATAGGGACAGTACACGGTGTCTGTTACAATGATCCGGTGTAACAGTCCTTGCTTTGAAAGTTGATTCAACCGTTGCGCGGCAGGGGGTGAAAAAATAGCATGTACCGCGATGATGTTGATCTCCGCAGGTCTTAAGGGGGCTAAGGCGCCGATAAGGCTTGTTACGGATCCAGCGGTGTCCACCATATCATCCACGATCCACAATATCTTACCTTCAATTGGCTCTGCAGAAAGAATATTGATGGATTCAATGGTATTAGTCCGGGAATAATCCCGCTGCTTATGGGCTACTACCAACGGCGCACCAAAGGCGTTGGCAAAATCCCGGGCCAGCTTTTCCCCGCCCGCGTCAACCGAACAAAAGGCCCAATGGGGGCGTACCTCTTGTTCGAGAGTCTTGCTATTCCGAATATACACATCACAGAGATACCGTTTGAGAAGGGTTAAAGCAGGAATATCATCCACCGCGCAAACCGTGGGATCCACCATAGATTTGGATTTATCTGAATGAAGTTGGTAGGTTACGATATGCCGCGTTCCCAGGCTTATCAGAATTTTGAAATGAACCCATAATCCTACAGAACTGCGCCTGACGGTTCTATCGGACCGTGAACAAGAAACAAAAGGTTCAAAGAAGATGATCTGAGCTGCTTGGCTTCGTTTCAGGGCATCAACCGCATGGTAGGACTCAATCTTGGCCTCTTCAACTCCAATGTTCGCATCATTCCGGGCACAACTGGTAAAAAGAACTACATCTTTGCCTCTGATGGAAGTATTAACCGCCACTTCCATCTCGCCATCTGCAAAACGATCAGTTTTTAGGGCTTCAACCCCATTACACCCATCTGCTACCGATACAAAACTCGGAAACTTTGTCACCTGAGCAACTACCCGGGAAGCATATTCCTTCATAGACCGAGTAGCCATTATGACAAATTCATTCACCATGCATACTCCGCTTAATCAATAAGCTCTCATAGCCTTTGTATTACCTCTTGATTTTTATAATTAAGGTGGATGACGGGGTTTGAACCCGCGACAGCCAGATCCACAATCTGGAACTCTACCACTGAGCTACATCCACCATTACACGCTTTTAAGTATGTCTAACGTTTCAAGGTTTGTCAACAGGGCGTTGCCTCTATTGTTCTCCGACAATCCCCACACGACAGGCTTGTAAATAATCTACTGAGTCGGTATGATGAATAGACTACAGCCGGATCTCCTTTGAAACTTCTGTGGGGTGTAAAAATCTGGTTTTGGACCGGGGTTGATGTTAGCCTATGATGAATTTTGAAGACGAACTTAACAAACTGCTTGCCTGTGAAACCGAAAGGATTCCTCCATACGAAGCTGCGGAACTTGTGGCCGCGGGACAAGAGCTATTGAAGGAACTCAACAAGAAACAAACCGATGTTTCCCTCCAAATCGAAGAAATCTATGACCTGGTAAAAGAGCAGGACACCCGGTCTTTGCAGACAACGATAGACGCCGAAAAAGAGCGGGCCAATCAGTTGGTTTTTGCGGCGATGGCCCTTTCCGACCTGCTTGAAGATTTCTGTACGTACGCGGTGCAGAGCGGCAGCGAGGAATTGAAGCATCAGGCCAGCCTTTTGTGGGAACATTCCGACAGTATCCTCGAAACCCGGGGTATACGCCGTTTTGGGATGGCCGGGGAGACCCTGAACCCGCAGATTCATACGGTCAAGGCAAGTGTGGAATCCCCTTTTCCCCGGGAGCAGGTAGTTAAGGTGCTCCAGAGCGGTTATGTGTATCAAGGCATGTTGTTAAAAAAGGCCGCGGTAGTGGTGAGCCGGGGATAGCCGGCGCAATCGTATATATTAAGGAGAACAGAACAAATGGGCAGAATAGTCGGTATAGATTTGGGGACTTCCACTTCGGAAATCGCCTGTATAGTTGATGGTACGCCAAGGCTTTTGCCCAACTCCCAGGGTAAACTGATTACCCCTTCGGTGGTACACATCGGAGAGGACGGCGCGGTTCTTGTGGGGGAGGAGGCCGCGGAATATCTTTTCACCCGGCCTGATTGTACCTTCATGGAGGTAAAACGGCTCACCGGCAGTTATGAAACACTTAAAGCCCACGGAAAGGAATATGCGCCGGAAGAGATTCAAGCCATGCTGCTGAACTATCTGGTCCGCTGCGCAGAAACTAGTCTGAAAGAAAAGATAGACCGCGCGGTAATAACCGTACCGGCCTATTTTACCGATGTACAGCGGCGGGCAACGACCAAGGCCGGGGAATTGGCAGGCCTCACGGTGGAACGCATCATCAACGAACCTACGGCAGCGGCCTTGGACTACGGCCTTTCAAACCTCAAGGAAATCAAAAACGTGCTGGTCTACGACTTGGGCGGCGGCACCCTGGATGTTACGGTACTTGAGCTTTTTGAAGGGGTTATTGATGTAAAGGCAAGCAGCGGCAATAACCATCTGGGGGGCAAGGATTTTGATGAGATCATCATGCGCCATCTCACCGACCCCGCGGGGGATGAACGAGCCATCATGCGCCTAAAAAAAGCCGCGGAGGACTGTAAAATCGCCCTAAGCGCCCATGAGGAATATGAAATATCCCTCCCCTTCCTCATGACCAGCAAAGACGGAAAGCCTATTTCCGTGGAACAGACCGTCAGCCGCCGGGAATTTGAGGAATGGGTGTCGGAGAAGATCGAGTCTACCCGTGAACCCATGTTGAGCGCCCTTTCGGATGCAAAGCTCACCCCCCAGGATTTACAAGTCATTCTGCTGGTGGGAGGTTCCACGCGGATTCCCTGTGTAAAAAAACTGGTGGAGGAAACACTGGGGACGGTTCCCCGCTCCCTGGTGGACCCTGATCTGACGGTAGCCCGGGGCGCGGCGATTCAGGCGGGGATTATCGAAGGCAGCATCAACAGCGAAGAGTTGGTGCTTACCGATGTCTGCCCCTACACGCTGGGCACTGCGCCCTTGCAAGAGGGTTTGTTCGGCAGCCGGAAGGTATTCGATCCCCTTATCCCGCGGAACACCACGATTCCTACTGAAAAAGCAAGAATCTACATGACCGCTGTGGATTACCAGACCAGTGTGATCATTGATGTGTTTCAGGGGGAATCCTCGGACCCGGAGAATAACGAACGACTTGGGGAAGTCCAGCTTACCGGAATTCCTTCCGCCAAACAGGGAAAAGAGCAGATTGAGGTAACCTTTGGCTATGACATGAACGGCATACTTCAGGTAAAGGCAAGCGTGGTTTCCACCGGCACGCAAGTTTCTGCGGAAATCAGTACCACCGGAGTAAAGGCCAAGCCTCTTTTGGAGCTGTCGAAATGGGAACAGGCAGAGGGAGCTCGGCAGTTCCGTCCCCTGATACGCAAGGCGGAAAAATTCATTGCCACAGGCAAGGATATAGGCGGAGATATCGAGACCCTGGTGCGGCGTATCAAAGAAGCGCTTTTGCTGCAAAACATGGAACAGGCCAATGAACTGCGGGAAGAACTGCTGACCATGTTTGGGATAATGGAAAAATTAGAAAAATTGGATAAACTATTATGACCGGTTCTGAAAAGATTGCGGGGCGCTGCTACCGGCTGGGTCTTGTGGCGGCAAAGCGGCGGGATCTGAGAGGCGCTCTTGATTACGCGGCTCTTGCCTGTGCCGTGGATCCCTGTCATGGCGGTGCGGCGCGGCTTGCGGAGCTCTGCCGGTATGAACTTGGAGAGGATGAAGGGGAACAGACGATTGAACAGCTTCTTTCTCTCGTGAAGCAAAAGAAGTGGAAGGCAGCGGCAAAGGAAGCAAAAAGGCTTCCCAGTCAAAATGTACGGCTGCTTAACATACAAGGCTGCCTTTGGGCTCTGGCGAAACAGTACGACTCCGCGCTTGCTTGTTTTGCCGGAGCCTTAGCAAAAGATCGCGGGAACCTGCTTGCCGCGAACGCGCTGGCCGAACTGAGCCAGCGGCGTAAGTTTTTTTGGAGTTTTTTTGTTCCTCCTTGTTGATGAAGTGAAAAGCCATTACGAGACTCTAGGCGTTACGAAAACCGCCGGGAATGAGGAGATAAAGCGGGCGTATTTCAGTCTGGTACGCAAGTACCAACCCGACCGCTTCCCCAAAGAATTCAAGGAAATCCGTGCGGCCTACGAAACCCTCAGCGACAGGCAAAAACGCGCTGAATACGACGCCATCGGCGAACTGCCCTCTTCCGTTGCGCCCCTTTTCTACGAAGCCCAACGGCTTGACCGTTCTGGCAAGGAAAACAAGGCAGCGGAATTGTACCAGATGATTCTGAAAAGCCATCCCGATTTGAACAGTGTAAGGGAACAATATGCTAAGTCTCTCTCCACGAATAACAAACCAGGCAAAGCGGTTGAAGTCTGGGAAGAACTTTGCCGCAAAGTTCCTGATAACCCCCGTTACGCAAGGGAACTAAGCCGGAGTTATGCCGACCGCGGCTGGAACAAGAAGGCCCTTACCGAAATACGGCGCGCGCTTACGCTTGACCGCAATGCCATTGACAGTTGGATATGGCTGAGCGAATGCATTATCATGGGCATTAAAAAGAATATGGATATATGGGGAGAACTGGAGCAAGTTTCCCTTGAAGCTCTTGAGGCACTTAAAGAGGTCAAAACAGAAGAATGGAAAAAAATCCGCCTGTATAGCCAAGTGTTTATAGCCTGCGGCAATAAAAGAGTCGATGATGCCCGGGCTTGTTTACTGCAAATTATCCGCGTGGTACGCGAAAACGGACGGAAGGGCAGAGAAAAAGGCCATGAGGCTCTGCAGGGAATACTAATGTTTGTTCCCTGCGAGGGACTTGCGAACCTCTACCCTGAATTAAAGGAAATAGCGGATCTATTATCGGATATGAATGACACCCAGATCCTAAATCAACTCGACGATGTAAGGCTGAGCTTTGAAATTGAGGAGCTGCCCAAAAAAGGGTTTCACGAAATATTTCGCGATCTTTTCAGAATATTAAACGCCGAATTTGAAGAAGATTATAATGAAATTGAGATACTTTCCATAGAGTATATTCTTATTGAACGCAAAAGCGAGTTCGATCCCCAGATAAGGCGGTTGAAAGAGGAGTTTCCCGAACTCTACGCTCTTAACTATCACTTTTTCACCGACGCGCTTTGTACTTGCGACCCGGACAAGATGATGCATCAGCGCGCAAAGGCGATCAACAAGGTAAAGCGTAAACTCGGCATCCGTGATAAAGACCGGGATCCGGAAAGTGAAGATGATGTCCAATCGACCATCCGTCGTGCCGAACCCAAAGTAGGCCGCAACGACCCCTGCCCTTGCGGCAGTGGCAAAAAATACAAACGATGTTGTGGACGGTGAGGTCGGGATAACCCGACTGAGGAAGAATATGAAGAACACGTTGATGGACATGACTGACAAACTAGTATTACGGAAACGGGCGGGGATAGAATCGGTGCATGACTTTCTGAAGGCTATCTGCCAAGTAGAACACAGCCGACACCGCAGCCCGGTCAACCTGCTGGTGGCGTTATCGGCCTATACTTTTCTATCCCATAAGCCGTCCATTCGGAGTTTTCACGCTGAAAGGGTCTTGCCTCTCTTTGCTTAGCCTTTCATCGAACTCACGTTAAATAGGCCTGTCATGCGAAGTACCCGCCTTTACACATAATTTTTTATTAGATTTTTTTCCTTACTGGTATTCTTAATACTGTTTTTAATTTT
>JAISGE010000181.1 GCA_031263265.1 Treponema sp.
GCAAATCTGCGTGAAAATGACCACTATTACCATTTTATTCCTCTTGGTGACGGCTGGTATAAGATCGCTTTCAAGCAAAGCGGACGACTCGTTCTTGATGTAGCTGGCGGACGAAACAACAATGGGGTTGCGATACAAGCCTATGAGGATAATGGTACTGCAGCCCAGCGGTTTAGATTCCGACGAACCAGTGATGGCTTATATATGATTTTTACCTATTGGGGCAGAGCCATCTCTACGCAACGAAGTGACGCTCAGGATGGCGTAGTCCATACATGGGAAGAATTGCCGGACAATCATAGGGACATGAAAAATCAACTTTGGCGGCTGGTGAAGCCTTAATGGTGATGGCAGGATAAGGCGTTTACGCTAATATTCTGTTCGCCGCGGATCGTTTATCGGTTCCCGATAATCTACGACCCGCCCGGTAAATACCCCATCGGATAAGGCCGTTATTCTGGTGGATCAAATGGAATACAGATAACGGTAAACCCAAGGGCCGCGGTTTTGAGGCCCGCTGAGTACGCGGTGAGTTCCAGAGGGCCGGCAGAGGCTCCGGCTTTGATGATTACCAGGGCTTTGCCGCGGCTCGTGTAGGTTTTGGGCAGCCGGAAGCCGAGGGACGCGTTGAGGTCCGGGGAACAGGCCCCGAGGATTTCGCCGTCGCCCCGGATCGTCCATTCGATGAGGTGTTCTCCGATGGGGCAACATATTCCGGCTTCGTCGGTAACGCTGGTTTCGATATGGGCGATATCGGACTGTCCTGCCTGCAGAACCGTTCTGTCGGGGCTGAGCTGAATGTTCCGGGCGGGGCCGGCAGTCCGCAGGATATGGCGGCATACCGCGTCCCCGTTCCGGCGGCCTATCACTTCGAGTTCCCCGGCTTCGTAGTCAAAGGTCCATTCGATGATGCGGTTTTCAAAATCCGCGGGCCGCCTGGTTCCCCGTTTTTTGCCGTTTATCCATAGTTCCGCCTCTTCACAGTTGGTGTAGACCGCGGCTTTCACGGTACGGCGCTGGAAGTGATCGAGATTGAGATGAGAGGCGGTTTGGGGGAATGACCAGCGTCCCCGAACATAGTCGGGCCTGCCTCCACCATCATAAAAGCTGAGGTGGATGACCGGCTCGTCTGACCAGATGCTCTTGCGGTAATAGGCGTTGGGTTTCAGGAAGCCGCACATATCCAGTATTGTGCCCGCCCAGCCTTTTGCGGGCCACGAACTCTCACCCAGATAATCAATACCTGCCCAGATGAATTGGCCGATGACGTTATCGTTTTCAAGTACATACCACCAGGGGTTTTTCGGCAGCACATCTTCGTAGTTTTCAAGCGTACTGCTGTAGTAGTCATAGCTCTCCATGCCGACTATCGGTTTGGCAATGGCTGCGGTATAGGCTTCGTAAAGCGGTTCATGGTAGTTAAGGCCCAGTACGTCCACATCCGTTGTCAATGCTTGGGTGATTTCCACGAGACGGCTGGCAGGAGCGCCGATAAGACTTGCGGGGATGACATGGGGGTGAAGGGCACAGGTAACCGGACGGTCGTCCATCGTCCTTACAAAGGCGGCAAGCTCGCGCTGAGTCTCAGGCAGAGTTCCCGAGCCCTGTTCCGCCACCTCGTTGCCGATACTCCATATAATTACCGACGGGTGATTCCGGTCGCGAAGGACACAGGCTTCCAAATCCTGTTTCCAGTCAGCATCAAAATGCGCGGCATAGTAACCGCTCCGCCATTTATCAAAACATTCGTCAATCACATAAAACCCAAGCTCGTCACAAAGATCGAGAAACTCCTCTGCGGGCGGGTTATGGCTGGTGCGTACCGCGTTGCAACCGAGGCTTTTCAAGGTGAGAAGCCGCCGCCGCCACGCCGCGTCATAGTAGGCCGCGCCAAGGATGCCACAGTCATGGTGCAGGCATACCCCTTTGAGCTTTACCGGTTCGCCATTGACCCGCATCCCGCTTCGGGGGAGCATCTCGACCGTGCGGATACCAAAGGGAACTTCGACGCCCATCGCGCTGCCGTCTTCTCCGGCAAGCTGTATAAAGGCACGGTACAGCCGGGGACGGTCCGCACCCCAGAGCTGGGGCGATGAAATCACACAACACTGTTCCACAGTTGTTGCGCCACCCTCCGTAACTTTGCACGTCACCACGGATTCGGCGACCGTATCCCCATCGGGGCCGGTTATCCTGAGACAGACCTGAACCGTCGCCGCCACGCTCCGGTTGACTAGTGCCGTTTCTACCGCGATCTCCGCGCCTTCTTGGTGCGGGGCCATCGTTGTTTTGATGCGAACGCCCCAGGTCTTGATATGCAAAGCAGGGACGATCCGCAGGTATACGTTCCGGTAGAGGCCTGAACCAGCATACCAGCGGTCGGGATCTTCGCACCCGTTATCCAGCCGGACCGCGACGGTGTTGCGGCCCAGCCTCGCAAAGGCGCTTATATCCACTTCAAAAGAAGCATACCCGTATGCCCGGCCTCCGGCTTCGCGGCCGTTGACATAGATCCTGCTGTTCCGGTACGCCCCGCCGAAATAGAGAGAGACCCCGCAGCCCGCACCCGCCGCAGCAAGCTTGTCCCTCTCAAGGAAAAACGTCTTGCGGTACCAGGCCACACCTTTCCACGCAAAGAAGCCCTGCATATTCTGGGCGGTATAGCCCTTTTCCGGGCCCCGGTCAAAAGGCTCCCCAATAACCCAGTCATGGGGAAGGTCTATAGGTTTCCACGTCCGGTCAGGGTAATCTTCCTGATACGCCCCTTCCGGATCCCCCAAAAGAAATTTCCAGTCTGCGTTAAAAAGCATCGCGTTACAATCCCGCATATCATCCCTACTCTTACCGGTACTTCGCTTTTTGCTCATCAATTACGGCTTGTGCGCCGGAGGCAAGCCAGTCTTTTATGCCCGCGTCCCATACCCGGTCAAAGTCGCCGGGCTTGGCACAGATGAGGTTGACGCAGAGGACTTTTTCTTTGTCTACCAAGACCTGCCGGACCGGGGCAATGGAAAGAATGGTCGCAGGAACATAAGGTTCTGACTTGGCATAGCGCGAGGCCATCTGATAAGCAGTGGCGATGTCGTTCGGCGGTATGCCGGGGTAGCTTGCAGAGAGGACTTCGCCAAAATGCTCCGGGGGTACGATATATCCATTGATGGTCATGGTATAGTCTATGTTTGCACCGGAATTCTGAATCCACGGGCCGTTCGCGGTTATCGGGACTTCGACGCCGTTTATCTTTTGGTGGTTCACGCCCTCGTTCCCGAACTGGAGGAAGTGGTAATTCTCATACCGGCAAAGCCAGTTTGCATAACGCAGCGCGGCTTCGGGATTCTTGCTTGATTTGGGGATGAAGAAAATCAGGCCGCCCGCTGCAGGAGAACCGCGTTTCGGAGTTTCGCCTGCGGAATTGGCGAAGGGGTCAATGGGTATGTACTTTGCCCCGGGGATGTTTTTCTCCAGTTCTGTCTGGATTTGCAGGTTTTGGCGGTAGGGTTGATCCCAGTTATGCTGGAATGCCCCGACAACGCCGCTTTTCATTATGTTGCTGGGGGTTTGGTCATCGCTATACAGGGGAAAATCAGGATCAATAAGCCCGTCGTTATACATGCTGTTGAGGTACCGCAGGGCTTCCTTGACCCCAGGGACCAAAAGCTGGCGTTCCGCTACCGTGTTTGTCCATCTGTCTTTAAACGAGAGCTTGGGATCCATGAAGGACAGCAATATGTTGTACACCTGCCAGCGTATATCGTTGGTGATGAGGAAGGGGACTACCCGATTCACCCCCAGTTTCGCGGCGTTGTTCTTGAAAGCCACCATGGTATCGTAAAACTGCTGGGTTGTTTGAGGGACAGGAAGGCCCAGTTTGTCGAGCCAGTCTTTGCGGATAAAGGTATTGTGCGACGCGGTGTATATGTACCGATTGCTGATGCCGTAAAGCGCGCCAGTGTCAACATCTCTACTGTGCCAGATCAGATTCTGCCCCGGTATCGTGGGATCTTCACCCATCATTGCTTTCATATCCCCAAGATAGGTATCAACATAGGGTGCAAGATCATACACGCCGCCCTGAATCCCCCAGTTCCGTACGTTGTCCATGCTGTAGGTATAGCAAATATCCGGCGCGTCTTGTGCCGCCATGCGGGATACGAGGACCGCCTCCTCGGTCCAGCGACTTACCGGAACAAAGGTTACCTGGATGTTTTCATCTTTGAGCACTTTGGCCTTGATCCAGTCCGTCCACGCGTTGTTAGCGGGGTTGGTCTTGCCGCCGTCGGTTCCCCGGTCAAAGATTTCCACCCTGATTGCCGCTGGCCCACGGCTCGCTGACTGCTGGTCCCTACCGGCAGCAAAGACCGCGGTTACGGTCATCAAAAAGATGGCTAAGACTAAAAAGCGTTTCATACTCATTCCTCCAAATAAAGATATGCCTGTGGCTTGATAAAAAGGGTAGTATTGATTTCCGGCCGCGGCAATGGATAAAATAGAGGCCTATTAGGTATTGATTATAGATTAAGGGGAACCGGATTATGATTGCTCTTACTGAAGATGACGATGCGTTTTTTATACCGGACATCCAGTATCTGGTATTCCGTAAGTGTCCGTCCGATTGGCGCTTAAAGCCACACCGGGTGTCAAATAATGATATTACCTATGTCGTGAGAGGCCGCGCGTGTTACACCATTGGCCCGGAGTCACACGAGATGAGTTCCGGCAGCCTCCTCTGTCTTACCGAGGGCGATTCCAAGGCAGCGATTACTTTTCCCGATCGTCTCATGCACTGTTATTCGGTAAACTTCATCCTGAAAAATACCGCGGGAGAGGAGATGTCGCTTCCCTTACCGCAGGTGAGCAATATCGGCATGAAAAACGATCTCGTCCGGCTTTTTAACGATCTCGTCTATACCCGGCAGGAACGGCCTCCCGGCAGCGGCATCAAGTGCAAAGGGCTTTTGATCTTGCTTCTTCACCGGCTGCTTGAATTAACCGTGTACAATACCAGCGCTCCAGGCAGGGATTACCGGATTCAGAAGGCCGTCACTTACATTGCCCGGCATTATGCCGAGCGTATTACGGTAAAAGACTTGGCCGCCATAGCCGGTCTCAATCCGGCCTACTTCGGCGTTCTCTTTAAGCAAGTTACGGGTCTCACCGTAAACCGGTACATAGCGGTGCGTCGGGTGGAAAACGCGAAAGACCTGCTGCAAAGTGGCGGCTGGCTTGTTTCGGAAGCCGCAGAAGCCTGCGGTTTTTGCGATGTGTATCATTTCTACAAACAGTTTAAAGCGATTATGGGCGTTTCCCCTTCGCGGTATATTTCCAAAACTAACGGGTGAAAGGCGCATGTTTTTGCAGGTTCGCTTCTTGATAATGCAAATGGTGAATTTGAATGTGCCGAATCATTTGGATCAGGCCACTGTCAATCTGTCAATTTGAATTCCTTGACAATCCACCGATGCTGTGCTAAAATAGAGAATAATTCAAGGTGAATTGATTCCTTTTACATTGCTCGTAGGAGAGATAAACTGACTATATGAAAGGTATTATACTGGCAGGAGGAGCCGGGACGCGGCTTTACCCCATTACTAAAGTGGTTTCAAAACAGATACTTCCCTTGTATGACAAGCCGATGATTTATTATCCCCTGTCGGTACTCATGCTGGCAGGAATCCGGGAAATTTTGATCATTTCCACCCCCCGGGATCTACCCCTTTTTAAGGAGCTTTTCGGAAGCGGTCACTGGTTGGGGATGAGCTTTGCATATACCCCGCAAACCACGCCCCGGGGTCTGGCAGATGCTTTTATTTTGGGAGCAGAATTTATTGGTACCGAGTCTTGTGCCCTGGTCCTGGGGGATAATATCTTCTATGGTCGAAGTTTTAGCCAAACCTTGCGTCATGGACTTGCTCAGGTACAGCAGAAGGGTGGAGGCATGATTTTCGGTTATTACGTCAAAGACCCCAGCGCTTATGGGGTGGTTACGTTTGATGAGGCTGGTAAGGCTCTTTCGATTGAAGAAAAGCCTGCAAAACCCCAGTCCCATTATGCGGTGCCGGGCTTGTATTTTTATGATAATGCGGTGGTGGAAATCGCCAAAAACGTGCAACCTTCTGCCCGAGGTGAAATCGAAATCACCGCGGTTAATAACGCTTATCTTGAGCAGGGACGCTTGACCGTTGAACTGCTGGGCAGGGGTATGGCATGGCTGGATACCGGTACCTATGATGGGCTTTTAGAGGCTGCTAATTTCATTGCGACCATTCAAAAACGACAGGGCATGTATGTTTCCTGCATTGAAGAAATTGCTTATGCCAATGGCTGGCTTTCTCAGGATGAACTGTTGGACTTGGCCCGTTCCTATAAGACCGAGTATGGTGATTATTTGCGCTATATTGCGGAGCGTACCTGATGGCCTGTACCTTTACCCCTTGTGCAATTGACGGTTTGTATGAAATTACCCCTCGTATTTTTGGGGATACCCGGGGCTATTTCTTTGAATCCTATTCAGAACGGGATTTTGCTAACGCCGGTGTATCGCTTCGTTTTGTTCAGGATAATCAATCTCGCTCGATCAAAGGGGTGCTTCGGGGTTTGCATTTCCAAAAACAGTATCCCCAGGGAAAACTGGTACAGGTTCTTGAGGGAGAAGTGTTCGATGTGGCAGTGGACCTGCGACCCCATTCCCGGACCCTCGGTCAATGGCAGGGGATCAGGCTGAATGGAGAAAAACACAATCAGTTTTACATTCCCCCAGGCTTTGCTCATGGTTTTTTGGTTTTGAGCGAGACCGCGGTTTTTTCCTATAAATGTACTGATTTCTATCACCCTGAAGATGAAGGGGGGATTATCTGGAACGATCCTGAAATCCGCATTATCTGGCCGGATTTGGGCATGGACTATATCTTATCAGACAAAGACCAAAAATTGCCGGGTTTTTCTAGGGGGATTGCATGATGATTTGGCTTATTGGTATCAAGGGCATGTTAGGAACCGAAGTTGCTCGTCTTTTTGAAGCCCAGGGCATCCCCTACTTGGGGACCGACCGGGAACTGGATATTACCCAGAAGGAAACCCTGAAGGCTTTTGCCGAAGCCCACGGCCCAATCTCGTGGATGGTGAATTGTGCAGCCTATACCGCGGTGGATAGGGCTGAAGATGATGCCCTCACCTGTGGCAGGATAAATAGAGACGGCGCGGCAAACATTGCCTGGATAGCTGAGGAGCTGAGGGCCAGGTTGATTCATATTTCCACTGATTATGTCTTTAACGGCAAGGCGAGCAGGCCCTATCAGGAAGATGATGAACCGTGTCCGATTGGGGTCTATGGACAGACCAAACAAGCAGGTGAAGCGGCGATCCAGGAGATCCACCAGGCAGCCTATATTATCAGAACCGCATGGCTGTACGGATCCTATGGCAACAATTTTGTTACTACCATGCTCCGTCTTATGGAGGAACGGGATAGCCTCTCGGTGGTGGATGACCAGCGGGGAAGCCCGACCTGGGCGTATGATTTGGCCCAGCTTATCCTGCGGCTTATCAGCACCGTAACCCAAGGTAAGACGGTTCCTTATGGGATCTACCATTTTTCCAACGAAGGGAATATAAGCTGGTTTGATTTTGCA
>JAISGE010000137.1 GCA_031263265.1 Treponema sp.
CATGATAAGGGACGGTTGGCTATTGAGGCATTGGGGATTAAGACCGCCTATATTGAAAACGTGGCGGAAAATGCGGACTGCGAAAAGGCCATCCGGGACTTAATCGATCAGGGCTGTAATGTGATTTACACCAACAGCTTCGGCTTCATGGATTGGACGATAAAAGTCGCTGCGGACAACCCTTCGGTCTATTTCGGCCACTGTTCGGGGTATAAGCGTGCCGACAATGTGTCCACTTTTTTCGGTAAAATATACCAGGCCCGGTATCTTTCAGGCATTGCCGCTGGCCTCAAAACCACGGCAAACCATATCGGCTATGTGGCTGCCATGCCCATACCCGAGGTTATCCGGGGGATTAACGCCTTTACCCTGGGGGTTCAGTCGGTCAACCCGGATGCCACCGTGGAGGTAATCTGGACCAATACCTGGTACGATCCCAGCGTTGAAAAGCAAGCCGCCTTGGAACTTTTAAACAAGGGTTGTGATGTCATAGCCCAGCACCAAGATACGACTGCGCCTCAGATTGCCGCTCAGGAACGAGGAGCTTTTGCGGTGGGTTATAATGTGGCTACTGCCAGCGCTGCGCCGCGGGCATACCTGACTGCTCCCTTATTCCATTGGGAGGTCTTTTATGTGGATGATGTGAAAAGCATCCAGGCCGGAACCTGGAAGTCCCGGGCATACTGGGAAGGGTTTAGCAATGGAACCGTAAGTTTGGATACCCTCACCGGGAACAATGCACTAGAAGCCGCGGAAAAAATAGCCCAAGCCCAGACCCAGATTACCGCAGGAACCTTTGATCCCTTTACCGGTCCTTTGACCGATCAGGGCGGTACGGTTAAGGTTGCTTCCGGGGTAACCATGAGCGACGATGAAATCTGGAACATGAACTGGTTTGTCCAGGGGGTAATCGGAACCATTCCGCAGTAACCGCGGATTATTCACCTATCCAAAGTCAGGGTTTATGATGAGGACACGAACCTCATCATAAACCCTGGATCGAGGGTATCGACTAAGGAAGTTATTGAGAAAAATGTCCAAGCCCTATGTGGAGATGTGTCATATTTCCAAACGATTTGGATCCGTGCAGGCCAATGATGATGTAGCCATAACCGTAGACCGGGGTGAAATCCTGGCCATCTTAGGGGAAAACGGTTCAGGGAAGAGCACCTTGGTGAATATGCTCTCCGGGATCTACGTCCCGGACTCCGGTTCTATCATGATTGATGGGCAGAAACGGTTTTTCAAATCCCCAAAGGACGCCATTGCCGCAGGAGTAGGCATGGTGCATCAGCATTTTAAGCTCATACCGGTGATGAACGCCTGGGAGAATATCAGCCTGGGGGAGAAAAGAGGGGATGCCCGATCCAGTGGAACCCCCTTTTTACAGAAAAAGAAAATCATTGAAAAAATCAAGGCCCTGGAAGCACGCTTCGGCCTGAGTATCCTGCCTACGAAAAAGATCTACGATATGTCGGTCAGTGAAAAACAGACCGTGGAGATTCTCAAGGTACTCTACCGGGGAGCCTCGGTGCTGATTCTGGATGAACCTACCGCAGTGCTGACTCCCCAGGAAACCACCCAGCTCTTTGCCATGATGCGAACCATGAAAGCCGCGGGCTGTGCGATTATCATCATTACCCATAAGCTGCAAGAGGTTATGGAAATCAGCGACCGGGTAACGGTGCTGCGTAAGGGCAAATACTTAGGGACGGTGTATACCAAGAACACCAATCCCCGGGAGCTAACCGAACTCATGGTGGGCAGCAGTATTTCCCTGGAGATACACCGGGAAAAGCCTCTTTCCCAGGAAAACCCCATGCTTGAGGTTCATTCCCTGAGTTTGCGGGATTCCCAAGGGGTCAAGATCCTTGATGCCATGTCCTTTGATGTTTTCGGCGGGGAAATCCTCGGGGTTGCCGGTATCGCGGGGAGTGGACAAAAGGAGTTATGTGAGATCATCACCGGACTGCGGCGTCCTGATGCAGGCTCAATCCGGTTTCTTGGGGAAAACCTGCTGGGTCTTTCCCCCCGGGGTATCAAGAACAAGGGAATCAGTCTGAGTTTTATCCCTGAAGACCGGCTCGGCATGGGGCTTGTTGCAGGGATGAGCATTACCGATAACATCCTCTTGACCTCCTACGACAGCACTCAAGGCCCGCTGATTGATAGGCTCAAAGGCCGGAGACAGGCTGAAACCATTGTCCAGCGCTATGCGATTGCCACCCCCTCGGTACAGCATATCGTCAAAAAACTATCCGGCGGGAATATCCAGAAAGTCCTTTTAGGCAGGGAACTGGAACGAGCGCCCCGGCTCCTGATTACCGCGTATCCGGTACGAGGTCTTGATATAGGGGCTTCCTACAGTATTTATGATATGCTCAATACCCAGAAAAAGCGGGGAGTGGGGGTTATCTTTATTGGTGAAGATTTGGATGTGCTGCAGGAACTCTGTGATCGTATTATGGTTATCCACCGGGGAGCGGTGATGGATATCCTCTATCCTCATGGCAGTTTAGACCAATCCTTGGAAAAAGAAAAAAAGGGGAAAAAAGGGGTTTCCAAGGAAGACATCGGACTTTTAATGCTTGGGCATAAATCGGACCTATACGATGCTGCGAATAATCACTCGACCTGAGACTTCGGCCCTCAGGGAACCGGTGTTGCGCGTTGCTGCGGCTCTAGCTGCGCTTCTGGCATCCGCGCTTATCATGGCCTGTATGGGCTATAATCCCCTGGAAGTATACGGCAAAATCCTGGCAGGCTCTCTGGGTTCTGCCTACCGCTTCAAGGAAACCGTGCATAAGGCCATTCCCTTGGCAACCTTGTCTTTGGGTATCGCCATTGCGTTCCGTATGAAGTTTTGGAATATCGGGGCAGAAGGGCAGTTTTACTTGGGCGCTTATGGCGCTTCCCTGGTAGCCTTCGCATTTCCTGCGCTGCCGGCTTTGCTGCTGCTCCCCCTGATGTTCCTCAGCTCCCTGGTATTCGGCGGTTTCTGGGCATTGATCCCGGGGGTATTGAAGGCCCGGTTTTCTACCAATGAAACCCTCGTTACCCTGATGTTGAATTACGTGGCTGCCAAATGGATTTCCTATTTGCAATACGGCCCGTGGAAAGATCCCCAGGCCAGCGGTTTCCCTAAGATAGCTCCTTTCAGTGAGAACGGGGTACTTCCTTCGGTATTGGGTATCCATGCAGGGTGGCTCATCACCTTGGGTCTTGCCGCGCTGGTCTATGGTATCATAAAACACACCAAGCTGGGCTTTGAAATTGATGTACTCGGTGAGAGTGAGGCCACTGCCCGGTATGCAGGGATGCCGGTGCTGCGAACCATGATCATTGCCATTATGTTAAGCGGCGGGCTTTGCGGTATTGCCGGGATGATGCAGGCTTCTGCGGTGGAGCGTTCTCTTTCGGAACAGCTTTCAGGGGGGCTTGGTTTTACCGCGGTGATTACCTCCTGGCTTGCCCGGCTGAGTCCACCGGGGATCCTGGTGGTTTCTTTCTTGTTTTCCTTGCTCATCCAGGGGGGGAATTTTCTGCAAAGTTCCCTGCAAATTCCTGCATCTATTTCCCTGGTCTTACAGGGGATCATTATTTTCTTTGTGCTGGGAAGTGAATTTTTTATCCGTTACCGGTTTGCCTGGACACGGCCGGCAGCATGAGGTGTTGTTATGCAAGCTTTTGTTGAAGGGCTGGCCCTGTTTCTGCAAACCGCAGTACAGATGGGGACCCATATCCTGTTTGCCGTCCTTGGGGGAATCGTATGCGAGAAAGTAGGCAACCTGAACCTGGGCATCGAAGGGATGATGCTCCTGGGTGCATCCGTAGGCTACTCCGCAGCCTTGGGAACCGGAAACCCGGGGGCAGCCATAGCCGCAGCAGGGCTTGCCGGGGCTTCCGGTGCGTGCATCTACGCCTTGATTACCGTTACCTTCCGGGGCAATCAGGTAGTTACCGGGCTGATTCTCACCATCTTTGGCACCGGAGTTTCCGGGTTTCTGGGGAAGAGCCTCTCAGGGAAACCGCTTCCCGAAACTATATCCCAGGCTTTTGCGCCGGTGTCTGTGCCGTTCCTGCATAGGCTGCCCCTCATCGGGAAGGTCTTCTTTGAGCAAAGTCCCTACGTACTGGCTGGCATGGTTCTTGCGCTGCTGCTTTACCTGTATTTTCAGTATACCCGCCTGGGCCTGAACGCCCGGGCAGTAGGAGAAAATCCCGGGGTCGCGGACGCTTCTGGAATCCCGGTGAGCTGGTACAAGTACCTGCATATTATGGCAGGAGGTTTCTTATGCGGTCTTGGGGGCGCCTATTTATCCCTGGTTTTTGTACCCCGCTGGCAGGAAAATATTACCGCAGGTGCAGGCTGGATCGCGGTTGCCCTGGTTATTTTCAGCACCTGGAATCCCTTGAAAGGCATCTTTGCCGCGTATCTC
>JAISGE010000191.1 GCA_031263265.1 Treponema sp.
GGATCCGGTTCAGGGTCCGAATCCGAGTCCGTTGAACAGCCTATGAACACCAAGGCCATAATCATAAGCGCAGAGATAAACAAAATCCCATTTTTTCTTGTAAACACCATACTATACTCCTTGTATGCTATTAAATCATTTTAAAAGCCAATTGTCAACAAAAATAATTCGGTTTTGTTTGGTCTGTATCGTTTTTATATGAGTACTAATCGACTCGCCAAGATTAAGGCCTGATCCGCACATAGATAAGCCTTGTGTAGCTGGCCTTGTAACAAGCCATCCTTTCCTGCATAATACGACCACTATACTTCTGCAATCCTATGGAGGGTTTATGCGGGTTATCGCGGATTTACATATCCACTCTCATTTTTCCCGGGCCACCAGTCCCAAGCTCACCCCCCCGTATCTGGATCGCTGGGCCAGAATCAAGGGAATACAGCTGCTCGGTACCGGGGATTGTACCCATCCACTATGGCTCAAGACCCTACGGGAACACCTGGATGATGCGGAAGAAGGGTTTTACACCTTGAAACCAGAAATCCGTCGCAATTTTGATACTGGTCCAGGTATAGCTGAGGGATTACCCTGTCCGCCGGATACGGGGTTTCCCCGGTTTGTGCTCACCGGGGAGATCAGTACCATTTATAAAAAGGAGGATAAGACCCGGAAGGTCCATCACCTGGTGATCCTCAGCAGCTTCACCGCAGCCGCGGCCTTTCAAACCGCGCTGGAACGCATAGGCAATATCAGATCCGATGGACGGCCTATCCTGGGTCTGGATTCCCGGGACCTGCTGGCCCTGCTCCTTGAGGCCGATCCTCAGGGCCTGCTCATCCCTGCACATATCTGGACCCCCTGGTTCTCGGCATTAGGGGCCAAGTCGGGGTTCGATTCCATTGCCGCGTGTTACGGAGACCTGACGCCCTGGATATGCGCGGTTGAAACCGGCCTCTCCTCCAATCCTCCGATGAACTGGGCGCTGAAATCCCTGGAATCCTTCTCGATCATCTCCAATTCCGACGCACACGCTCCGGAGAAACTGGGCAGGGAAGCTACGGTCTTTGCTATGGATATGCGGCTGTCCTCTCTTGCCGCGGCCCTGCATCTAGGCAGCGGGGATACCGGGGTTTTGGAAACCATAGAATTCTTTCCCCAGGAAGGCAAGTACCATTACGACGGCCATCGGAAATGCGCGGTCTATCTCAGCCCTGAAGAGGCCGCAGATTCCTCAGGGGTCTGTCCGGTCTGCCATAAGCCCCTTACCCGTGGGGTGATGGGCAGGGTCATAGAACTGGCGGATTTCCCGGTGGACGAATGGGGGGCCTGCCCCCAGGATTATGCAGGTACCAACCGGCGGCCCTACCGATCCCTGATTCCCCTGAAAGAACTGCTGGGGGAGCTGCTCGAAGTGGGAAGCGCTTCAAAGAAAGTGGAAACCGCGTACCGGAGCCTCATCGAACAGGGGGGCAGCGAACTGTTCCTGCTCATGGATATGAGCCTTAGTGCGCTAGAGGGCATCTCTGCCCCCGGCCTATCCGGGGAACGGCTTGCCCTGGCAATCCAGCGGATGCGTCAAGGAGCCGTTTCCATACATCCTGGTTATGACGGGGAATACGGGATCATACGGGCTCTTCCGCAAGGACCGGCATCTTCTTCCCATGACTTACCAGGGATAGATGAACCCGTAGCGATCGTACCGGATCAAGGAGGGGCTTTTTCAAAGCTACGCCTTCCCCAAACCAAAAAACAGCCCGTTCCCCCTCAGCCTGAAGCAGCCAAACCTCTCAGGCTTCCCGGCTTTACCCCGCAGCCTGAACAGGAACAGGTGATCCGCTATGAAGGAACATACGCGCTCATCATCGCAGGACCTGGCTCAGGAAAAACCGCAACCCTGGCTGCCCGTATTGCCCGGCTGGTACAGCAGGGGATTGCACCTGAGACCATTGTGGCGCTGAGTTTTACGGTCAAGGCTGCCTGGGAACTGCGGGAACGGATCACCTTGGCAATCGGGGATGATTGCCCGGGTATCACGAGCGGTACGTTTCATTCCCTATGTGCGTCTCTACTCAGGGAACAGGGGGAAACCCAGGGAAGCCCGCGGTTCACTATCCTTACCGAGGCAGCCCGGGATGCCCTCTTACAGGACCTTTGTGCAGAGCTGCCAGGACATATCCGGCCCCAGCGCTTGGGGCAATACATCGAGACCCGGAAACGATTCTTGCTCTTACCCGGTGAGGAAAGGCCAAAAGTACCGGAATTTCTTTGGGGGGATGAAACCTTCTGCGTTCCCCCGGCTCACCCAGAGCTTGAGTACGGTTATCGTTGCTACCAGCAGCGCCTGAAGGCCGGGGTTTGTCTGGATTTTGACGAACTTTTGATCGAAACCCTGGGGCTTTTGACTGAAGAGCCTAGCCGGTATCAAGGCCGGTTTCAGCATATTTTTGTGGACGAATACCAGGATATAAACGTTGCCCAGTACGTGCTTATCCGGCTCTTAGCCACGGCAGGGCCTGGTCCTGCCGCCGCTCTATGGGTCATCGGGGATCCTAATCAGGCCATTTACGGTTTCCGGGGTTCAGATACCCGCTTCATCGACCGGTTCTGTTACGATTATCCCCAGGCGGTGCGGTTTCAGCTTTCCCGTAGTTTTCGTTGTGCTGCCCCAATCAGCGATGCCGCGGGAACCCTGATGCATACCCCGCTCAAAGGTACGGTAAGAACAGCCCAGGTTTTCCGGGCCGTATACCCCACCGAGAAATCCGAAGCCGAAGGTATTGCCCGGCGGATTGGCCGGCTCATCGGAGGAACGACTTTTTTCGCCTTGGACAGCGACGCAGCCGGGGACGGGGAACCAGAACTCCTGAGTCTAGGGGACTGCGCTATATTAGTGCGGACCCTTGCCCTGGCAGGTCCGATCATCAAGGCCCTGGGGGATCATGGCATTCCTTTTATACGCAATGGAGAAAAGCCGTGGTGGGAGCAGGAACCGGTCTGTTCCCTCCTGGATATGCTGCGGGATTCCGCCGCCACAGAAGGCCCTGCTCCTGCTGCAGCGGTCAAGAAGGCATGGGAAGTCTTTCCCAAGAAGGGAAAGACGAAACAAGCAGCTACCCAAGAGGATCTGGTCCAGCGGCTCATCAGCATAGCTGCCTGGTATGATACTTTGCCTGAGTTTCTGGATACCCTGGCAGTACGGGAGGCTTCCGGTGATACAAACGGTATAGAACCAGGCCGGGAAGGCGTACAGATTATGAGCATCCATGCATCTAAAGGGCTTGAATTCGATCATGTTTTTGTGCCTGCTTTGGAAGACCGCTTGTTACCTTTTACCTTATATGAAAAAGATGAAAAACATGCAATAGAAGTATACGAAGAAGAGAAACGGCTGCTCTATGTAGCCATGACCCGTGCCCGGGTAGGCTTGTACCTATCCTGTGCCCAGAAGCGGACCTTTCAGGGGAGGAACCTTGAAAACCCCAGAAGTCCTTTTCTCGATGTGCTGGAAACCCTGATTCCGCTTGCTGAGGAACTCCCGCGGCGGCCGGTAGACCTTCAATTACGGCTCTTTTAAGGATAATCAATCCAAATTATCGAATAGGGGGACCCCGTCAACTTGGTTGTTCTGTTGGGGGACTATGGAGCTTGGGGGATACGCGACGCGGTTTCTGCCTTGGAGTTTTGCCTCATACAGGTATTGGTCTGCGCAGGATACCAGGTTTTCCACCGTGTCCTGTATTGTCGGGATCGTACAGGCAATGCCGATACTAATGGTTATGGAACTCAGGCCGTTCCCGTTGATAAGGGGAACCTCGGTTTTCTCTACCTCAAGACGGATACGCTCAGCTATGTACAGTGCTCCGGTAAGTTCGGTGTTGGGCAATAACAGGGCAAATTCTTCGCCGCCCATCCGCACCGCCAGGTCGGCAGGACGTTTCGCAGATGCCGCAAAAATAGACGCTACGGCCTTGAGCAGCTGATCCCCCTGGGGATGTCCATAGGTATCATTGTAATCCTTGAACTTATCCAAATCCATCATCAGAAAGGAGATGGGCTGTCGATCCCGGATTGCCCGTTTCCATTCGTCTTGTAAACAGGTATCGAAATTCCGCCTGTTTGCAAGCCCGGTCAAGGGATCTATAAGTCCGTCCAACGTACTTGCCGTGATGTCGGTAATAAAGATAAATTTCCCCGCAATAGCCCCGTTTATGTCATCAGTCATAATCTTGAAGAACCTGCGTTTTTCGTGGATCAGTACTTTCGTGGTAGTTTCGAAATGTCCGCTCTGTTGTATTGCATTGCGGATCATGGCCCGCATATCCTCATTGTCAAACAGATCAAGGATGGGGCGCCTTTCACAATCCTGGGGACCTTTGCGTCTGGTCAGATCACACAGGGCCTTGCCCACATAGATAACTCGGTCATGTTTGTCAATGACGGCCAAAGGATTAGGAATAGTCGAGAGGATGGTGTTCATGATGCCCGTAAGGATGAGTAAGGGATTAAGCAGCATAAAAATATAGACATTGAATATGACGAATATCACCAAAATTAATCCAATTATTCCTATAAATATGCTACTAATGAGGTGAGAGAAAAACAGGGACAGATCAAGGGATCTGACCAGCAGCATATACCAGTCAAGGGATGCGATAGGTATGATCGCATATTGGGTGTTATTTTCAATGAAACAAAAGAATGGATCCGTTTCGAGGCGTGGGATTTCGGACAGTATCTTTGTACCGCTTTTTTTGAAACGATCGGACAGCAGGGTTCTTTCAAGCATACGTGCACCATCTGAAGCGGCAGATACGGACACAATTTTTCCAGCAACCAGGGAGGGATCCGGCGCCCCGGTTATTTCGCCTTTACGGTTGAACAGGTACAGTTCGGTGTTTGCTATAGAAGCATAATCAGCGGTATACAGGAAGGAGAGAAAGGCATCAAGACCAATCCGATTACTTACCGCACCGATTCCCTGTCCACCCTCGGTTCCAAGATCCCGTACCGGCGCATTGATATATAAATACGAGGTATGCCCTAAAAGATAATCATAATTTATATTCAGACTGAACGGTTCTTTTTGATCCCGAAC
Source organism: Treponema sp. (assembly GCA_031263265.1). Classification (GTDB taxonomy): domain Bacteria; phylum Spirochaetota; class Spirochaetia; order Treponematales; family Breznakiellaceae; genus JAIRLU01. Next base: position 5,093 of record JAISGE010000191.1, read on the forward strand.
CACAGGATACCACTGATGATAGCTATTTTCAGGATCATAGGTAGCAAGACAGGTATCCCCCTCATAATACCGTCTCTCCACTTCATTCGCCCAAGAAACAACACCGCTTGAGAAAGCCTTTCCGTATGACAGGATTTCCTCCATACCTAAGGCTCTCAGGGTGGGATCATCGGGGTTGCGGAAAAAGCGGCGGATAAGTGGAGAATCTGCAAGCTTCACGGTCAGTTCGATTTCCCGGGACAGGCGGTTTTCCAGGCATCTTTGCTTGTTCTCGGCAAACTGCATCAATTCTTTTATGGATTGGGTACTATTAACCTGCCGTATTACTCGAAAAAACGTAATACCTCCACTTATGATGATGAAAAGAAAGAAACACATCGAAAAAATGAGAACTTTGCGTTTAATCAATGAATTAAAATGCCGAATCATAACAAGCCATCCTTACGTTACCAGGTACCTTCTTTAAATTCATACTTTTTAAATGTTTGCCGTACAGAATCCTGCATTAAAAAGATCAGTATGTATGTTGAGCTGATTTCAAAACTCGGTTAATTTTGAGAGAGCTTGTGTTTATTATCATTTATTTGTTATAAAAATGTCAATATCTGGGTTACTTGTCAGGATAAATGCATGGAAATGCTTATTTCATTGCAAGAGCGTAAAAACCAGGGCAGCAGCGCCGCCCCGGGGATTCCTAGGGCAAGGGTTTTATTTTTTGTTTTAGATCATCGGTCCAATTGGTCTTGTCCGTATCTTGATAGGCGGTAACGGCATCAGCAGGAACATATAGAGCCAAAAGAGGTTTGGTACCCTTAAATATATTGATTCCTTCTAACGCAGGCGGTACCGCTCCCATGGTAATGGATATGAGGCTTGAACAACCATAAAATGAATCCCGACCTATAGACTGAATCTTAGGCATGGATACCGCCTCCAAAGCAACACATTTATAGAATACCCCATCTGAAGACTTGGTGTCATTTTCCAGAATTTGTACCTGGGGCATATACACCGAGGTGAGTTTAGCTAAATTACTAAAAGCGCTATGGATTATCGTGGTTACTTGGGGCATATTCACCGAGGTGAGGTCAGTACAGCCTGAGAATGCATTGACCCCAATGGTAATGACCGTATCAGGCAGGGTAAGGGATACTAGGTATGCCTTACCAGGCGCAGTGGATGAGGTAATGTTAGGGAGGTTCTCTCCGGTACAGCCGCTGAGGTCAAGGGACACATACCGGGTTAGGGCATCATAGAGGGTTCTGAGGGTATCTCCTGACTTTGTGGTTTGTGTAAGATCAATCCCATTCACCTTAATCCGATATGGAGTATCCGCAGTATTTTCAGGTAAGCTTCCTAAGTAGGTACTGAGGGCTGCAGCGCCGGTAAGTTCAATCATGACCGGTTCTCCTGGCTGAACCGGGGTATCCGGCTGAGTAGGTGCTTCCGGCACCGTAGGAACATCCGGCTGATCCGGTTCCTCTCCGTTAACCGGGGTATCTGGCTGATTAGGGACCTCTGGTATAACAGGGACATCCGGCTGTTCAGGTTCTTCTCCGTTAACCGGATCCCCTGTTTGGGTCGGCTTCTCTTGTTGAGCAGGATCCACGAGCTGACTAGAACTATCTGTGCTAATCGGATCGTTTGCCTGATCACATCCTGCAAAAAACAGAATCCCTGCGCATACCATAAGACCGCACAAGATGCTCATGGAATTCGTTACACCAGAATCTACCCGCGAATCTTGATATTTCTGGAACCTCCATACGTGCAACATACATACCTCCAAAGGCTCAAACCGTAATATATGAACATAGAAACCAATAAAATCCGCTATGTTCATATATAACAAGGCATAGAATCCTTGTATTGCTTTAATACCTGAGGTGCTTTTTTTACGTTTTTTATAAATCTATCCTGCCAAGAGAGAAGTTCGATGGCCTAATGCTACAGAGTTTCCATGATTGCGCCGATATAAGATACAGGAGCATAGTGAAGAAAAGATGGGTATGGTGAAGCTGCTGAGTGCGCTCTTATTGTTGCATAGTTGTTTCATTTTTCCGCTTTCCGGTGCAACCCTAACCGTTCTCGTTATAGAGACAGGGATCCGGGAGCCAAGGCCGGTGCAAGAGTTTTCAGGACTATGGGAAAACACCTTGATGGATGTCTTTTTTGATGCAGGACATATCGTGAGCAATGCTCCTATTATGCAGATTGATACAAAACCGGAAGGGGAATTCCCCGATGCAGCTCAAGGAGCATTCAAAGAGGCCATAGCAGGGGGCTCTGATTTTTTAATCCTAGCCTTGGTGGACTATCAGGGTACGGCAGAGGCAGCTCCGCCCTTGAGTACCCTCAAGGTTTTCAGACTCTCCCCTTATCGCTGTGTGGCGGAGCAACAATACCCAAAGACCCTAAGCAGATTTCCGGCTGAAGAGGTTCTAGAGCTTAAAAAAGCAGCCCGTACCCTTCTAGCCCACCTAAGAGGATGAGCGGGACCGGGGGTGCATCTTTTTACGCCCAAGAGGTTCGCTCTGGTAGCAATGACGTAGGTTAAAAATACCTTGAAGGATTGGTATGCGTATGACATATATGAAAAAAAAGCAGGTTGTAGGGTGTATTATCGCGGGGTGTATCCTCTTCATGAACGCAGTTCCATGGGAAGGAAACATCTGGGAAGGTAATGGAGTAGTTGCCCCTAATGGGGATCTTCCCTCAGCAGGGTTGTATGTAGCTACTAATGCATTCCCCCGGAATACCGTGGTGTATATTACCAACCTTGAAACAGAAAGAACCGTTCGGGTTACCGTGGCTGCGGGTTTGGATAATCCAGGGCTCCTGATCACCTTGACCCAGGAAGCTGCCGAGGCAATTGGTATGGCCGTAACGTCGATGGCCAGAATCAAGATGATACAGCCCGCAGACCCGGAAGCGTTTTCTCGGTATCTTGCCCAGATTGCTCAAGCGGATATGCCTGAAAGCGCCCTTTCCCAAGCTGCTGAGACGCCCGCTCGTGCCGAAGCTGAAGCGTCGGTACCCGTGCTCCAAGAAACACCAGAAGAACGACAGGAACAGCCGGAAACCACGGTGCCGGTAGTGGTAATTGCCAATGACTCTGAAGGTCCTGGGGACACAGAAGAAACCCTGGAGAGGGATACCATAAACCCAGGAGAAACTCCTGATGGCAATCCATCGGAAGTCCCCTCAGTCGCCAATTCCAGTACTGAGTCTCTCACGCTCCAAGAAGAACCTGTCCTGGAAGATACGTTTGAAACCGCGGAAACCCATTTGCCTCTGGAAATTCCCTTCATTGCCCAAGATGATGCATCACCTACGATACAGGAAAAACCAGACGATACTAAGGTTGCAGTCTCTGAAGTGCCCCGGTATAATGCGGATACATACAATCTGAGAATGACTCCCGCCCAGGAACGGCCTCCGGCGGAAAGGGGAATTACCAGTCTTCCGCCAGAAGCGGAAATAGCCCCTATTGCGGATACTCCGGTAACGGCTCCAACTGAGGATAGCCAAAGTATTGACCCAAACTTCGTCATTGATGCAATCCAGGTTCCCCTGGCGACTGTCCCTGCAGAACGGAAATTAACGCCCTTCATACCCCCCATCCCGGATTCCTCCGCTATTGGCACGGGATTCTCGCTGAAGTTTTCGGTTCCGGTAATCCGTTCCTTGGAAACGGGTAAGTATTACCTCCAATTAAGAGCATACCGTCAACCCGAACTGGTAGAGCTTGAGTTATCCAAGATAAAAAGTTCCTACCCCTTAACCGTTCAATATTCAGGAACCCCGGAACAGCCCCTGTACCGGATTTTACTAGGGCCTATGAATCTTGGAGAAAGCGGCGCTCTGTTACAGCGTTTTAAGAGTAGTGGATACCCCGATGCTTTTGTGAGACAGGGGATGTAGGGAAGCATATACTAAAATTTTCCCCTCCCGCGTTTTACCGCAAGGAGGGGAAAATTACATGCTGTGTTACCGCCGACTTGTTTTACTCATCTAAAAAGCCCTGACTGG
>JAISGE010000103.1 GCA_031263265.1 Treponema sp.
ATTTCCACCTGCACCCGGTGAAACTATGCCGCATACGGATTGGGCCGGTAGACTTGGGGGCCTTGAAACCCGGGGAATCAAGGCCCCTAAGCGGTTCCGAGTATACAGGACTGATGCGGTCGCCTGCGGCGGGCGAAGTGGGTGCGGTGTTAGGTGAAGAGCGGCGTACGTCCCTTCGTTCCTACTGCTAGCGAAGTCTGCTCTGTCATACTGCCGAGCCTCAGTATTGGACAGCACTTATCACAGGTATCAGGAACGAAGGGACGTGCCCCGTACTTGGTAACTACGCCGCTCCCACTACGCCCACCGCAGGTGCGCCGTACTCACTTCGCTCACCTATAGACCAGCCAATACTGTAATAATCCCATGTATTCATGCAAGGCTATCCAGGTTCCCCAAAAAGCACTCATAGAAGGCAGAAAACTGAATAGGTCGTATTGCTTGTTCCGGTTAACGTAGTAATCCGTGGGTGCAGGAATCACTGCTATACCGTTTTTCTCAAAACAAAACACGCTCCTGGGTATATGATACGCGGAAGTAACCAGGATGATCTTGTGGTATCCGAAATCTTCAGCAACATTCCGGGCATTTTGCCAGGTGTTCCGGCTCTCGGTCTCGGTTACGATTCGTTCAGGATCTAAACCCAGGGACCTAAGCAGCTCCGCAGCCACCTGAGCCTCCGCTTCCTGGCCATAGTCAAACACCTTGCCCCCTGCTAACACATAGTCCCCGGTAAAAATCTCCTTAAGGCTAAACCCATAGACCAGCCTTTTTAAGGCGGCTGGAGCAAGACTATCCCGGCCTTCTCCTGCTTCAGGGGAACCCTGAACCGTTCCCCCGCCCAAGATCACCAGGGCATCCACCCCGTCAAGCTGTTCCTTAGAGCGCGCGTCCACGGCCAGCGGTGGATACCGATCCTCCAAGGGACTGAGCAACAGGTCTTGGACAGGCTCAATGGCAAGCAGGTAGCAGAAAACCCCTAGCCCCCCGAGCAGGTATCTAAGCACTTTGGGTTTACGGTGACGCAGCAAGATACATCCCAGGATAAGCATCCCCACAATGATACATCCCGGAGGTAAGAGGAACACCGTAGCGATTTTTGCTAAAAAGACTATGGGTTTATTCCTTATGAAAATGAATGCAATGAAGATGAAGGATCGGCCCTATCTGGTCTCAATGCCTCTGCACCGTTTCGATATACATGAGCGATTCCTACCCTTTCACCAAGATAACCATGTATGAGAACCCGGATGACCCTGGGCATACTGCCCTGAACCACGGCTTCCTGAACGGCAAAGAGGGCCAGATCCAGTGCCCGTCCAGATTGCCGCAAGGCTGCCGCAGGATTCTGCACCGTCAGATCCGGGGTTACTGAAAAAAGCACAGATACCAGATCCTTCTCCTGTAACCGGTTCTTGCACAATAGTTCGTCATACAAGGCCGCCACTTGGGTCTGTATATCCTGGACTTCGTTCTTACACTGGGTTGCGCCCCGCAATGCAACAAGCCGTTTTGCCCCTTTTCGCTTTAATTTCATGGGTTGCCTCCTGTAAGAACCATGATAAATGATCCCAGGGCAGCTATGAGGATACCAAAGCTCCCTAGGCACAGATACCCGGCAATACCGCTGATATACCGGTATTTTTTACGGAAAACAAGCCACACATCCAAGCCAATCCCATACATAGAACCAACCCCTATAAAAAGCCCTACCATAACCGTGATGTGCAGCAGCATGAACTGGGTTTTTTCCATAAAGCCCTGATTCGTTCCAATGCCGTAGAGAAAAAGACTGAGCAGACAAAGTCCAAAGAAAAACAGCACCGTCCGCTGTACCAACATGAGGATGATTGGTTTTTGTTCAGGCTGGATCGTAGTCATACGCTTTGGTACCTAAAAAATAGGCTTGTTGCTCCATACTGCATAGTTTATTATATCAATAGAAGCATACTAATAAAACCCCTAGGAAGGTACCCTGCATAACAGAACACGGTATAAAATCAGAACATATTGCTGCATTAAGCAAGATAAAAACAAGTAATATATGAGGCTGTTTCAGAACTTCAGTTTTGAGGAGACAAGTGCAGCTTGTCTTGCAACCTTAGATTTAGAGGGAAAGAATTATGAGGAAATTTGTCGTGGTAAGTATCATACTCATCATCATAGGCGGTACGGTATTCTTTTTTGGCTGGGTGCAACTGAGGGTTCCGCTCGGTTGCTACGGAGTACTCCGTTCTAAAACCCACGGGGTGGATCCGGAGCTTATCCAGGCCGGAGCATTCCGTTGGGTTTGGTATAACCTGATTCCCACCAATACAAATATCCAGGTGTTTACCCTGGACCGGGTAAGCCGCTCCTTGAGCATCCAGGATACCCTGCCATCGGGGAAAGAGTATGCATCTTTCGCGGGGTTTACCCTTGATTTTACCTATAGGCTCTCGGTGAACCTTTCTTTTACGATTAAACCGGATTCCTTGGTTACCCTTACCAGTACCCGGCACCTCTCGGATCAAGCGGGTTTAGATGCCTTTGCAATAGACCTGACCTCTCAGATCGAGACCTTTATCAGACAGCGTCTGCGGATATACACCACGGATATGGCAAAACTCGAAGAACTGCTGAGTTCTGGCTCGCTGTCCGCCCTGGAAGCGGATATACTGCGGGTCTTTCCTGATATTGAAAACCTGGTTTGCTCCATTAAGGCCCTGGGTTTCCCTGACCTCAGTCTCTACCAGCAGTTCAGGACCCTGTATGAAGCGTATCTTACCAAACAGCAGGAATATATACATTCTGAAGCGTCTTTGCAGCCTGAGACTCGTATCCGTACCCATATCCGCTTTGATGATCTTACCCGATACGGAGAGCTACTGACCAAATACCCCATACTGATGCAATTCCTAGAACTGGAACAGCGTAATAAGGAAAACCAGGAAAAATAAGCAGGGACTGGGTATAATTGCACAGAACTTTGGTATCCAGTATAGTAACAAAAGACCAGGGCGGTTTGTTTAGTAATGCAGAGCAGAACCCCGCAGGGAATATGCCCTTAACATGAACCGCATTTTTCGGTAATAGGGAGTTATATGGTGGGAAAAGGACCTTCCTTTCGTTTCAATTTTTTCATTTTTTTGCTTTTCTTCATGGTGTTCTCAGGATGGTATGGGTTCTTACCCGGTACCCTCAGTGCTCAGGAAGTGGAGGAGCCTAACGAGGAGCCTCCTATTGATTCAGATTGGTCTGGGATAATGCCTTCCCTCTATGCTCGAGGGGATCAGACCTTCAACATTTCCTTGGGAGTTCTCTTTCCTTTGTTCTTTGTGGGTAATGCAGGAATCCTGGACAATAAGGTCAATCTTGTCGGCGGTACCGGTTCCATAGCATATACCTATTTTTTATCTTCTAACTTGTTTGTGGGCGGTGAATTGGAACTGATGGCTGCCGGAACCTTGGGAAAGAACATGCTATATATGTTTCCTTTTGGGTTTAGGGCTGGGTACCAGGCGGTCTTGGGTCATTTTGAATTTCCCGTTAGCCTCACGATCGGAGCCGCACCCCAACGATACCTGGATGAGGGCTATTTTGGGTTCTTTATGAAAGGCATGGTGTCTGGGTTCTTTCGATTCAGTTCAAACTGGTCTTTTGGCCTTAACAGCGCCTGGTGGTGGATTCCTCAATGGACCGCTGAGAGCGCTAAGGACGTGAGCGGTCATTTCTTGGAATTGACCCTGGCCGCCCGTTATCACTTCTAGGGAGTATGATGAACATGGATTTGGGTGTCTTTAAAAAGGTGCGTTTAGCATCCTGGAGCGTCCTCTTGGGAGTGCTCCTGTTCTGTTCTTGTAACCAGGATCCCATCTTCTATGGTATTTCCCTGGAAGTGGAGCCGGTGGATCCGCGGATTGTCGGGATGCCGAGCAATATAGTGGCAGCAGCTGGTAAGGTCTACGTGGCCAGTAAATTCAACGAGTCAATCCACGTCTATGAGGGTACAGGATGGCGGCGGATCAGTGGCCCCGGTGGTCGGATCATTGAGTTGGCCACCACCGATACCAAGGTATATGCCCTTACCGGAGAGCCGGGTTCCTCAACGCTGTACGCGTTAGATGTTT
>JAISGE010000027.1 GCA_031263265.1 Treponema sp.
GGTACACGGCACGTAACTAACCGCCCGCGTCGCGTACCGCAAAAACCCTAAAAACGGCCCGTATACCCCGCCCTCTTGAGTGCCACCTTGGACTCAGGGCTGAGTTTGCTGCAACAAGAAAAGTTTAAATTTTCATTATCGAATACTATCATCCTATCTTTCCATATACGCTTAATGGGCGCAATATTCACCGTTACAAGCCTATCGCACCAAGAAAACGCCCTCACGCCAATCACCGTAACGCTCTCCGGTATGGTGACCGAGACAAGTCTGGAACAAATAGAAAACGCATCCGCGCGAATCTTCCTAACGCCCTCCGGTATGGCGACTGAGACAAGGCTTTCGCATCTCTGAAACGCCGCCTCGCCAATCACCGTAACGCTATTCGGTATGATGACTGAGACAAGGCTTTCGCATCTCTGAAACGCTGCCTCGCCAATCACCGTAACGCCCTCCGGTATGGTGACCGAGGCAAGGCTTTCGCAGCCCCGAAACGCCGCCTCGCCAATCTCCGTAACACTGTCCGGTATGACGACCGAGGCAAGACTTTCACAGTCCTGAAACGCACTCTCGCCAATCTTCGTAACGCCCTCCGGTATGGCGACTGAGACAAGGTTACTGCATCCCTGAAACGTCGCCACGCCAATCTCCGTAACGCCTTCCGGTATGGCGACCGAGGCAAGGCTAAAACAGTTCTCAAACGCCCCCCAACCAATCTCCGTAACGCCTTCCGGTATGGCGACCGAGGTAAGGCTAAAGCAGTCCTCAAACGCCAACCGACCAATCTCCCGGACCGGGAAGCCCTGTATCTCCGCCGGAATGACCACATCGCCCCCAGGCCCGGTATACGCGGTGATTATGCACCCGTCCCCCGCGTCGTTGAGTTTTACCTGGAAGTCGCTTTCCGGAGGGCTGGTCCGGTCTTGACCAAACTCCGCGCTTAACAGAACCATACTCATACTCAGGTTTATCATAGTATTACTTACTCCTTCGCGTATTATGCCCACCGGCAACATTACACCCCATACGCGCCTTGGTTACGGGATCACCGCCTGAGCCACCGGTCCCCATTGCCCAACAAACCCCTTCTAGTTCTCGTAGCGGCAGCAGATATAGGCCGTCATGACCCTACGTAGATCGCGTAACCGTAGTAGCTGTTCGGGTCAAGTTCCTGTGTACTCGCCCAGTCCCCATCGGTCAGCGGGGGCATCTTGAAATACCGGTCCCGGAAGAACCGCATCTTCTCCTGCAACACCGTGAACTGATCTGCAGGTAACCCCCCACGCCTCACGCATCTCATCAATCATGTACGCAATCCAGTTGCGGCACATCCCTATGAGCAGCATGCGGCTAGAGGGTAACCAATCGTTACTCTTCGCCTTTTTTTTCTTAGAATACGGCGTGGATTTCAAGCCGTAATCCAAGGATTTCAGGTCATAATCCGCGGACTTCAAACCATAGCCCGCGTTATTATTGAGGAAGGTTTACCACTCGGCATAGCCTGCAATGACATCCCGGAAGAAATAGGCGCTGTCCTTAGGGATACGTTTCTGGGTGGCATAATCCACATACACAATACCAAAGCGCTTGGTATACCCAAAAGCCCATTCAAAGTTATCCAGGAAAGACCAGGCATAGTAACCCTTGAGATTAACCCCTGCCTTAATCAAGGCGGTACAAACCTCCAGGTGCTGCTTGAGGTACTCGATCCGCTCCCGATCATGGATCCGGCCATCGGTTTCAATATGGTCTTGCCGGGCATACCCGTTTTCGGTGATATACATGGGAATCCCCGGGGCGACCTCATGAACCCAGGTAAGCAGCCGTTCAAGACCCCCCGGAACAATAGGCCAGCTCATATCCGTGGTATCATGCCAGGTGGGTTTTCCGCTGTACTTAAAGACCGCCTCCTTATCCTGACCCACCGCGGACTCGGAATAGTAGTTTACCCCGATAAAATCGATCTTTTCCGCCATGATTTCTAAGTCCCCTGGCTCAACCGGAAAGGACACTCCCAAGGCTTGGACGGCCAGCTCAGGATACCCTTTGCCCAAAAGGGGATAGAGGAACACCTCGCTTTCTACGGCCCGGGCAATGAGGGCCGCCTGCTTATCCCCTTTACTGTTCGTGGCAGGCCGGGGAGTGGCCAGGTTCAGGGTAATGCCAATGGGAGCCTTGAGTCCGGTTTCCCGGTAGGTCTTAACCGCTATGCCGTGGGCCAGATTAACATGATGTATTGCTTTGACCGCAAGTTTGATATCCGTGAACCCAGGGGCATGATGGCCCCAGAGATGTCCCAGATAGGTAATACAGAACGGCTCGTTAATGGTTATCCACTGATCCACCAGATCGCCCAAGCCCTCGTAACAGACCTTGACGTATTCAGCAAAGGCATCCACGATAAACCGGTCGGTCCATCCCCCTTTATCCTGCAAACCCTGGGGTAAGTCCCAATGGTACAGGGTGGCGCAGGCCTTAATATCGTGTTTATGGAGTTCTTTGCAGAGGTTCCGGTAATAGTCAAGCCCTTCCTCATTCACCGTACCCGTGCCTTGGGGCAGGATACGCGGCCAGGCAAGGGAGAAACGGTACCCTTGAAAGCCCAGTTCTGCCATAAGGCCAATGTCCTCTTCATACCGATGGTACTGGTCACAGGCGAGGTCTCCGTTTTCACCGGCATAGACCTTACCCGGCATCCTGGCAAAGGTATCCCAGATGCTCTCAGTCCGTCCCCCTTCATGACCTGCGCCTTCAACCTGATAACTGGCCGTGGCAGTGCCCCATAAAAAGTCATCGGGAAATTCTAATCGATGCATATAAACCTTCCTTAGAAAAGAATTAGAGTGGTTTTGTATTCGTTCAACCAGGGTATGATAGAGTAAGTTTCCGGTATTTTTCAATAGGCCGGACCCCTTAACCACGGGATCCGGCAGGTACGTTTTTGAAGGGAAGTAAGGAGGACCTGGTGGGGCTTTGCGTTACCAGGTCCTCGTATGCTCAAGACGCATACTGCTGCACGTTCCTGATACTCCCCGGTTTCGAGCAGTTCAGGGTGGGGCTTAGGATATCAGGTATCCTTGACCCTGGACTGGTGGGTTTGGAGAGGGCCGGAAGGGGTTCCTGGATGGTGGAGAGCAGGGTACCGAATGAAACCGGCGGCCTATCCCGGATAAAAATCGGCGCTTGGGGACGCATCACCTGGAGGGTCTCTTGTATTTTTTCCAGATCCTGTTGTTCTGCCAGATCGCTTTTGGAAAGCACAAAGCAGTCTGCATAAATCACCTGTTCATAGAGGGAAGCCACGGTGGCGACTAATTTCAGGAAACGGAGGGCATCAATGATACAGATCATTCCCCGGAATCGCAGCCTGCCGTGGCTACGAGCTGCCGCATGGGTAACCAGTTGATGCAGTACCGAAGCCTGGGCAAACCCTGAGGTTTCTACAAAGATATAGTCATACCCATAGACCAGGAGGCTATTGATGGTTTTTAAAAGGCATGAACCCATACTGAGTTTATAGGAATCCGGGAAAGCATCAGATGGTTTTACCTGAAACTGTCCCCGCTCGTTAAGGAGCGTTACCTTTTTTTGGGCTTCGGTATCTTTGATATCCTCATGTAAAAAAGTCGTTTTCCCTGATCCTAAGAACCCAGTAACTAAGATGAGCTGCGTAGTCCTTTTTCCGGCTGCTTCCGCCTTTCCTTCTGTTCCTTCCAACGCCATTCCTTCCAACATAGAAGTCTCCTTGTAGGATTATATTCGGTCAAATACCTTGACCATCTGCATACTTTTTGAAATGCCCTTGCGTATTGCTCCAGGCTTGCTAGCTTGGGAATGTTATACCGGGCAGACTCCTACAGGCTCCTTGGTTCCTATGTTATGGGTACAGTGAGCTTCCGCAATTTCCGCAGCGCTTATCACATCCGGGGCATATAGGTCAGCGCCAATGACCTCACAATACCGTTCGGTTACCGGATCGCCGCTGACCATGATCTTTACCTGATTCCTGATACTTGCGCTATTGACCGCCTGTACCAGCGTTTTCATCTGAGGCATGGTAGTGGTCCGGGCAGCAGTACAGGCGATGATCTGGGCCTTTTCCTGTTCCGCGGCATGGATGAACCGTTCAGAGGTAACTGCCGCGCCCAGATCAATGACCCGCAGTCCCAGACCCCGCATCATGACAGAAATCAGGTTTTTCTCCGTATCCTGTATATCCCCTTTGACGGTTCCGATCACGACCGTACCTTTTCCCGCACTTTCACTGGCATGAAGATAGGGGCTCAGGATCTTGATAGCCATGTTTAAGGCCCGTTCCACTACCAGTACTTCAGGGATACAGATCTCATTTCTGCGGAACTGCTGCTCCGCTGCTTCCATGCCCGCAATTAGACCCTGCTTGAGGATATCCTCAAGAGGATACTGTTCGTTAACTGCTTGGGCAATCAAGTTACTGGTTTCTTTGGCATTACCGGCTTGAATGCTCAATGCAATGGTATATAAATCAACCATATTGTTCTCCTATCTCCTATCTTGGTGTTGGGTAATGCGGACCAGGCCCTCATGGACTGATCCGCCCTTAGTCGAGCTTTAATGCAACTCAATGAAGCTTTCCCCAAACAGTAGTTTGCGGAAAGTCTTCCGTATTACTCTTTGGTTAACCTGCGGTAATTCACCGCAAAACGGTCTTCCGATAGTTCCTGGGCGCGATCTCCTCCCTGGCCCCGGTATTTCCCTGGGCTTACGCCGATATAGGTTTTGAATATCTTGGAAAACCAGCTCTGATCCTCAAAGCCGCAGGCGCCTGCGATTTCACTTAACGAGAGATCCGTTTCCACCAGCATACGGCTGGCCTTTTCTACCCGCAGGCGGTTGAGGTAGCTCGAGAGATTTTCTCCCATCTCTTCTTTAAAAATGGTACTGAAATACGGCGCGGATAGTCCTGAGACATCGGCAATTTCCTGGAGACTGATTTTATGGGTATAATGTTCCCAAATATACCGTTCAGCCTTACGGAGCGCTGAGGCGTGACGTATTCCCTGAAACGAAAATATCTGTCCTGCCAGGTGTTCTACGACAAGATGTAGTATATCGGTCAGTTCTTCGATATTCTGCGCATGTTGAATACGCTTTAAGTAATGGTTATTCGTCTCAAGGATAACCTTTTCAGTATTGCCTGGGGTAATATTCGTACGGGAAAGTAGTACTACCAGTTCAATCGCCCGGAACTGGATGTATTTAAAATGATCCGGGTTTGAAAACAGCAGTATTGCTAGTAATTCGTTCAGGATCCTCCTGCCGGTTTCGTGATCCCCCCGTCTGAGGGCAGCCAGGAGCATCCGTTCCTTATCCAGGGGATACCCCGGCGCCGGAGACCCCGCAGGATATTGGGCCTTGAGTTCTTTAATTTTTGCCGATAAGGTACCTTGTTGTGCTGAACGGCGTTTTAGGGTTTCATAATAATTTTCACTCCCTACTGATAGAGACTTGGCAAATATGAGCATAAGCTCTGCCAGGGCCTTTATCTGTTCTGCATCTCCCCGAGGAAAGGAGGAAAGTTTTTCCTGAAGTACCGATATGGGAACTTCTCCGTTTCCCATGAGATACATCTGGGTACTGGTTTCCTGGCTGTCAATACCCAGTAAGCCGCTGCCCAGGAGGGCTCCTACAAATCGGTCATCTGCATATACCGGGCTGGTCCAGAACATGAACCCTAACTCACACATATAAATGTAAGAACCGCCAAAACGATTAGCTTCTTTAAATGCATTAATATGCATGTCGTTACAAGGGTTGAAGGTGAGATCCTGGAGTTTATGTATAGCATGCTTCATCTTATACGCCCCACAGTACAAACAGATATTCTTTTCACCGATAATCTCCTCGAATAGTTCGGGGATAGGTAGATAATTATGATCGTGAACACTGATCATCGTGCCGGTCGCTTTAGCATACACCGTTAACATTTTGTAAGCCTTGAGTAAAATAGGATCGGTTTTGCTTTGAGCGATAGTGGTGGTTTCGGATTCTTGCTTTTCTTTTATCATAACTGTACTCAATGAATAATGGAAAGAAATTGATCTTTCCTTTCAAAACTAACCATAAGCGGCTTTAATTTGAGGGAAAGGTTCTAGACCATTCCACTATTCATACTGAAATACTCCAGTCTCCTTGTATTGTAGTTTATTTCAACGGGCCGAATAATCTTAAATTCTTTACTAATATAGTAAAGAATTAGCTGCCTTTAAAGAGATATAGTATCCATGTAGAGTTCCTCCTCAGGAAAGGCAAAGATAGCGCCTCCCCCTTGTTCACGGTATTTTCGGGGACTTATCCCCGTATAACTTTTAAAGATCTTTGAAAACCAGCTTTGGTCCTCAAAGCCGCAGGCCCAGGCAATTTCGCTGAGGGATGAGTCGGTTTCCGTCAACAAAGCCGCAGCCTTTTCTACCCGCAGGCGGTTCAAATAGCTTGAGAGGTTCTCTCCCATTTCCTCCTTAAAAATAGTGCTGAAATAAGGAGCTGAAAGTCCCGAGGCATCGGCTACTTCCTGAAGACAGAGTTTACGGGTGTAGTTTGCCCATATAAACCGCTCGGCTTTACGGAGCGCCGAAGCATGGCGTATCCCTTGAAAGGAAAAAATCTGCCGGGACATGCGCTCCATGATGGTCTGCATGGTCTCATTCAAGCCTTCAATGGTCTGGGATTCCTGGATCTTCTTGAGATACCGGTTATTGGTTTCCAGGGCATTGTTTTCCTCAGACCTATCCACGGTGAGGATCTCCCGGGAAATGAGGACCACTAATTCTATGGCCCGCAGTTGGATAAACTCAAAATTACCCGGACTGCTTATGGAGATGAGATCCAGTAATTCCTTCAAGATCTTCTTGCCGGTTTCATTATCCCCCCGGCGAAGCGCGGCAAGGAGCATCCGTTCTTTATCCAGCGGATAACCGGAATTCACGGTTTGGGGCTGTTCTCTTTCTTCGTTCAAATAAGAGATTTGCTTCGACATCTGAGACTTTTGTTCAAACATACATTTGATAGTCTCCTCGGTATCCTCCGTGCTATTTGCCAGATATTCGGTACAGAATTGGAGCATCTGTGCCATGGCTTTTATCTCTTCGTAGGTCCGTTCAGGAATGGCTATGAGGTAGGACATCGCCTCATCTACGGAAATCGCTCCCCCACTCATGCTTTGGATTCTTCTCATGGCCTCCTTCCGTTCAATGAAGAGTACTCTTCCGGCGATTATGGCTCCTGCCTGTCTGCCTCCTGAGTAGATGATACTGGTCCAATAAATGAACCCCATATCACATACATAGATATAAGGCCCCCCTTGGACGCGGGCCTGGTTTATACTGTCCTGATGCATGGAGGTACAGGGATATTCATTTTCAGCCCATACTCGATTGGGATCCGCATAATATTTCTTACAAAGAGCACAACAAAAAATCGCATCCTCACGATCCATTGCATCTATAGAGTGCCCCGCTGTATCTATGATTGAAACAAGACATCCCACGGCGTATTCATAGGATTTAAGGAATTCATAGGTTTTAAGCAGCAATGGTTCTATTTCTCTGCGATTTATAAGATTGGGCAGGGAACGTTTACCTTTGAGTTGAGCTAATGTATCTTGGCGATACCGGTTCATAACAACCTCCTGGTATTACCAGTTTATAGACTTAATATGAACACAATACACCCTAATGGCTATTTTTTAAAAAAATACTAAAAAATATTTTTTTCTTTACGTGTATGCCGCATATAGGGCATTTTAGCATCTTCCTAGAAGATTTCCTAGTAGGTTATGGGCCTTTATTCCTCAAAATCGTATAAATTTGCAATTTATCGCATGTTTATCCCTTTTGGGGCGGGGGGGGGCGGCGCGGGCGGGCG
>JAISGE010000029.1 GCA_031263265.1 Treponema sp.
TTGGTAAGCTCGATTCCGTTATTGGATACGGTAGCGGCTATCTGGAGGAGGACACGAGAGGGGCATACTTTTTTTACGCCGGATAAGCGGCATTTACACCATAAATTGATGGAGATGGGGTATACGACGAAGAGCATATTGGTATTGCTGGTAATGATTCAGGTGGGCTTGTGTGGAATTTCGCTATGGGCAGTACTGAGGGTAGGTGGATTAGGGGGTTTTATCGTGATCTGTGCAGGTTTAGGGGGGATGATTGTATTTTTTGCGATTATGCACTATACGAGCCATGCAGTTTCCAGGGTAAAAACCAAAGAATCTCCGGGGACGTAAGCCCTTAGAAAAGCAGGCGGAGGAATTGAGAAAAAATCCTTAGTATCTGCTGAAAAGTCCCCGGCCTTTACCAAATTTGAGCCACTTACCATTACTCCTTTTTCCCCCTTCTTCTAGGAATTTAAAAATAAAAGCGGCAAATTCCGTAGTATTACTGGATTCAGGGGCAGAAAAACCTAAGATTCGAAAGGGCTCCTCCAGGGAAGAACTCAGTAATCCTTGGGTAAAAGCCCGAAAGGACTCCACCGCAGAAGCCCCTATAAGATCAGGAGCTTCGTCTCTTCCTCCGCAAGGATTGAGTTCAGATAGTACTAGGGCTAAGGTTCCGGTTTTTTTTACCCTAAATAGCGCGGTTAATTCTTTTACCAAAAAAAACCATCCCTTGATATGATCGTTTACCATTATTTCAATTTCAGTGGCCACCAGTTCTCCTGGATGTTTCCGTACCGAAGGAGGCGCGCATATCAGGAGTGCATCATTGATGTGTTCCAGCCGATTTTCAGCCGCTAGGATCAGGGTGCGGGCAGAAACCGGACTTCCTGGGTTCCAATGGAGCGGAATGAGGGAGTCTGTTGCAGAAAAGGTCTTAGCTTCTCCAGGAGTCGTAAGACGATTGGGAATAAATGCTGCGGCAAAATATTCAACCCGTTTAGCTGCTTCAACGGCCACTGCATCGGATAAAGATGATTCATTTCCTGCTAGTAAGATACCCCTGGTCATATCTCAAGTGTATACATCTAAGCCCCTTCACGCAATCACCTGCATTGTCTCATTGAAAAACCCAAAACAGCAGAAGCCTTGAGCTTAAAAAGCTGACCACTTTTCATGGTTTAGGGCCTATGGTAGACTTACCCCAATGATACCGGAAAAAAGTCTTGTGGTGTATAAAAACCGTCCTGCCCTGGTAACCGCCATTGGGGATAAGGTAGGCATAGTCGTGCTGGGGGGTGAATCCTTCCGGGTTAGGGAAAAAGACATTGAACTGCTCCATCCAGGGCCGTGTACTCTGGCGAGCCTTGAACAGGAACTTCCCCAAGGAGATGTCCGCGCTGCCTGGGAATTGTTGGAAGGAAATACGATTTCTTTTCAGGAACTGACTGAATTGATTTACGGTGCGTACACCGGAAGCACTGCCTGGGCCGCATATCGGATCTGGAAAGACGGCTTGTATTTCTCAGGGACCTGGCAGGAAATACAGAGCCGGCCTCTTGAAGCGCTTGAAGCGGAAACCAAGAAACGGGCTGAGAAGCAGCAGGATGCGGTAGAACGGGAGGCTTTCTTGGAACGGTTCAAAGCTCGAACCCTGAATCTCCCTGATGATCGCCGGTTTCTCCATGATGTAGAGGCCCTAGCCTATGGTAAAACCGATAAGAGCCGTACACTCAAAGACCTGGGGATAAGCGAATCTCCCCAGGAAGCCCATAGAGTACTGTTGAACACCGGAGTCTGGACTCCTTGGGTCAATCCTTATCCGCTACGGTTCGGCCTCTCCCCGGTGTCTGCAAAAATTCCCGTAAACCCTCCTCCACAGGATAAGGATCGGGTTGATCTTACCCATCTTAAAGCCTTTGCCATTGATAATCCCTGGAGCAATGATCCGGATGATGCGGTTTCAGTGGAGGGCACTTGTCTTTGGGTGCATGTAGCGGATCCAGGGGCATCGATCCTTCCTGGAAGCCCCGAGGATGTGGAAGCCCGAAACCGGGGAGCCACCCTCTATCTGCCTGAAGGGGCTTCCCTGATGTTAGCCGAAGAAGCCCTTTCCTTATATGCTCTGGGTATGGAAGCAGTCTCCCCGGCGCTGTCTTTCAAGATGGTCTTGAATGAAGCGGGAGCTTTAATAGAAACGGATATCCTCCGTTCTTGGGTCAAGGTGAGCCGTTTGACTTATGAAGCCGCCGACGCAGTACTCAAGGGGGAAGCTCCTTTGGTTCAGGAATTAACCGCACTCTTCGAGATTGCGGAAAAAAATCTGGCCCGTAGACGTGCTGCTGGGGCAGTATTCATGGAATTCCCCGAAGTGCATATCATGGTTTCTGAGGGCCAGGTAAGCATTGCGCCCATACTCGCCTATCGATCTGCAGATATGATCCGGGAATGTATGCTCCTCGCCGGGGAGGGAGCGGCTCACTGGGCCTTGCGCCAGCGGCTTCCGTTTCCCTATGTAAGTCAGGAGACCGGTGAACTTCCCAATGCCCCGCTCAACGGTATAGCTGGTTCCTACCAGGTCCGTCGCTGTATGCGCCCGCGGACCCTTTCGGTTAAACCGGGAATTCACTGGGGCTTGGGCCTTGATATATATACCCAAGTTACCAGTCCTTTGCGCCGGTATACCGACCTCTTGGCTCACCAACAGATCCGGGCCTTTCTAGGACAAGGTGCGCCTCTGGGGGAAGATGAACTCCTCCTTAGACTTGGTGCAGGAGAAGCCGCGGCGCTTGCAACAGTCCATGCTGAACGAGCCTCTCGTGCCCACTGGATTGCGGTGTACTTATCGGATAAAAAAGGTTCCTCCTGGGAAGGGGTGATGCTGGAAAAGCGGGGAAACCGTTCTCTGATCATGATCCCCGCTCTGGGCTTAGAGACCCAGGTGGCGGTCAAAAGGGATCTGGAACCAAACGAGCCGGTCCTCCTTACCCTCTCTGCAGTGCGGATCCCTGAAGCAGATATAGTATTTGTAGCAGAATGACCCAACCGGTACCGGCCTCAGGAGTTAAAACAAGGAATGTTCCCATAAGGTACATAAAATAACAAAAAATGCATGATTTCGGAAGTAAAAGCGGCTCAAGCATCTTGACGTAATTTTAATTGTGTATAAAATTTATCCTATATGAGTGACTATCTGGATCCCAATAACGAGGAATTGCTTAAAGACTTTTTTAGTGAAGCCCAAATGCAGGTTGATACCCTGGAACAAAATATTCTAGTGCTTGAGAATGAGGGTGGCAATCGGGATGCGGTGGATGAGATTTTCCGGGCGGCTCATACCCTGAAGGGGGGAGCGGCTACTGTAGAAATGATGGAACTTTCTCATTTTACACATCTGGTTGAGGATGTATTGGATGCTATTCGTTCCGATACAGTCACCATAAATGAAGATGTAGTAGATACCCTCCTGGCAGCCATTGATATTATCAAAGCGATGATTACTCAGCGGATGGACGGTGCTATATATATAAAGGATACTTCTGCGATAGAAGAGCGTCTTTCCGTCTTGTTACCTGAAGGGTCTGGCCGTAAAAAAGGCGGATCCAAACCCGTGCAGGTTCCTGTGGTGACTCCGCCGCCACCCCCATCTCCACCTTCTATGCAAGCCGCGGCGGCGGTTAAGGCCGTAGGAGGTCTTTCAGAATACGATTTGCTTGAGCTTAAGCAATCCGGAGAGAGTGGTGTGCCGATTTACCGGATTTCTGTGCAGTTTGATGAAAACGGGCTGATGAATACCGTAGGAGGCATCCAAATATACGCCTCTCTTAAAGATGATGGCACGATACTAAAAACCGCTCCCGATTTCGAGCAGCTCTATGAAGATAATTTTTTCCCAGTAGTCGATTATTATATATCCAGCCGTAAGAGTGTGGATATTCTCAAGCGCCATGTACTCATTCCAGATGTGAGTCTGGCTGCGGATATTGTCAACATAAACGATATAGTTGGAGCAACGCAGTCTGTTCCTGATGCGGTGTTACCTGCCCCAACAACTCCGGTGCCCCCATCAAAGCCGGAAGCAGTACAAGCTGCCCCTGCGGCATCGGTTCCCAAAGTTGCTCCTGCAGAAGCAGAGGAACATGGGGCCGGGGCCACCAAGCCCGGGAGTGCCAAAGAATCCGCGGATGCCAGAAAGGCTGGAAAAGAGGCGGGTTCTATACTACGGGTTGACTCAAAGCGGATTGATGACCTGCTCAATCTGGTTTCTGAAACAGTTATCACCAAAGCGACCTTTAATCAAATTAGTAATCAATTTAGTGACCTGGTCAATGAACTTCATGCTTTGGAAGCCACCTATCGGGATAAAATGAAAGGTCTTTTTGACAGCCTGCCAGGTTATCTGGAAAGTATCCAAGGTGGTCGTTCTATCAAGGACATACGGAAAGAGATTGGGGAGCAGTATGGGGATATGTTCTCCCTCTTTGATGGGTTTGAAGCCTCGGTCAAGAGTAATGTAGGTAAATTCCGATCCACCTCTCAGAATCTGGGGCGTATCACCGGTGAACTCCAGGAAGGGGTCATGCGGATTCGGATGGTACCGATTAGTCAGATCTTTGGCCGGTTTCCCCGTTTGGTCCGGGACCTTTCCAAGAGCCTTAACAAGAAGATCAACCTGGTGGTTGAAGGGGAAGAAACAGAACTGGATAAATCGGTGATCGAGGACCTCTTGGACCCCATCATGCACTCGGTCCGCAATTCGGTGGATCATGGTATTGAATCCCAGGAAGAGCGTGTACTTGCAGGGAAACCTGAAGAAGGCATGGTACTCCTCAAGGCGACTAATGAAGGTAACATGATCATCATTGAAATTGCCGATGATGGCAAAGGTATTGATGTGGAAGCGGTCAAGGCCAAGGCCATTGAACGAGGACTCATTCATCCGAATAAGGTGTTGACCGATATAGAAGCTTTTAACCTGATTTTTGAGCCGGGTTTTTCCACGGCTAAGAGTATTACTTCCATCTCGGGCCGGGGAGTTGGACTTGACGTAGTTCGTCGGCAGATTGAAAAACTCAATGGTACGGTTACCGTGAGTTCCGAACGGGGAAAGGGTACTAAATTCATCATTAAACTGCCCCTTACCTTGGCGATTATTCAGGGTCTTCTGGTTCGGGTTGGTTCTGAAATCTACTCCATCCCCATTACGTCGGTTATCGAAAGCCTCAGGATTAAGGCGGAAGAAATCCGGAAGATTGACAATTATGAGGTTTTCAACATTCGCAATGATGTGGTTTCTTTGCTCAGGCTTAACCGGCTTTTTGGGATAAAGACCGAGAAACAGCAGGAGTATAACTTCATTGTTATTGTGGGGAGTGCTGAAAAGAAGATGGGCTTCATGGTGGACAGCCTTATCGGTGAGGAGGATGTAGTGATTAAGCCATTACGGGATCAGTACACCAATTCTCCTGGTATTGCGGGTGCTTCGATTCTAGGAGACGGATCGGTTTCTCTTATTATTGATGTGAGTCAGCTTCTGGAGCTTGGCTTCCGTAAGGAATTGGAACAACGCCAAATCCGTGAAGCATCAATACGGTAGTGAGGAAAACTATGGCGATGGTTAAAGACTTAGCAACGGTGAACGCCGAGTTGCAGCAGCAAAAAGAACGGGTCGATACGGTTGATTTTAAGATGGTAACCTTTTCTCTGGCGGGTAAAGACTATGGGGTTGATATTATGAATGTTAAGGAGATTGCTAAGGCAGATAAGTTTACCTATGTGCCTAATGCGGTCTCCTTTGTGCGGGGGGTGTATAACCTTCGAGGGGATATTATTCCCATTATTGACCTGAGAGTCTTTTTTCACATGAAGAGCGAGCGTCGGGTCGATGGCCAGGAAAATATGCTCATCTTGCATCTGGATGATCGGGTGTATGGGGCCATTGTTGACAAGATAGACAAGGTAGTGGGTATTAATTCCGAAACTATTCAGCCTCCTCATCCCATGTTTGGAGAGGTTAATATTAAATTCATTACCGGGGTAGTGGAAAAGCAGGGAGATCTCTATATTATTCTGGATGTGGTCCGGATGTTTAGCCAGAAGGAAGAGGAGAATCAGAAATCCCGGACCGCTATCCAAGAGACTTCAAGGGATAACTATTATGTACCCCCTGCTCCTCTGCCAGAGCAAGTTGAGGAAAAACCGGTTGCTATCTCAGATACGGATCTTGGTTTTATAAAAGAAAGTATTGCTGCATTGAAGCAGTTCTGGGTGAGTCCGATTAATGATGCATGGTTTCGTAAACAATTTATCGAATGGAGTAGTACCCATACTGATGCAGATTTGCAGTTTAAAAATGCAGCGGATGCCGCTGAATACCTGGCCGATTTTTATTCTCCCCATACCGGGGAATTTTGGAGTGATGTCTATGCGGCTGGGATTAAGGATATACTGCCGGATATGAGTTCCAATAACATCCAGATATGGGAACTAGGGTGTGGAAAGGGTTATGAAACTTTTTCGTTTGCCTGTATACTTAGATTGCGGTATCCTAATGCACACATAAAAATTTGGGCTAATGATAATGATATTATGGCTATAGCGGATGCACCTAACATGACCTTTGATCTAAACAAGATGCCGGAATACTGTCGTAATTTCATGGTTAAGGGGCGTAATGGATATAGTTTTAATCAAACTATTAAAGATTCGATTGTGTTTGAATATCACGATGTCTTAAATAATAATTCCTTACCGGATTTAAATATTATTTTGGCTCGAGATATTATGTCTTTCTTTCCAGTTGATAGCCAGGAGCGTTTGCTCGCGGATTGTTCTGAAAAATTAAAAGATCATGGGCTCATTATTTTAGGAAGAAACGAGGTAGTATCCGGAGATAATTGGAGATCTATTGGGAGCGATTCGGTCTCTGCATTTTTGTATAGTAAAAGTTAATTCTTGTAGGAGTATTTGATATGAGAGTTGAATATATTAATCCTTTTGTTGAGGCGACTTATAATATTCTCACGGAAGTGCTTGGCATTGAGGTTACCCGGGGAACCCTTTACCTTAAGTCGGCAACTATGGCGATCCAGGGGGTTGCGGCTTTAGTCGGCCTTGCGGGAGATGTCGAAGGACGCGTGCTCTTCGATATGACAAAAACTACGGCTTTGGCTGTGGCAGGAGCCATGAATGGGGGTGAAAAGTTCACGGTTTTGGATGAAATGGCAAAGGCTACTATTCAAGAACTGGCCAACATGATAACCGGTCAAGCGGTTACCAAGCTCCATGATTTAGGTTTTAAGTTTGACTTAACACCTCCTGCACTTTTTACTGGTGACAACATGGAAGTATCGAATAATCTTAAAGTGGAGGCACTGATCGTTCCCATGGAATTGGGTCCTCATGGTAAGATTGAGGTCAATGTAGTTATCCGTGAGCGGATATAAGGATTTCTCTTCTCAGGTATCTTGCATATTATTTTTAGATGTGATAAATTTAAGACCAGTTATTTGATACTGGATTTCAGAAAATAAAGGGATATCGGGGAATTGAGGGCGGTTAGCTCAGTTGGTTAGAGCACCAGTATGACACGCTGGGGGTCACAAGTTCGACTCTTGTATCGCCCATTAATCAAATTTTTATTATAAGTGAAGAGGGTTAAGTGCATTCCATATATTGTTTGGTTTCTTTCATAGTCATGTATTGTTAGTATGGATTTGATGTATTACTCTTTGGGGGATTGACAGCGTATTGTTCAGTTCTTACTATTCATAGTATGGTAGAAGCTGTTTTTTTTACTGATACTGATTTTGAACGGTATCGAAGTCTTATTTATGATGAAAGTGGTATCCATTTTACCGCCACTAACCGTTCTATTTTAGAAAGTAGGCTCAAGGAACGGCTTAGAGGAAAAGGTTTAGATTCACCGCAGAAGTATTTCAAGATGATTACCACGGACAAAGAAGAACTCAAAAAATTTCTTGATTCTATTACTACTAATTTAACCCGTTTTTTTCGCAATCAGCCCCAATTTGATACCTTAGAAAAATTTGTGGTTCCTGAGTTGCTTAAAATAAAAAAGAATACCAGCAGTCCGGTTTTAAAAATATGGAGTGCAGGATGTTCCACTGGTGAAGAACCTTACAGTATCGCCATGCTTATGAATACGATCTTGCCCTATCCTTGGAAATATGAAATCATGGCTAGTGATATCAGCCTGAAGTGCCTTATGAGTGGGAAAGAAGGGTTTTATGCGGATAATCATTTAGAAGGAATCCCTGAAGCCTATATCTATAAGTATTTTGATAGGATGTCCGGAGGGTATAAGGTCAAACCGGAAATTATGTCTAAAGTTCGTTTTGATTATCACAATCTAAAAAATGATTCAGGTTTGAGAGATATGGATATCGTGTTTTGCCGGAATGTTATTATCTATTTTGATGAAGTAGCGCAGACCAGAGTCATAAAACGGTTCTGGGATTCTATGGCCTCAAAGTCTTTTCTGTTTATCGGTCATTCTGAGTCCCTGTTTGGGATGGATACCGACTTTGAGTTTGTAAAGACCCCGTGGGCTACTTTGTACAGAAAATTTATATGAGTAATGAGGAGCTGGATCGTGGCTGATGATATTGGTGTATTAATTGTAGATGATTCCGCGCTGATGCGTAACCTTATAGGTAGAATGGTGGAATCAACGCCGGGTCTCATCGTAGCTGAAAAAGCTATGAACGGAATTTTTGCTCTGCGGAAGATCCCGCGAACCAACCCTGATATTATTGTGCTGGATCTCGAAATGCCGGAAATGAACGGTATTGAATTTCTCAAAGAGCGTAAAAAGCTGGGTATTGAGATACCGGTGATTATTCTTTCCGCAGCAGCCCGTCGAGGGGCGGAACTCACCATGGAAGCCCTTGCCTTAGGAGCTTGTGATTTTATCCAGAAACCTTCGGATACCGGAGGGGATGATATTTACGCGGTAAAAGACCAACTAACCAGTATGCTCTTAGGATACGGCAGTAAATACCGGCATTTAGCAGGCAAGAAGCCAGTTTCCATAGATTACACGAAGTATGAGTTGAAAAGGCAGCTTACCCCTGAACTTCCACCCCACCTGTCAACGAATACCTTTACTCACTTAAAATCGACCTTAGGAGGCGGGGGCGTTGTAAGCCCGGCAAAGCCTCCAACGCCACTCCGGAAACCTGGTAAAACGGAAATCATTGCCATCGGTATCTCCACCGGCGGTCCTGATGCGTTACGCTTTCTCTGCGCCCGGCTTGATCCGGATTTATCCGTACCTATTGTGGTAGTGCAACACATGCCCCCGGGATTCACCAATGAGTTTGCCAAAAGTTTGGATCGAGTTTGTCCCTTGGAAGTCAAAGAAGCAGAAGAAGGGGATCTCATCAAGCCTGGACGCATCCTGATAGCCCAAGGAAATAAGCACCTTGAACTTGAACGAAAAGCTTTGGCAGTAATGGCCCATCTTTCTGATGATCCCCTGGTAAGCGGGCATCGGCCTTCTGCGGATGTACTCTTCGCTTCAGTGGCAAAGGTCTACAGTAACCAGGCACTAGGGGTCATCATGACTGGTATGGGTCGGGACGGCGCCGAACAGTTGGGCGTGATTTATCGGGAGGGAGGCATCACCCTTGGGCAAGATGAAGCAAGCTCAGTCGTATACGGTATGCCCCGGGTAGCCTTTGAGTTGGGCCATGTGATGGAACAGGTTACCCTGGAGAACATGGCCAGACGGCTCTGCTCTATTGCCAAGGGGCAGGGCTAGGGCTTGTTCCGGTCTGTTGGTTCCCCTTCGACCAGTAAATTCACCGGCCCTGAGGAAAGGGCTTTGAAAATGCGCCGTTTTACTGCACCAGAGTTACCCGTGAATTCGGCAATCCGTTTGCGGATGTCCCGGCGTTGAGAGTGGATGCCGTAAGGACAGGTACAAGACGCCTTGAGGATATCCTGTTCTGCAGCGCAAGCGACTATCTGCTGTTCTTCTACATACCCCAAGGGACGGATGAGGCTTACCGGGTACTTCCGATAGGAAAGCACCATAGGCATAGCAGAAAGTTCTCCCTTGGCGGTCATATTCATAAAAAACGTTTCGATGATATCGTCCAGGTGATGTCCTAAGGCAATCTTACTGAACTTATGGGCTACCGCATATCGTAACAGTTCAGTACGCCGCTGGGTGGAGCACCAATAACAGTTCATTTTTTCTCCTGGTTTGAGTCTGCCGATGATGGGAACAAAGTAGTCTGTAAAGGGAATGCCCCAGGCTTCCAAGTTCTGTGAAAGGGTAGCTTTTTTACAACAGGCACAGAAGTCGCTTGAGATGTGGAGCGCCGCGAGTTCATAGTCTGTTTTAAGCGCCGGTCGTACCTGTTGCAAGGCCCAGGCGAGAACCGTGGAGTCTTTCCCGCCAGAAGCAGCGATGAGAATCCGATCGCCCTTACTGATGAGCTGCTGTTCCAGAACCGCTTTGATAAGCAATTTTTGTACTACCTTGCCTGCCCCGGCCCGGCGTAAACAGCGATTACTCATAGCACAACACCCTCACTCGGATCTTCCGGCTCAGGTTCCAGGGTATACCGGGCATAGATATCCCGGATCACGAGACTAGCGAGGATCATCCCTGCCACAGCAGTAACCGGTACCGCACTACCGTTGATCACCTTTTTGGAAGTGCACCATTCCACTGCTTCATCCTCACTGCAGGTCTGCCTTGGACAGAGGCATTGTGCAGAACCACAGGAAACCGGAATCCCGGTATAGAGCGGCAATCGTTCGGCGCTATACACCACGGTAAAATGCCCCTGAAAGCCCCGTTTCCGTAAGCCAGAACGCACCAACCTCGCCAAAGGACAACCCTGAGTCTCCCAAATATCCGCGGTTCTGAGTTGGGTAGGATCGAGCTTCTGAGCCATCCCCATAGAAGCGTAGAGCCGTATGCCCCGCTGGGTAACCGTCTCAATCAGATCCAGTTTATAGGTAAGACTATCAATAGCATCAATGATATAGTCGGCTTCTTCTACCGTAAACAACGCGCTTGTTGCCCGGGAGAAGACCCTTCCAAAAGCCTCAACCTGGCATCTTGGGTTGATCTCCAAAAGCCGGGATTTAAGAACCTCAACTTTGGATTGCCCTACCGTACTACTCGTGGCCTGAACTTGACGGTTTATATTGGTAACGCATATCCTATCGGAATCAACAATGGAGAGCTTGCCGATCCCTGAACGAACCAGGGCCTCGGCGCACCAACTTCCCACGCCTCCTACACCAAAAATCATCACCTTGGTCTGAGCATACGCTTCCAACGCTTCAACGCCGGTCAGTAGTGCCAGTCTTTGAAAACGAGGATTAACATCCGTGAATACACGCTGGGTACCGTTCAATCCCATAAGCACTCAAAACCCCCCGGCTTTTTCCCAGTGATAGAGGAATTGCAGTGCGTACTGCTGGATGCCATTGAAATACGTATCAATGAAATAGGTGAGTTCCCTGCCCACATACCGATAATGCCAACTTTCCCAGCGATAACCGGTAATGGCCTCGTAACCCTGGGGAAAAGAGATGGACCAACCCCACAAATGAGCGTTAGCTACTATCCAACGACCGGCCCTGGTTTGTGCAAAGGAATCATCAATAGAGCCAAAATCTACCACCAAGCCCAACTGATGCTGGCTCTGTCCTGGCCGGGCAGATTCCCGGTCAGCGGTTTCCTGCCCTGATTCCCTGACATTCCGGGCATACACGGTTTCTTGGTAGGAATAGGAACGATACGCCGAAGATGCGATGAGGCTCACCCCATCATTTTGGGCTGCAACAGCCATTTCTTCCAGGGCCATTGCTGCAGGCCGGCGCAACAGGAGCCCTCGACGGCTTACCTGATAGGAACCGTTGGTAAGTTCCACCAGGTCATCCGGCTCATACCCCGCAGGAAGGGCATGTCCTTTATCTACCAAGGCCCGCAGGTAGGGGTCACCCTCAAGGACCGCTAACAGATCAAGAAGAAAGGCTGGTCCTTCCGCAGCAAGCCCTTGAATGTGCCTGGTAAGTTCTTGAGGAATCTCCGCTTCCTCAAGGATGCGGGTTAAAAAAACGCTCAATTGTCCATCCTCAGCGCCCACTAGTTGCTCTTGCAAGGACTGCTCAATACTCGACTGATCCGCTGTGGCAGGGCTTCGGTTTTCAACCTTAGCACAAGCCATATACCCAAGGGTCAGCCATAAAAAGCCCATGCTCAGGGAAAGCATGACACCGCGTGTGCTTTTCATTATATGCTCTCATTATCCAGACAAGCTATGAGCTTTCCCAATGAAAGCCCTTCCTGGTTTATCCGCGTGCTTAGATCCCGCAGCGTAAGGGGATCCTTTAGGGGATCCGCGCCGGGGATTATCAGCCAGCGGGCACCCTGCTTCTCGGCTAACATGGCTTGTTTCGTGAGTTTCTCCGCTTCAAGCAAAACCGCACAGGGGATTCCCGCTTCCCGGATACTTGCTGCCAGGGCCTGGTATTGACCGGCAGCTTCTTCCTGGATGCAGGCAATGGCAACCTGGGTATATGAAGCCCTGGTTTGGAGTTTTCCCAAGGCTTCCAGGGCTGCGATAAGCCGGTCAAGCCCAATAGATGAACCCACACCGCTTATGGTTTCTTTTGAATAGAGTCCAGCCAAATTATCGTACCTGCCCCCGGAACATACCGAGCCAATATCCGGCAGTTCATTCAGAAAGGTTTCGTAGACCACCCCGGTATAGTAATCCAAGCCTCGGGTGATCGACGGATCCAGCATAAAAGAAGCAGCCGTACCAGTATCCACCATGAACTGGCGCAGCAGGGTAAGCCGCTGCACTTCAGGAGAATCACCCCCCGCAGCTTGGGCGAGGCTTGCCAGGGTTTCCTCAAAGCTGCCCTTAGCCTGGATAAACTGCAGAATTTCCTGGGCTAAAGCATCGTTAAGTAACTGGGCAAGCAGGCACTGGGTTTCTTCTGTACCGATCTTCGCAAGCTTATCCACAATCCGCAAGATTTCCACGGATCGTTCCAAGACCCCAAGACCAGAGAGGAACCGGTTAAAAAGTCCCCGGTGATTTACCCTGATGCTTACTTCCCCTACCCCTAAACTGAGCAGCGCAGTCCGCATGATGAGCAATATCTCAAAATCCGCGGCAGCACAGTCGCTCCCTACGATATCAAAGTCACATTGGGTGAATTCCCGATACCTGCCCCGCTGGGTATTTTCCCCCCGCCAGACCTTGGCAATATGGTACCGCTTAAAAGGCAGGGACAGTTCCCCCCGGTGTTCCGCGACAAACCGGGCAAAAGGTACGGTGAGGTCAAAACGGAGCGCCACATCCCGGCCTCCCTTATCATTAAAACGGTATATCTGTTTTTCCGTTTCTCCGCCCCCCTTTCCCAGGAGTATGTCCGCGTATTCCAAAGCCGGCGTATCAATCGGCACAAACCCATAGGATCGAAAACACTGCTCAAGCCGCTCAAGTAAATGCCGCCGCGTTATTTCCGCAGACGGAAGAAAATCCCGGAACCCTTTCAGTATTCGCGGTTCAATAAAAGTAGCCATACTTCATAATACTATAGAGCCAGAACCTAGTGAAGTCTTTTTTACTTTTTTACCTTACTCCTCGTACGGGGTGCTTGGGGAGTCCGGCGTCCACTGAGGAACG
>JAISGE010000131.1 GCA_031263265.1 Treponema sp.
CCTTTGAAAAATTTCTTCATTCCTTACCTCCATCCGTCCGTCTATGTTTCAATCTACGCGCCATAGGCGCTCTTCCAAAAGAAGCCTCCGGGTTTTCTGGGAGGGGAATCCCACCCCGGAGGCACTAAAAAAGGCCCGTTTCTGGTCCCTCGCAAAACCAATAAACGGGCCGGAAATCCGGCTAAACCGGATAAGTCTATGCGAGGGTTAGGCTTATCCGGTCTAATCTCCCCCTGCCGTTTCCGGTAGGGTTAATATGTAATGCCATTGACGAAAACCGCTGTAATCGTGGATGCCGTTACCGTTTACGCCTCCGGCACCATGACAACGTGTGAAACTACCGATACCGCCAGCTTTGCCAGCGACACTGCCCAGCCTATCTTGATGCGCTCGAAAAAGTCCTTTACCGCTACCGCGCCACAATAAAGCATGATCCCTATTCTCATTGCCCCTCCTTAGAAGCCATGTCCAATAAAAAAGCCGCGCCATTCTCCTAGCATCACCGGTGTAGTGGCACCGATTCAGCATTGGAAACTAGCGCGGCTTTTCAGCCACAGATTGCTCTCCCTTCCACTACAGGGTATCAGGAGAAAGAGCATGATAATCTGAATTTTTTGAAGGGAGTGTGGGCCTTTTATCCCAAAACAAGGCCCAATTCTCGTAATTCTTTGTATTACAATGAATTACTAAATTCTAACGTTCCGGCTGTTTATGACGTTTTTGCAAGCCCGATAAAGGAAACCGTAGGTTTCCAGGGCTGCAAAACTGTGGGTGGAGGGAGGCGTGGGAATGGAGCGAAGCGCAATGACCTAGCCAGCCGGAACCCCGGAGCCGCCGGAACGGCGGCGGAGCATATACAGACCTGTTGAGACTGTCGAATTAATCCCCAAGTATCCGAATAACCTCTATATTTTGTGCTGTTTTATATTTTTTATTCAAAATTTTTTCTTGAATTTTTTTAATTATTTCTCCAATGATTTTAAAATACAATGCCTACAATAAATTTCTCTCTTGATGCTTCTTTATTTTCAAAATCTATGTAATATTTATAATCATTTGCAAAAACAAGCCCATCGGTTAATTTTATTTCTAAAAAACACATGTTTTTATCATCTTCATTGTTGTGTTTATCATACCATACCATAAAGACTTTTCTTAAATCATCGCGTAATTCTAAATTTTGTTTATCAAGAGGATGTCCAATATTTTTACCAATTCCATGAGCAACAAATAAATCTTTGTTTAATGCCACATTTGAATTCTTTTTTATTTCTTTTATTTTATTGCTTAAAGCATATGTTACCACATAAAACGCATTGTCCTTAAAATATGTATCAACAACGCGAATATTGGGTTTATTTTCATTAACGGTTGCAAGAGACATAGGAACATCTTTTCCATAAATTTCTTTCATTACATTTATTGCTTCTTCAAAATAATTGTCCATTTTTTCCTCAAATTGTTTACAATCTATATATATTATCGTCAACATTTATATTTTTACAACAAATTTCAGCACAAATTGCACATAACGTTCCGGCGCTGTTTACGACGTTTGGGCGGCCCGAATAAGACTTTGCGAAGCAAAGACCAGGGCCGACAAAATGTGGGTTGACTGAGCTAGGTGAACAGAACCCTGGAGGCGCTTTAGCATTGGAACGCATACAGCCCTATTGTTAGGCACAGGCCGTTTTTTATTTTACAGCAAATTTTTCTCTATCCATTTTCCTATTCCATCTTCATTGTTCTTTCCGCATATATATTTTGCAACCTTCTTTATTTCCTCTATCCCATTTTCCATAGCTATTCCTACCCCACAGTTTTTTACCATTTCTATATCATTATAATCATCCCCAAAAGCAACTATTTCAGATATTGTTATGTTTTCATGGTTTACAATTGCATTTATTGCCTCTATTTTCTCTGCTTCTTTATGCGCAAACCTATGCCAGTTTTCTCCAGAGAAACTTATTAGTTTACTTTCTTTGAATTTATTTTCAATATCTAACGCGATTTTCCTATCAATTATTTCTACGGTTATTTTATACGTTTCTTGTGATAATGGATTTAAAAAATTATAATATTCACCATGCATATAATCAGGATGATATGCCGATTCTTTATAACTAACATAATAATTTTTTTCTGTCTCTACAGTCAAATCCCCAACATTTTTATTCTTTACACATTCATTTATTATTCCATCGGACGTTTCTACCGACAAAAGTTTTTTATAAATAATTTTTTGATCATTATTTATTACTAATGCTCCGCCATTTAGTATCATAATATCAAGTTTAACCAGCTCTATACATCTTTTTGCCGATTTTTCCGACCTGGCCGTTGCTATTACAATTTTTATACCATTGCTTTTACACTTTTTTAAAACAGATAATGTATAATCTGATATATTTTTATCATCTGTCAATAATGTTCCATCTAGATCCATTACAATCATTTTTATCATAAATTCCTCCTGAGAATTATTTTATGCTATTTTATAAAAACAAAAATGTCAATACTATAACCGGTTAGTATTGCGCCTAATGAGACTGTTGAATTAATCCGTTTTTTCATAAAATGACTTTTCTAATTTTTTAGAATACTTGGAACCAAATTATAGGGCGCATTGCATACAACGGGCATACGGTTTCACCCACAGGCTGCGCATGGTGATTGGCGCGGACCAGATCGCCGTGTTGGACAAGGACGGTATTGAAGCAGGCTCTGGGGAAGCACTGCTGGCCCGGGATGGGCTTTTCGCACGGCTCTATCGGATTCAGCAGAGAGAACCTGGGTTGGAGCGCAGGAAGGCGCACTGATACGCATACCCCTATGGGGTTAAACGGCTTTCCTATATTTAGACCTTATCCATAGGTAGATAATAGTCGATAAAGGAGGTAAGAAAAAAGCAGCAGGAAGCTGGATCAAAGCATGGGAACTACCGGATGAGTCGTGGAAACGAGTCAAAATTCGTCCCGTATATGGGTTACATGGCACCCCTATGCCCCGCCCCGCAGGGGAAGTCTAGCTGGTATGCTTTTATAAAGAAAGAATATACTAAGGATTTGGAGGTGTATTATGAAAGAAGCTCTATCATACGTTTTAGTGACCCCGTATACGGTGGCCAAAAGCAGAACCGGGGGTATTATCTCCCGGTTGCTCTCCCAGGCAGATCTTGAGTTGGTAGGAGCACAAATGATAGCCCCAGATGAGGCATGGGTGCGGGAATATGCAGCTATTTTACGGGAACAGAACCAAGCCGATTCTTGCACCCTCTTGGCGGATTATACCGAACAAAATTTTGCCCCGGTAGGGGACCGGAAGCATCTTGCTTTGTTACTTTTGTTCAGCGGAGAGAAGCCCTGTGAAAAACTGGCTGCTATCTGCGGTCATATCTATGAGGAACACCGGGAACTGGATTCCATTGTCGCGGAAACCATTCGGGATACCTATGCAGACCTCATCGTCGATCCAGAGCATCCTGAGCAGGTTACCTATTTTGAGCCTGCGGTGATTACCCCGCGTGATCAGGTCTTTGCAGATAAGGAGTTGAAACTCTTTGCCCGGTTTCTCCAGGACCAACCGAACATCAACAAAACCAATTGCTACCCAGACCCTAAAAAGATCGAACGGACGCTGGTCATCATTAAACCGGATAATTGGCAGTACGCTTCATCAAAACCAGGTACCATCATCGACATGTTTTCCCGGACCGGCTTACGGATCATGGGGATCAAGGTACACCAGTTTTCCTTGGCTGAAGCCCTGAAATTCTACGGCCCGGTAGAGGCGGCCTTACAGGAAAAACTCGCGCCCCGGTTTGGGAAAAAGGCAAAAGAACTGCTTGAACAGGAATTTGGATTCCCGTTGAGTGAAGAAACCGAAAAAGTCTTGGCTGAGTATGTGGGAGTGGAATATGCCCAGGATCAATTCGCCCAGATCATCAAGTTTATGTCGGGCCTGAGACCGGATCAGGGTACTCTGGAGGATATTCACAAACCTGGAAGCGTGAAATGTATGATTTTGATCTATGAAGGAGAAAAGGCGATCCAAAAGATCCGGGATGTGCTGGGACCAACGGATCCCCTCAAGGCTCCAGGAGGTACGGTTCGCCGGGAATTCGGCAGCAACGTGATGGTAAATACCGCCCATGCTTCCGATTCTCCGGCCAGTGTGGAACGGGAAATGAACATCGTTCACGTCAATGATAATTCCCTTGGTTCTCTTATCACTGCCTACCTTGCATTAGAAAAAACAGGGAAAAGCTGATCCCGATCTGCTCCTTGAGTTGGTAGCCGAGTATAGAGTATACTTAATTCCTATGAACAGGACCTTAGAGCATCTTAAAACCAGAGGACTTTTTCAGCAATGTACTGACCCGGAGGGGCTTTCCCATTTGATGGATGAGGGACCCATTACCTTTTATGTAGGCTGTGACCCTACCGGACCAAGCCTCCACATTGGCCATATAGTGCCTTTCTTCGCTTACCGGCATCTTAGGGAAGCAGGGCATAAGGGGATCGCCCTCATCGGCGGAGGAACCGCTCGTATTGGCGACCCTTCGGGAAAGACCGAGCTGCGCCGGCTCCTGAGTTACGAGCAGCTTGATGCTTATGCAGCGTCTATTACAATCCAACTGGATCGTTTCCTTGGGTTTGATGGGAACGGGGCCAAGTGGGCCAATAACAAGGAATGGCTGGAGAATCTTAACTATATTGATTTTCTCCGGGAAATCGGGAGTCATTTTTCGGTGAATCGTATGCTTAGTTTTGAAGCCTACAAGATGCGGATGGAGACCGGCCTTTCCTTCATCGAATTTAACTACCAGCTCCTGCAAAGCTATGATTTTCTGGAACTCTACCGTCGTTATGGGTGCCGTTTGCAGATAGGCGGTGATGATCAGTGGGGTAATATTGTAGCTGGCCATGAGCTGATCCGCCGCATTGAGGGGATCGATGTCTACGGCATGACGTTTCCCTTAATAACCACCGCAGACGGTAAGAAGATGGGCAAAACCGAACAAGGAGCGATCTTCCTGGACCGCAGCATCACGACTCCCTATACCTTTTTCCAATATTGGCGGAATGTGCAAGATCCGGATGTCCGCCGTTTCCTCCTGATGTTTACCTTCCTACCGGTGGAGGACTGCGAGGCCCTCACCAGTCCTGGTAAGAATCCTAACGAAGCCAAGGAACGGCTTGCCTGGGAAGTTACCGCGTTGATCCACGGAAAAGAAGCCGCAGACCAGGCTATGGCAGGAGCCAGGGCTGCTTTTGGCGGATCCGGGGGAGATGCTTCCGCAATACCCCAGGTAGAGATGCCCCGGCAGAAGTTTGAGGCCGGTTACAACCTGGTGGATCTCTTTACCGATGCCGGGCTGGTTCCTACTAAAAGTGAAGCCCGGCGACTCGTGCAACAAGGAGGGGCTTTTGTGGGTACCCAGCATAAGCTGCACGAGTTTAGCGATATAAACGCCCGGATCTCCCTGGAACAGTTTTCACCGGAAGGAGAATTGATGTTACGGGCAGGGAAAAAACGGTATTGCAAGATTCTAATCCAAGCCTTGTAGGGGGCAAGGTGGGTGCAGCATGGTTATGCAATACGACGCACAACCAAGAGAAAACTGCAAGGGGCCTATACCCCCTGCATCACCAAAGGTGCTTCATGCAGAGCGATCCCACCCTGCCACATCCCCCCGGGACATATTCGGTACAAACCCAAAATTCCTGATTCGCCCTTCCATACAAAACCGGCATTCCGCTGCTTCATCCCCGGTACAGATCTTGTTGTCGTACAGTGCATAGAGCTTCCGCACTTCCTTGGGGGACAGGTTGGGCATCACCACATTGGCCCCGGCCATAAGCCCCTTTTCCCTACCCAGGGGAGATATAGTCCCCAGAGCAGTAGTGGCAGGGATGAGGGCCTTGGGCAAAAGCAGCCGGGTAAGGGCTATCATCTTGAGGGTCAATTCCAGGGTTCCTCCAGGATAGTCCCCAAAGGGGGTGTCTGCCTGGGGAATGAAAGGCCCGATGCCCACCATGTGAGGTTCCAGGGTCTGTAAAAAACGGAGGTCCTCCAAAAGGTTCTCCGGGGTCTGGAAGGGGGTTCCCACCATAAACCCTGCCCCCACCTGGTAACCGATATCCTTTAAGGTATAAAGGCACTGTTTCCGTTCAGTGAGACTCATGGAGGCAGGATGCATCTTCTGGTAATGGGCCTCATTCGCGGTTTCATGCCGGAGCAGATACCGGTTCGCACCGGCCTGGAAAAAAGCCTCATAACTTTCCCGGTTCCGCTCTCCGATTGAAAGGGTAATGGCATGATCCGGGTATTCCTTGCGAATGGCCTCCACCATTTCGATGATCCGCTGGTCCGTAAACCAGGGGTCTTCTCCGCCCTGTAACACAAAGGTCTTAAATCCCAGCATATCCCCGACCCGGCAACTCTCAAGGATCTGTTCCAGGGAAAGCCGGTACCGTTTGACCTGGTTATTACTGCAACGGATACCGCAGTAATAACAGTCATTTTTGCAATAGTTGGTGAATTCTACCAAGCCCCGGAAATACACCTGCTGGCCGTAATAGATTTCCCGCTGCTGCCGTGCGGCAGCAAACAAGGCTTCCGCCTCTTGGGGATCATCGGTGGCGATGAGTCGCAGGAGTTCGGTGTCTTGGTTGAGGGCAAAATCAGGCATAGCATCCTCCTCTGATACACATACGACGTTCCAGACCGCCCCAAAGGCGGTGCAGCATAAACAGACCTGGTATACGCCGTCCCTATTTCAAAATCTTAAAGAAACGAGCATCCCATTTCCCGTAGGAATTATTTTAATATTTTTATTATCATTTTTTAGATGTAACCAAGGTATTAACCACCCATATAATGAACCTATTGCCGCTCCAACAAACACGTCCGTTAAAAAATGACTTCCAGATAAAATACGCATTGCGCCTATTCCACTTGCCAAGGTATAACTCCCTATTATTACTGGGAGTTTCCATTTTGACTCAGGGAATTCTTGAGAAAACGTGGTAGTCAAAAAGGTTGCCCCTAAAAACGCATAAGCAGTAGAACCTGAAGGAAAACTATTATAATAATCGTTTTCTCTTCCATCAGGAACACCATCAGCATACATATATGGCCGATAACGGATAATAGCGCTTTTTAATGTATCTTTTGTCCCCAATGTAAGTAAAAATGCTTCGCTATACATAATACCGTAAGTCAAGAGTGTGTTTATATTCTTTATATCTGGTATAATTGAAAAGGCAGGGAGTAAAAGTAATGTATATACACCATAATCACTAACTATATCTAAGGGTTTATTATATGAAAACATTACCGCTCGATCAAAACTATTTATTCCATTTTTATTTAATACCCCCGGTATATTTTCTGGTTCATTGTTTATAAAAAAAGGGCTTATGCCTATTCCAAGAGATAGGGTTCCTATGATTATATCTTTTTTTAAATCAATAGTATAAACACTTTGAGAAAACATATTCATTTGTATACCGTAAAAAATACAAAGAATAAATAATAATTTTTTCATTTGCGTCTCCATAAATTGTAATTGTCCTCAAATAATGAGGATACCTCATAAGGTGTTCTAAAGTCAAGTGTCTTTCTTGGCCGCTCATTTAATAACCTTGCAATTCTCGATACGTCCCGCTGGGTTAATTCCCTGAAATCCTCAACCGGATATCCTATATGAGATAATTAGGGCATAATTAAGGATATTCTTTTTCAAGCCATTTTGCAACTTCTTCGGGAGACCATCTGTTTTCCATCTGTACATCATTCAACCTAACCTAGCCTAGAAGACAAACCCCATCTAACCGGCTTGTCCTCTTTGTCTTTCTGCTATGCATCATACGTTGTGGATAACCCCTCATTGAGTATTGCTAGAGCACCATACGCAGTAGACCGGAGTGGTTTTAGGGTACCCTCTGTGATATGATACGAAGTATGATAATACACGTGATGAAGATGAAAAGGATAGCTTATTGCTTAATCCTGCTGTTATGCGGGGTATCTTGCGCAAGCCAGAAGCCCCAGAAGAGCGCGCTGATCGCCGATGTGGATCCTATCCTGCTGGGTTTGGTGGGGATTGCCTTTGATCCCCTGTTCTCCTCCACCTTGGATACCAAGGATGTTTCGGTGAGCTTTAATCCCCGAGATAATACGGTTTCCCTTGAGTTTCGATACCAAACGGTCATCTACCGGCAGTATTGGGATCAAGCCGGGAGGGACCAGTTCATCGCCGCGGTGCAGCGGTATCATACTGATTTCGAGGCCCGGAATCTCAGTACCAAAGCATCCAAATCCCGGACCGCCTACGGAACC
>JAISGE010000018.1 GCA_031263265.1 Treponema sp.
ACCACCATAATCGGAAAACACCAACATTGACTTATTCGACAGCCTCGTTCCCTGCCTCTCTGTATTTTAATTTGACAATGAAGCTGCACCGTGGTATTATATTACTGCTATATACGGAGGTGAATGTCGCCTGGTGGCGGCTACGGACTTCAAATCCGTCAAAGGGCGGAAACGTCTTTGGTGAGTTCGATTCTCACACGCCTCCGCCATTTTTTGTGCAAAAGACCGTAGGAGTAATACGATGAATGAAAAGAAATGGCCGGTTATGCTGTTGGCCGCAGGCGGCGTTACCGGGGCATTGGCGGTGCTGTTAACGGTATTTGGAAATCCCGCCAATATGGGTATATGCGTGGCCTGTTTTATCAGGGACACCGCCGGTGCTCTGGGGCTGCACAGTGCGGCAACCGTACAGTACCTTCGTCCTGAAATAGCGGGCTTTATTGGGGGAGCCTTTATTCTTTCCCTAGCTCGCCGGGAGTTCCGCGCTTCAGGCGGCTCAGCGCCCTTGCTGCGGTTTTTCATCTCAGTTTTTGTCATCATAGGTGCTCTGGTGTTCCTAGGCTGCCCCCTGCGCATGGTGCTGCGTCTTGCAGGGGGAGATATGAACGCCCTGGTGGGGCTTGCGGGCTTTGTAAGCGGCATTGCCTTGGGTTCCGTGATGCTGAAAAGGGGTTTTTCCCTGGGACGCGCCCACGACCAACCACGAGTGTCGGGCTTTATGATGCCCGCATTGGCAGTGGCGCTGCTGGTATTCCTGCTGGTAAGGCCCGCGTTCATCCGTTTCAGCGAAACAGGCCCGGGCTCAATGCACGCGCCGGCGCTGCTGGCTTTGGCTGCCGGTCTTGTCGTAGGTGGCATTGCCCAGACAAGCCGTATGTGTATGGCCGGCGGCTTTCGGGACATGATCCTCATTAAGAATCCTTCAATGCTGCTTGTTTACGCGGCGGTGTTTGCCGCCGCGCTTATCGGTAATCTGCTGACAGGCAGGGTACATGTCGGTTTTGCTGGTCAGCCTATAGCCCATAATGATTTTGTGTGGAACTTTTTGGGCATGGCCCTCGCGGGCTACGGTTCTGTCCTGCTTGGCGGCTGTCCGCTGCGCCAGACCATTATGGCAGGAGAAGGCAGCGCGGACGGGGCGGTCTGCGTTTTGGGTCTCTTGGTCGGGGCAGCCATCAGCCACAACTTTGGCCTTGCGGCTTCTCCTGCCGGTGTGCCACTTAACGGCCAGATTGCCTGTGTTACGGGCTTTGTGGTACTTACCTGCATCGCGCTTTTAAATAGCAACGGCAGTCGAAAAGGAGCGGTAAAAGCATGAGTGCTTCAAATGTAGTGGATGCCCGTGGCTTGTCTTGTCCGGAACCTGTTCTGTTGACGGAGCAGGCGTTGCGGGAGTATGGTGCGGCGTCCTTTTCCGTGGACGTGTCCAGCGCCGCGGCCCGGGACAATGTGAAGAACCTGCTTGAGAGCAGAGGACGTGCGGTGCGGGTGGAGGCGACGGTTGGCGGATGGCGCGTAAGCACGGGAGCGGGTTGAGGTGCGGATGCTGCTTACCTTTGATTCGATAAGTGCGAGTCTGCGTTTACAGGGGGTGTACCGGGGACGGGGTTTTCTTTGTACCCTTATCCCCGTACCAAGAAACGTGAGTTCTTCCTGTGGCTATGCTGCTGAGGTAGAGACAGAGGAACCAGGGGCGCTTTTGAAGCTGCTCGGGGAACTGGACGTGGAATGGAACACGATGTACCTGCCTTGCGGAAAGGAATACCAGGCGATTTATCATCGCAAGGCGGTTTGATTACGACGGATTCCCCTACAAACAAGGTACTGCGTGCTATCCCGTCAATGGACGAACTCCTTAACGCTGCCTGGGCCGTTGCGTTTTACGGCTGCCTTGGAAGAGAGACGGTCAAAAAAATAATCACCGAGGCCCTTGACGGGTTAAAACACGATATATGCGCAGGCGCGCGACTCAGTTTGCCGGTGGCTGAACTTGCCGTGCTCCGCGCAGAAAGCCTCCTCCGGGTACGGTCGTCGAGTACGCTGAAACCGGTCGTTAATGCCACAGGAGTTGTGGTTTACACCAACCTTGGCCGCGCGCCGCTTGCGGATGAAGCGCTTCGCGCGGTATATGAGGTATCCGGTGCTTATAGCACTCTGGAATATTCGCTGGACAAAGGCGGCCGGGGTGGGCGCAATTCCCACGTTGAATGGCTCATCTGCCGCATGACCGGAGCGGAAGCAGCGCTGGCCGTCAACAACAACGCGGCGGCGGTGTTCCTGGCGCTGTCAGCAACGGCTGCGGGGCGGGAAGTCATCGTGTCCTGCGGAGAACTTGTCGAGATAGGCGACTCGTTTAGGATTCCTGAGATACTGACCTTTTCCGGCGCAAAAATGAAAGCTGTTGGCTGCACAAACTCAACGAATATAGACGACTATCGTACCGCAATCACCGAAGCCACTGCGGTTTTGCTCAAGGTTCACCCATCAAACTACCGCATAGACGGCTTTGTAAAATCAACATCCCGGGAGGAACTGGCGGCGCTTGCATCTTCCCGGGATCTAGTGTTCATGGAGGATCTCGGCAGCGGGTTGCTTTGTCAGCTTGACGTACCTTTTGCAAACCGGGAACACTCAGTTCGGGACTGCCTTAAAGCCGGTTCTGGCATCGTAACATTTTCCGGAGATAAACTGCTTGGCGGTCCGCAGATTGGTGTAATCGCCGGTTCAAAGCCGCTCATCGATAAGATGAAGCGTCACCAGCTTTTACGGGCCTTGCGGGTGGATAAAATGACGCTTGCGGCATTTGAGGCGACCCTCAGAATCTACCTTTCCGGCAGGCAGGGGGAGATACCGGTAATCAAGATGATCGAAGCAGACAAAAGCGAGCTCCTGAAAAAAGCCCGCTCCTTGTGCCGTATGTTGAAGG
Organism: Treponema sp.; assembly: GCA_031263265.1. Lineage (GTDB taxonomy): Bacteria > Spirochaetota > Spirochaetia > Treponematales > Breznakiellaceae > JAIRLU01. The sequence continues at coordinate 2,927 of JAISGE010000018.1, forward strand.
GTTCCACGGCAAACCTGAAATTGCCCCATCTCAAGCCTGGGGATGTTGCTGTTTCGGTTGTGGAGACTCGTGATGCGGTAGGAGGCGGGGCTTACCCCACAGACTCCCTTCCCGGCTTCGGTGTAGAAATACGAGCCAGTTCCGTCAGGGTGGAAACCCTAGCTGCTGGTCTCAGGACCGCCCGTGTTCCGGTGATTGCAGGCATCCGCGATAACAGCCTCATCCTCCATGTCCGCACGCTTTTGCCCGGCGACGAGAAGCTAATCGCCGCCTCATTCACCGAGGTTCTCTGTACCATAACGTGAGTTCAAGCGCAAACCATAAGAACTTATAAGCCCTCAAGCAGTACCTGAAATATGACGAAAATTAGATAAAATGTAAGAAAAAACAAAAATAAGGCCATAGATCACTACAAGGAGGGGTCCTATGAAAAGGACATCAAAATTAGCGCTTATAGGGGTGTTGAGTATCTTTATTTCATTTGCCCTGGAAGCCCAGATAAAGCCGACGCTCACCATCCTGCCTTTTACCGGTGCGATTGGGGAAGATGAAGAAATCATTACATTATTATTTGCGAATCAAGAAGATCTCCGGACTGCTTTTACGGTGATACCTTGTACTACCAATTTTAAACGTATTTCCGAAGAGACCGCGACTCTTACTTCGGCAAACAACCATGAGGCTTTTATTGGGGAAGTACAACAGGAGCTTAACGCAGACTTTACCCTAATGGTACGGGCTGAAAAGGTAGGAACCACGCATCTGGCCCTTATCTCATTGGTAGACCTGAAAACCCTCAGATTCTTAAGCGGTGAGTATCGGCAATACCGCAGCCTCAGCGAATTTCGCTATTCTGTACCGGATATGGTAGCCAACCTGATACAGACCGCCCAGAGGGGGGATGAGGAATTGCCCAAGCTCACGGTCTTCCCCTTTTATATCCACGGGGTACCATCCTGGGAGGCGGATATATTAGTCCAATTACTCACCATTGAATTAGCAAACAGCCGCCAGTATGCGGTACTGCCCTGGGATTTAAGCATTGAAACCATGATCAGGGACTTCAGCATACCTTATTCCGGCATCATTGATCCTGACCGTATCAAAACCATCGGCATCATAACCAATATTCCCTATGTCCTTGCAGGAGATGTGCTTAACTTGGGAAGCACTAACCTGTTCATAGCCTCTATCGTAGATACCGAAGAGGGAAACCTGGTCAGTGGAGGAGACATAGAATACAGGGCTATAAACGAGGATTTATCCCCCTTAATGGCGGACCTGCTCACCTCCTTAAGCGGAGAACCGCTTCAGGTAACGCAGCGCCAAGAAACCACGGAACCGGTAAGAACCGAAACTGCTCCAGAGGAAACGGTACTGGCCGAAGCTGCTCCAGTACCGGAAGAGCGGCTTGTCCCCTTTGAACAAGGGGTCCGCATACCTGAAGGAATCGTGTTATTGGGAAGTCCTCTTTCAGAAGTTGCCCGGGATAGGGATGAAGTACAGCATAGGGTCAGGATCCTCAGTTTTTATATAGGAAAATACGAGGTAAGTCAGCAGGAATATAGCGCGATGATGGGGACTAATCCCAGTTATTTCCGCGGGGATAGGTTCCCTGTAGAGCGGGTAACCTGGTTTGATGCGGTCCGGTACTGTAATACCCGGAGTATCAAGGAAGGCTTGACTCCGGCTTATGCTATTAATAATGAAGAAGTAACCTGGGATCAAAAAGCTAATGGGTACCGTTTACCCACAGAAGCAGAATGGGAATATGCCTGCCGGGCCGGTACTACTACGGCCTTTAATGTGGGAAATACCATAAACCCGAATCAGAGTAACTATGATGGAACCTATACCTATTCTGGCAGTTCCCGGGGAGTATACCGGCACGAGACAACAGCCATAGGCAGTTTTCCTCCGAATCCTTGGGGACTATACGATATGCACGGAAATGTTTATGAGTGGTGCTGGGATGGGTATGGGGACTATGATTCCACAGATTGGGTTCCCAACCGGCGGATAGTCCGGGGTGGAAGTTGGTACAGCGCCCCCCAATACCTGCGTTCTGCTAACCGGGTACGCATGGCTCCATCTACCAAGACCACTTACTTAGGATTCCGGGTGGTACGGAACGCTGAATCAGGAGAATAGGTGGTTTATTCCTGTCTCCATACCCATTCTACGTTCTGTGATGGGCAGGATACGATTGAAACCCTGTGCCAGAGGGCATACCAAAAGGGTTTGGTGTCTCTTGGGTTCAGTTCCCATGCGCCGGTGTATCGCAAAACCGGGTTCTGTACTGATTGGCATATTCAGGAAGATCGCTTTGAAGCATACCTGGACGCAGTACGGGAGGCCCGCCAGCGCTGGGAAGGGAAGATTCGGATATTTCTCGGTCTGGAAATTGATTATATTCAGGGACTCATGGGTCCAGGAGACCGGGACTATCAAGGCCTTGGCTTAGATTATCGTATCGGTTCAGTGCATTATGTGATTCCACCTCGGGGCTCCCCTTTTGCGGTAGATGATAGTCCTGCAGTATTTGAAAAAGGTATCCGGGAGGGATTTTCCCATGATCCGGAAGCCTTAGTGGAAGCGTATTGGGACACGGTTGAAGGGATGATCCTGGCCGGCGGTTTTGATATCTTGGGACATACGGATTTAATAAAGAAAAACAAGTCCCCTTATGAGGGAAAAAGCTGGTTTTCCTTGGAAAGCCCGGGTTATCAGCGCCGCATGAGGGGTATTGCCGATACTATTGGGGCTTCCCCGTTGGTGGTAGAAGTGAACACCGGGGGGCTTAATCGTTCTACAATCGCAGAGACCTATCCTTCCTGTGCCCTGTTACGGCTTTTACAGGGAAACCAAGTACCAGTTATCATTACCGCGGATGCGCATAAAGCGGAAGACCTGGACGGCCATTATCCTGCAGCGCGGGAAACCCTGGTTCAGGCAGGATATACTCATGGGGTTTTATTTGAAGGAACCATAAACGGGGTTCCTCAGTGGCGGAAAGAACCCTTGGGGGAATAGCAAGTAACGCAAAAACATGTTAGCTCAGGAGATTACATGGCTAGGCAGAAGTATGGGCTTACTCCTTGGGGTAAGTGGTTTATTGAGGTGCTGGATAGTTACCAGATGGGAGCGCGGCTTGACCGCGGTCGCAGTTATGCCAATACCGGGAAGGTCCTTTCCTTGGATATTACCGGCAAAAAAGTAGTTGCCAAGGTTAAGGGGAATTACCGGCCTTTTTACCGTGTAGAAATTACCTTTCCCGAATTAAAAGAAAAGGATCGAGTCCTGCAACTTATCCAGGAAGACCCCCGCCTGCTTGCCCTGCTCGCTGCCGGGGAACTGCCTGAAGAATTGCTCATAAGCCTTAAACAAGAAGGGATCAACCTCATCCCTAAACGCTGGAATGAAATGAAACGGTCTTGTAATTGTCCTGATAATGGCGACCCTTGCAAGCACATGGCTGCCCTTTACTATATTATCGTCCGGGAAATTGATGGGGATCCTCGTATCCTGTTTCAGCTCCGGGGTATCAACCTAAAGGCCATAGCCGAATCCTTCGGCGCTTCCTTAGATCGGGAACTTCCCCCTCCTTTCACGGTAGAGGCGGATCCTAGCCCAAGCAATCCGCCTTCAGAAGCCCCAGAGCTTCCCAATCTTCCCCACTGTACAGACTTGATTCTTTCCCTGCTTCCTTCGACTCCTTCATTCTCTGAACAGGACTTTACCCTGGTATTGGCGGAATTCTACCACCACGCTGCCCGGTTTGGAGGGTGGGAAGCTGCTGAAGAGCCAAGCCCTGAGCTAGAACATGCCTTTTCCCGTTCCCGCTGGACTATTACCTGTCGAGACCCCCGGCCAGGCGGGGAAATAGCACTGGTACAGGAACCGGTTTCTGGAGAAAAACACCCTTATACCCTCTATGAGGCATTTCAGTGTTTTCGTTCCTTTTCCGCTGATGATGGCACGGCTTCCTATAGGTTTCTCTTTTACCTTTTCAAGTTCCTCAACATCCTCTGTACTGCCGGTGCCTTTATCCCTGGGGTGCTCAGGGATAAAGGCCCTCAGGGAACCCGAAAAACCGAAAAATCCTCGGTTTCTCCAAGCTTTCTCAGGATCATCTGGAAGCCTTTTGATAGCCTGCCGCTCATCAACGAAACCCTCAATCTGCTTGCCGCGTATGAGGATCGTATGTTACCCCTTGATAGGAAGTCCAAGGAAAAGACCTTTGCCAGCGGTCGCAGTGTGGTGAACCTGCTTGCTTCAGCCTTTCTGGGGGAATGGGTGAAGCAGCACTATTTATCCCGAACCTCTCAAAAAGGGAGTGCTGATCATCGGGAACTCCTGGGCCTCTTTTTCCAAGGCCAGACCTGTAATGTATCCTCCCCGGCTATGCGGAGCATACCCCTGGCCATTGATCGCTGGCTTTCGGTACTGTTTATTGATTTCTCCGCGTGGCAGTATCGGCTCACGCTCAAAGGGGCTTCCTCCCACGAGGAAAGCACCGGAACCGGTAACCCGGCTTTTAGGCTTTCTATGGAGGTCCTGCTTGAAGATCCCCAAGGGCTTAAAAAGATCCCTCTCAAGGATGCGGCTCAGGAAACCGGAACCATCGAAGTACTCAAAGCCCCTACCGCGCTTTCCCATTACCTCCCAGAATTGGGACGCCTGAGTTCCAAGACCTCGGTACGGCTTACCGAAGAACGGCTCCTTGACTTCCTTGACCATGCTTCCCTGCTCCTTTCCCGTTTGGGGATCGAGGTGGTGTTTCCCAAGAACCTCCACCGGGAATTAAAACCCCGTCTGGTCTTAAACACTTCCGCTAAACAAGCAGGGGCTTTGGTGAATTACCTGGGCCTGGATTCCCTCTTGAATTGGCAATGGCAGGTGGCCATTGGGGATGAGCTCCTCACCCAAGAGGAGTTTAATGCCTTGGTGAAGCAGAAAAAGGGCCTGGTTACCTTTAGAAATACCTTTATCCGCCTGGACCCTAATGAGCTTGCCCGTCTGCTCAAGAAGGCCCAGCAAGAAAGCCCCCAGATAAGCGATTTCCTCAAAGCCTATTTCGCCGGTGACAGTGTCCTCTCCTTTGATGCAGAACAGATCATGAACCGGCTTTTAACCGAGCGGAGTTTTCCGGTTCCCCCGAGTCTTAATGCACAACTGAGGCACTATCAAGAGCGGGGTTATAACTGGATATGCTCTCTTCTGCTTGCCGGGTTCGGCTGCATCCTCGCGGATGACATGGGTCTGGGCAAGACGATCCAATCCATCACTGTTCTGCTATGCCTCAAAGAAGAGGGCCTCTTAGCAAATCATAGCCTCATCATTGCACCTGCGGCGCTGCTTGAAAACTGGGAGCAGGAACTGCGTCGTTTTGCTCCGTCTCTCTCAGTATCCCGGTATCACGGGACAAGGCGTACCCTAAAGGAGCCCCATGATGTGTTTCTCACCACCTATCAGACCGCGGTGCGGGATAGTACTAAGCTCCAAGAGCATCCTTTCTCCCTCTTAATCGTGGACGAAGCTCATCTCATGAAGAATGCCGATACCCGGGGAGCGAAGACGATCAAACAGCTCCAATCCCAGTATCGGCTTGCCCTTTCAGGAACACCGGTGGAAAACCGTTTAGAGGATATGCGTTCTCTCTTTGATTTCATCCTTCCCGGCTATCTGGGTACTGCTTCCCAGTTTAGAGATGAGTACCGGTTTCCTATTGAGGTGATGCGCCAAAAAGAGAAAGCCGAGGTGCTGAAAAAAATTACCGCACCGTTTTTGTTACGCCGGCTTAAAACCGATAAGAGCATCATCGCGGATCTGCCTGAGAAGATCACCAGTAACGAATATGCGGTCTTGGAAAAGGAACAAGCTGCGCTTTACGAAAGTATCGTTACCGAAACCATGAAAAAATCAGAAGCAATGGAGGAGGAACCCCAGGCCCGCGCGGCCCTGGTACTCGGTTTGCTCACTGCCTTGAAACAGGTCTGTGATCATCCCCGCGTGTACGATAAAGAAAGCCCTGCACTATCAAAATATTCTGGTAAGGCCCAGTTACTCCTTACCCTGGTAGAATCAATCCTGGCTAATCGGGAAAAAGTGCTCATCTTCAGCCAGTATGTAGAGGCCCTGCACTGTCTTGAGACTATCATTCGGAATGAATTGGGGGAAATGACCTGGATGTATCACGGCGGTATGGCTCAAAAGAAACGCAGCCAGGTAATCGACCAGTTTCAGACGGATCCCAGCGCGCGGATTCTGTTGGTAAGCCTCAAAGCCGGTGGTCTTGGTCTCAATCTCACCGCCGCGAGCCGGGTGATCCACTACGATTTATGGTACAATCCAGCGGTTGAAAATCAGGCTACTGACCGAGTCTTTCGCATAGGTCAAACCCGCAACGTCTTTGTTCACCGTTTCATTACCAAGGGCAGCTTTGAGGAGAAGATAGACGCGATGCTCAAAAGCAAACGCGAACTAGCCGACATGACCGTATCCTCCGGTGAATCCTGGATCACCCGCATGAGCCACGAAGAACTTAAATCCCTCTTTCACCTGCACTAACACCTGCGGTGGGCGTAGTGAGTGCGGCGTGGTTGTTATAACGGCGTACGTCCCTTCGTTCCTACTTCTAGCGCTATGCGGTTTGTTATAACGGTGTACGTCCCTTCGTTCCTACTTCTGGCACTACGGGGTTATGTGGGGTTTCATTAGGTATTTGGCTGATTTGAGTCTTTTTAAGACGTTGGTGATGCTCATTTTCAGTTTTATCCTTTCTGTTATCCATCATACTTTGTAGATCACACTACCAAAATATTAACTTTAATAAACTATTTAAATAGTCTAGAGACGGGGTTAGAAATAAAAACATATCCTAAAGATAAAAGTGTAGAATTAAAAGAATGGGGATTAATTCGACAGTCTCAACAGGTCTTTGCAAGTCTTTATTCGGACGAGCAAACGAGCGTAAACAGTCGTAAAAAAAGAACTTGACGGAAAAATAAAGAAATGGTAAAATCATTCAAATGAGATCAATAAAATTATGGTTATTACCACCGATACTATCATTGATACGTTGGCGCATACTAATAACAGTATTCTGGAAAAACGTATTTTAGGAGAAAGCGTATGAACTATAGCATGTTCAGGTATAGTCTTTTGTTGGCTGTTATTACTATCCTGATAACAGGATGCACGACGTTATCGGTAAAAAAACTGGAAACCATAGCCGCCCAAGCGCC
>JAISGE010000192.1 GCA_031263265.1 Treponema sp.
GCAGTACCCAGCATAGTATGATTTTCTATTATTTATATGAATAGCATAGATCAGGGTTTTACCATAGAGAAGAAGACCTATACTGCCCGCCAAGTACTCACCATCGCGGAATTGGGGACTGCTCACGCCGCGGATCCGGTTAAAGCCAGGGAACTCATTGATGCGGCAGCGGAATCCGGTGCAGATTGCATCAAATTTCAAATGGTGTATGCCGATGAAATCCTCCACCCCAATACCGGGGAAGTGCGTTTACCTGGAGGGGTCATCAGGCTTTACGAGCGGTTCAAGCGCTTGGAGGTAGATCCCGCTTTTTTTGTGGACATGAAGGCCTATGTGGAGTCCCGAGGGCTTTTATTTCTCTGTACCCCTTTTGGGATCAGGAGCGCTCAGGAAGTACGGGATCTGAGGCCCCAGGTTCTCAAGATTGCTTCTCCTGAGTTGAATCATACCAAGCTGCTGCGGGAAATCGCCTCATACCAGAAGCCGGTTTTTCTTTCCACCGGGGTTTCAAAACTCGGGGATATAGAGGAGGCTTTGGGGATCCTTGCCGCAGGAAAGACCCGGGTTTGTCTTCTCCACTGCGTTACCGCCTATCCTGCCCCGGTCCGGGAATACAACCTCCGTATCCTCAAGAGCCTGGCTTCGGTGTTCGGCCTCCCGGTAGGCTTGAGTGACCATAGTCTTGATCCTGAACTCGTACCGGTCTTGGGGGTGGCCGTAGGTGCCGGGGCAATCGAAAAACACTTCTGTCTGTCCCGATCCGATTCAGGCCTTGATGATCCCATTGCGCTGCCTCCGGCTGACTTTAAAAAGATGGTTAGGGCGATACGCAGGGCATCGACACGGGAACCCAGCAGCATCATTGAGGAGGTCTCCCAGGAGCGAGGCATGGAATTAGTCCAGGCAATTTTAGGCGATGGGGTGAAACGGCTTGCCCCTTCGGAGGTAGCTTATTATGAGCGGACTAACCGGTCATTACATGCGCTTCGGGACATTCAGGAAGGGGAACGTATCACCGCAGCTATGGTTGCGGCTCTTCGTACGGAAAAGCTCCTACGCCCTGGCCTCCCTCCCTCATGGGAATCCCGGATCATCGGCAGAAAAGCCCAGGCTTTTATTCCCGCGGGGGAAGGAATCCGCTTTGAGGATCTCTAGCGCTCTGCAAGCGCTCATACGGGAGGAAGCCTTGGCTCGGTATTGCATTTTTTAAGCTCATGGGTAACAATACGTTATCATTCATAAGAGAGGAATTCATGGCTGAATTAAAAGGATCAAAAACAGAAAAGAATTTGCAGGCGGCTTTTGCCGGAGAATCCCAGGCCCGTAATAAGTATACCTATTACGCTTCCAAGGCAGAGAAGGAAGGGTATAATCAGATAGGAGCCCTCTTTAGAGAGACTGCTGAACAAGAGAAGGAGCACGCTAAAATATGGTTCAAGCTCCTGCACGAGGATACGGTACCGGATACGATTACTAATCTCAAGGATGCCGCAGCAGGAGAAAACTATGAGTGGACCGATATGTATGCTGGTTTCGCGAAGGAGGCCCAGGAAGAGGGGTTTGCTCAGATCGCGACACTTTTTTCTCTGGTAGGAGCTATTGAGAAGGAACATGAACAACGGTACCGCAAGCTCCTTGCCAATATTGAGGGGGGACTTGTGTTCTCCCGGGAAGGGGATACGATATGGCAATGCAGCAATTGCGGGCATATCGTGATTGGCAAGAAAAGCCCGGAACTATGCCCGGTTTGTAAACATCCTCGATCGTATTTTCAGATCAAGGCTGAGAACTATTAAGTCCTCGTAACTATTCCACCCCCATAAGCCTTTCAAGGTAGAGACGGACAGGTTTTGTCAGGGGGTGGTTTAGGAGCGCATCAGACTTCCAACGATATGGACAACAGTGTATTTGTGTTTATTTTATAGTTTTATTGTTTATTTTAAGCATACGTTTTTTATGAACCAGCCATCTAAAGATCCTTTATAAAGAATTTTCCCTGACAGGCAAACAGCGGTTTAATTTATAAGTATATTATGTATGTATATCCATGCTGTAAGTAGTAATACGGTGTAGTAGCTGCTTAAGGAGGGTATGATCTTGAGTATACGACAAATACTATTTAACGGTTTATGCATGGCATTTATTATGTCTATGTGTATGTCCTTTGTTATGGTAGTCATTAATGTGGGATTGCATGATTTTGTAATCCCTTGGTTAAAAGGTTGGCTTATTGGGTTTATCATCTCGCTTCCATTGGCGTTTCTGCTACCCCCATTACTGCAAAAAATAATGACCTGGTTAAAAATTTAGATACGGTTTAAGACGCGCTGCATTAACTATAATTATGCGAATTATTATCTTATCAAGCTCGCTGCGGTCAATCAGCGTAAACCCTTTGTTTGCCATGATGAATTCGAGATGGAGCGCTCATGCGGGGGGAACAGATGGGGGACGGCGGTTCCCCGTTTTCAGGGTGTTTGTCCAGACCCGCAGCTCATGGGAAGCCCAGTGGACGATTAACAGGCGCAGCCGTTCAAAGGCCATAAGATCATCCTCTAAAACCGTTTGGGAAAAGACCAACTGAGCTATGGGATCGGTTACCGTCTCAGGTAGTTCCAGGATCCACTGGGAAAGGGGAGCCCCTTGGGCGTCTTTGATCAAGGCGCTCGTTGCAGGCTGCAAAGCCTTGGCTTGTTTATTACTAAACCCTAAATTTGCCCGTCTACGGGCGAACCAGCCCCCGTGAGTGGTATGGTAATATTCATAGGCGGATTCAGCCTCGTCCAGAGCCAGGGCTGGCGCCAGGGTTTCGTCCTCAAGAAAACGAATCAGCAAGGGGTAAAACTCATTTTGAATATCCAGAATGTTCGCCATAGCCAAAACCACTTCGTCCCATAGATACGGGGGCGGATCAGCCACCCTAAGTATGTCTAGGAGTACGGTCAGGGAATGGGAAGACCGGTATATCCCAAAGGCTTCTACCCCCATGATCTTGAGCCGGGGATTGGTGGTTTCCAGGATGATTGCTTCAATCTGCGGGCGGAAGGCCTCATCCTCTAATTTTGCCAGGGCGATGATGGCTTCTCCGGCAAGCATATAGTCTTGGGAACTTACCAACTCCCGCAAGAGGGGAACCGCGGCAAACACCCGGTGATTCCCCAGAATCCGGGCGGAAATATAAGCGGTGGTAAAGGGATGGGTGATGATGTCTGCCATGAGGGACTGCTCCGCCTCTTCGGTCAGTACATTCAGGGCTTCCATGGCCCGGATAGCTTCCATCCGTATCGCCAGCCGGGGAGACTTGGCCCGCTCCAAGAGGCCCTTGACCGCCAACTGAGAGGGGGTATCATGCAATGCCTCAAGGAGGGCGGCTTCTTCCTCCGAGTCCTTGGTTTTATTCAGCCTGTCCAACAAGGTAATGGCCCTGAGATCCCGGAACGAAAACATCACTTCCAGGGCGCCCCAGAAGGGAAGCGCACCTAGGGGAACCAGCTTTCGTTGGAGGAACAGCGCGGCCAGGGTCATCGCCACCAGGATCAGGTACAGTACCTTAAACGCGATGGATATGGGAACCCCGAAGCCTACTAAGCAATCCAGAAACAGGCCGGTAACCAGGGAGCCTCCTGCGCCGGCGATACCAAACACCAAAAAATAGAGGATCCCCATATCCATCATCAATTCCATAGGAACGAGGCCCAGAAAATAGGTCTGGGCTATCCCCTCAGAACCAAGAAAGCCGAAATTCAATATAAAAAAAATGAAACTCAAGAGCAGCACCAGGGTAATGAAATTGTCCGTGAGGTTCTGGGACATAAACACGATGGGAAGCATCCCGGCAAGGCCAATGATGACGCAGATGATAAAGATGGGTTTTGCTCCGATCCGATCTACGAGAAATTTGATGAACAGGCCGATAAGCAAATTTCCTAGTCCGCCGAAGACCGTATACAGCGAGACCATGCCGTCACTCTGGGCAAACACCTCTCTGCTGTAAACAATGATGAAGGACCGGGAGACCCCGGAGACTAAGGCCACCAAGAACAGAATGAAGATAAACTGCCGCAGGGAAGGAGTGGAAAAAGCCCGCTTAATGACATCCCCCAAGGCGCTGTTTTTTTCGGTAGGTTCAACCGGGGGTTCCGGGATCTTTTGCATCAGGATACCGCTGAAAATGCCGCAGCCGATACCCACCGCCATGATGATACTGTACAGGTACAAAGGAGGTTCCCGTCCCAAGAGCAGGGCGATGATAAACCCTGCGAACATCCCGACCGCGCTGTTGATGATCTGGATCTGGGTCATATAACTGCTCCGATCCGGACCCATGGCCATATAGCTTAAGACTGGGTTATTACCAATCATCCCCACTCCCCGGATCACATGGAAGCAGGATACCCCCAGGATAGTTAGGTTCAATGCCGTATCATGATGGCCGAGAGAAACCGCAATGGGTACGAATAACAGGGGCAGCATACTGACGGATCGGCTTATCCAGGCAATGCTGAAGATTTTGATGATAGAGAATCGTTTGGACAGCATTTTCCCTAAGGGAAGAAAAAAGTAGGCCACATAGAGGAGCGCACTGATACCGCCGATAAAAGTCGAAGATGCCTGAAGTCGTAGAGCAAAAAGGGTAATAATATTTCCTGTGAGAAATGACCAGGAAAGGGCATTAAACACATTGAAGCTATTATACAGTTCACGCGCCTTACCAAGACGATAGGGCGAAAGGGTAGCTGTCATAGTCTCCTCTCTTTAAGTATGAGCCTTTGCTACAGTCTTTTCAAGGAGCGTTTGTTAAGCCCCATGAAAGCGCTTGTGTCTAAATAAAAAACTCATTTCCAATCCTCAAAAAAGCCCTATTATGTCTTCTTCCTTATCGCTATACTAAAAGTACTAAATAGGAGGACATAATGGGCCTTGCTCAGAAAAAACAAACCAATGCTGAACCGCGTCTTGTTGGTACGGTCATTCCAGTCGGAGCCCTAAGGGGCGAACAATCTATAGGAGTCGGTGAATTCCCTGACTTGATAGCTTTCGGTGAGCTTTGTAAGAAAATGGGCCTGGGGCTTATCCAGATATTACCGGTAAACGACACAGGCTACGACAGTTCTCCCTACTGCGCGCTTTCTGCCTGTGCATTGCACCCCCTGTATCTGAGGATCCAAGCAATCCCTGAGGCGGGTACAGACCCTTCCTTTATCGGACACATTGAGGAGAAATTGGGTACCTACTTTAAAGATGAGTCCCGGTTCCCCTATTACAAGCTCCTCCGGGCCAAGATGGAGTTGCTCTGGAAACTGTACACCACCCATGAAAGGACCATTGCAGAGAAAGCCAAAGGTACGGGTTCCCTGGCAGTTTGGATACAGGAGAACCCCTGGGTCAAGGAATACGCGGTATACCGCAGGCTCAAAGAAACCAATGGAGAAAAAAGCTGGAAAACATGGTTCAGTCATCGCCAGGTTAGTGCCGAAGCCATCCAAGCCTTGTGGGATGATCCGAACCTGTGGAAGGAACACCTGTTTTGGGTCTGGGTACAGGAAGCCCTGGATACCCAGTTCCGGGAGGCTGCGGATGCTCTTAAGGCCTTAGGGATCATCCTGGAGGGAGACCTTCCCATCTTGATGAACGAGGATTCCTGCGATGTCTGGGCCCACCCTGAATACTTCCACGGGGAGCTCTCCGCAGGAGCGCCGCCTGATATGTACAGTCCTCTAGGACAGAATTGGGGCTTTCCCATCTATAACTGGCAGGCTCAGGCAAAAGACGACTATACCTGGTGGAAAAACCGGCTCAAAGTGGCGGAGAAATACTACGGAGCCTACCGTATCGACCACGTATTAGGTTTTTTCCGTATCTGGGCTTCTGCACGGGAGGATACTTCCGCGATCCTGGGCCGCTTTGTTCCAATGGTTCCCTTCACCGATAAGGAGCTTAGTGGGCTTGGCTTTGATCAGAGCCGGATTCGTTGGGTTTCCCTGCCCCATATCCCCACCGGGGAAGTATGGGATAGCCTCAGGACCGGGGGGCTTGATCCGGTAAGCCTGGCAGCTAAGGTGGAACAGGTCTTTACCCTGGCATTGGATCGGATCGGCAACGAGGACTTATGGCTCTTCAAAAAGGCGATTCGAGGTGAAAAGGACATTGAGGCCCTGGACCTGCACCCCGCGGCAAAGGCCTATCTCCTTGCTGCATGGGATAACCGGATATTCTTGGAATACGCTAAGTGCCGGTACGCCCCGGTGTGGTACTACCGGAACTCCCGGGCTTACGCGTCCCTTTCAGAAGAGGAGCGGAACAATCTGGAAGTTCTTATGGAACAGCACCGGCAGGCTTCGGAGCGGGATTGGGAAAAGCAAGGGAAAAAGCTCTTAACGGTACTCAAGGAATCTTCCTCCATGCTCCCCTGTGCAGAAGACCTGGGTGCAGTGCCTGATTGTGTGCCCCGGGTCCTCACCAAGCTCAAAATCCTGGGGCTTAAGGTTATCCGCTGGTCCCGGCGCTGGGATGAGCCGGGAAAGCCCTACATTCCCTTGGCCGAGTATCCGGTCTTGAGCGTCTGTACTCCGGCAGTCCATGACAGTTCAACCCTGAGGGAATGGTGGGAAAAGGAGGCGGATAAGCAGCAGTTCGCTAATTTCATCGGGGAGCCGTTCCTTTCCTCCACGTACAACCCAGGAACTGCCAAGAGCATCCTCACGAAGATTGCCGGTGCCGCATCCCAGTTCCGGGTGTTCCAGATCCAGGATCTCCTCCATCTCTCCCTCCGGTGGTATGCCCCGGATCCAGCACGGGAGCGGATCAATGTGCCGGGTACCGTCGATAATTTCAACTGGACCTACCGGCTTCCCGGGTCGATTAAGGATATCGGAGAGGATCAGTATTTGGTGCAGGCTGTGCGGGAATTGACCGAAGTTGCCCCTGCAACAAAGCCGTCAAAAGCCCAGAAGGGGAAGAACCCATGAAGTATCTCGATATCCGCTGTTCCCTGCTTGAACAAAGCGCTCAAACCTCCGGGTCTGCGCTCATCACCCCTGGAGTTCAAGATGGACAAGCAAGAAAAGAATTTCATATTAAACGGGACATGCGGGAGAAATATGGCTTGGATCATACCCTGTTTTCTCTCAGCGGCAATGTGGTACTGGCAGATTTCCGCCAGGTTCGGGAGCTAACCAGGAAACTGAATGCCAAGGTTGATGCTACGGTCCATCCTGAAAAGCTCATCAAGGCAGGACAGCTCAATGCTATGGGACTCATCGACGAAATCCTGCATTATGTGGTTGCCCTGTATCGGAACCAGGTACAGCCTGATGTGTTTGATACCGCCCAGGTGCGTCTTGCAAGCCGGTTTGGAGCAGAAAAAAACGAACGCCTCTTGCATACCTTTGGGGAGCTTTTTCCGCCTCAGCAGGTCTATGCAGGAAAAATCACGGTAGCAGACTATCTCCAGGGCTTTGAAGGCAAGGAACGCTGCCGGTCCGTGGCCCTGGAAGAGCTTTTGCTCCTTGCCCTGGCGAATCTCAACCCGGCCTTCAGACCTTTCCGGTTTCTTTTTGACGAAGCCTCCTTGGTGGAAAAGACGGTGTATACCCAGGCAGTGGAAGAACTGCGGATGTATCTTGTAGAATTGCCTCCTTTTGGCCCGGAAGGGATGAACCTCTGGGATCTGCTACGTGCTCCTGCTTTGGCAGCTCCTGATTCCCTAAGCGGCCAGCTTGAGTACATGCGGACGCGCTGGGGCCTCCTTATCGGGAATTTTATCTCCCGGCTTCTCATGGGACTGGATGTCATTAAAGAAGAAGAAAAACCCGTGTTCTTTGGCCCAGGCCCCACAAAGGTTTATACCTACGGCAGCCAGGATGCTGAATACGAGCGGTTCAGCCAAGATCAGGACTGGATGCCCCGGACCGTGCTTATGGCCAAGAGTACCTTGGTATGGCTCTACCAGCTTTCTCAGAAATACGGTCGGTCGATAACGCGGCTTGACCAGATCCCCGATGAGGAATTGGATGAGCTTTCCCGCCGGGGTTTTACCGGGCTATGGCTCATCGGGCTGTGGGAACGGAGCAATGCGTCGAAGACCATCAAACAGTGGACCGGCAATCCTGAAGCTGCGGCAAGCGCCTACAGCCTCTACGACTACGCCATTGCCGGATCCTTAGGGGGCTGGGACAGCCTCAGAAACCTCCGGGACCGGTGTATGCACCGGGGCATCCGGCTTGGTTCGGACATGGTTCCCAATCACACCGGGATAGACAGCCGCTGGATCATAGAACACCCGGATCGCTTCCTCCAACTGCCCTATCCTCCTTTTCCGGGTTACCAATACACCTGCGGCAATCTTTCAGGCTGGGATGACGTTACCGTCCAGATCGAAGAACACTATTTTACCCGTACCGATGCCGCGGTGGTGTTCAAGCGTATCGACCACCGTTCAGGAGAGGTGCGGTATATCTACCACGGTAATGACGGAACCTCCATGCCTTGGAACGACACCGCCCAGATAGACTTCCTCAACCCTGAAGCCCGGGAAGCGGTGATTCGTACCATCATTGGGGTCTGCAAGCAGTTTTCGATTGTCCGGTTTGACGCGGCCATGACCTTGGCCAAACGGCATATCCAGCGGCTCTGGTACCCTGAACCAGGCCAGGGAGGAGCCATTGCGAGCCGCGCGGAACATGCCCTTTCCGGCGAGGAGTTTAACCAGCGGATCCCCCATGAGTTTTGGCGGGAAGTGGTGGATCGTTGTGCCGTGGAAGCTCCCAATACCTTGCTTTTGGCCGAAGCCTTCTGGATGATGGAGGGTTACTTTGTCCGTACCCTGGGAATGCACCGAGTGTACAACTCGGCCTTTATGAACATGCTCAAAAACGAAGAGAACGCCAAATACCGGACCACCATCAAAAATACCCTGGAGTTTGACCCCGAGGTACTCAAACGGTTCGTCAACTTCCTCAACAACCCGGACGAGGAAACCGCGGTGGCCCAGTTCGGCAAGGGGGATAAGTATTTCGGGATCTGTACTCTCTTGGTTACCATGCCTGGGCTTCCCATGTTCGGCCACGGACAGATCGAGGGCTTTGAAGAGAAGTACGGCATGGAATACCAGCGCGCCTACCGGGATGAAAAGCCGGATCCCTCCTGCGTGGATCGGCATGAACGAGAGATCTTCCCGCTTATGAAGCGGCGGCTCCTTTTTTCCGGGAGCGCGGATTTCTGCTTGTACGACTTTTTTACCCCTGATGGCACGGTAAATGAAAACGTTTTTGCCTATTCCAACCGGGTAGGACAAGACCGAACCCTGGTGTTTTACAACAATTCCTATGATCAGAGTTCTGGGTGGATCCGACAGGGTGCTGTAGCCATCCCGCAGAAAGATGGAAGCTTCCGGCAAGACGATCTGGTCCAGGCTCTGGGCCTGGGTGGGGATGAGCACGCCT
The DNA here is from genome assembly GCA_031263265.1 of Treponema sp. Taxonomy (GTDB): domain Bacteria; phylum Spirochaetota; class Spirochaetia; order Treponematales; family Breznakiellaceae; genus JAIRLU01. The sequence goes on from JAISGE010000192.1 coordinate 9,444, forward strand.
TCGTCTTCTTCTTTGAACAGCGTTCCCGTTTATGGTACCTCAGGTCTTTCCGGGAACTTACGAACCAGGGCTTTTTTGCGGCCCTCAAGGGCTATGAGGCCCAGGTTTTTTTGGATATCCATGAGTGTGAAGATACCCAAGGCCGTTGGACCAAGCTCTATGCGGAACTTAAGGGCCAGGGAGTAGAGGATCCCCACGAGGCTTTGCAGGACCTGTTCCTGAAAGAACTCTATGGTTCCTTCATGGACATCTTTACACCAGAACTGGTCGCAGGACTTAACCGGGCCTTTACAGAGGGGAAAAAGTCCGAGACCCTGACGGTTTCCATACAAGAGCCGGTCGTAGCCTTTATCCGCACCGCCCTCTACTATCGAGACGGCGCAGGAGGCAGCTATGATCCCTTTGTGAGAAAAGCCCTGGTTAAACATCCGGCTCTGGTAGAAGAACCTGAACAGATTGGCGAAGGGTTTGCCGCGTATCTCAACCGCTTGTTCCGGTTTGCCGAGTACGGTACAGAGGTCCCCGGAACTAAGCGCACAACCAAAGCACAGGTACAGGCATGGGCAGCAGAACTGCTGGTTAAGCCTTTTGTTGGGGTATTTGCCCTAGGGTACGGGGTTTTGACGCTGCTTCCCGCGATCCTTGGCGCTGATGCTTCTGGTACGGATGCTGTAGCCCTGATACAGCACTGGAACCTGGACCGTAAACTGCAAGAAGCTTGGCGTAAGATGGGGGTTCCTGGTAAAACAGCCTACCGGCTTGCCGAGCTTGCCAAAGCGCTACTTGCCCGGACCCGGTTGGAAGACCCAGGGGTCTACGGAACTCCTTTTTCACCTAGGGCTTTGATTACGGAAAACTACCAGGCAGCAGATTTCAGACAGCTTCTGGGGATAAACCAGTTTGAAGGCATTACCTGGTTCAATAAGGAAGCCTTTGAGGAGACCCTGGATTATACTTCCCTGCTCCTGGCCTTGGAAAGCGACGCTGCTTTTGAAAGGGTGTCCACAGGGAAACGGGTTGGGGATGCCTCATGGCGCAAACGGCTGCAAGTCCTTGCCGGTCTTTCCGCCCAATTCCGCAAGGCAGAAGAACGTTCTGGCTATCAGATGGATAGGCTCATCAACGGGCTTCAGGACTGAGGTATCTCATTAGTACGTATTACAGGAGATCATGTATGGATTATGCAATCGCCCTTGTCCCGGGAGATGGAATAGGCCCTGAAGTGCTTGGTCCTGCCACCGAAGTGTTGGATGTGGTGGGAGACCACTACGGCCATGTGTTTCATTATGTTGAACTTGAAGCTGGTGGTAAGGCCATTGACTCATGCGGGGAGCCGCTACCCCGGGAGACCTTGGAGGCAGCCAAGCAGTGCGATGCCTTGCTTTTAGGTGCGGTTGGAGGGCCGAAATGGGATACCTTGCCTGGACAGCTTCGGCCTGAGCGGGCACTTTTGGGCCTGCGTGCAGGGCTCGGGGTATTCGCCAATCTGCGGCCTGCAGCGCTTCTTCCCCAACTCAAGGATGCCTGTCCGCTTAAAGATGAGGTACTGTGCCGGAGCAATCCCCAGGGAAAGCCTCATTTTGACCTGCTCATCGTCCGAGAACTCACCGGAGGGCTTTACTTTGGCGCGCGGGGACGAGGGAATGAGGGTAAAAGCGCCTTTGACACGGAAACCTATTCTTGGGAGGAAATTGAACGGGTGCTGAGGATCGGGTACACCGCCGCAAGGCTGAGACGGAAGCGGCTCTGTGTGGTGGACAAGGCCAATGTGCTTGAGTCATCCCGGCTTTGGCGGGAGGTTGCTGCTGCGGTCGCCCAAGAGTACCAGGACATTGAAACGAGTTATTTGTACGTAGACAACTGCGCTATGCAGCTTATCCGGGCCCCTGGTCAGTTTGACGTGATCGTTACGTCGAATCTGTTTGGGGATATTTTATCTGATGAGGCTTCGGTCCTCACCGGTTCCATCGGCATGCTCCCCTCAGCCAGCCTGAGCAGCTTTGTTCCTGGGCACAAAGGCCCCATGGGTATGTATGAACCCATTCACGGTTCTGCACCGGACATTGCAGGTCAAGACATAGCCAATCCTTTAGGTACGATCCTTTCTGGGGCGATGTTGCTCCGTTACTCCTTTAACCTCGAAGAAGCCGCCGCCGCAGTGGAGGCCGCGGTACAGACAGTACTGGATGCGGGCTTGAGAACCAAGGATATCCTCAACCGGAGCGCGGTTTATGGTACGGAAAAAAAAGAAAAAACGGAAAAATTGGTAGGGACCAAGGCCATGGGAGAAGCGGTATGCAGGGCATTAGCGCAAACCTGGGCTTAGGTTCCTAAAAAGCCTGGGGACTTTGAACCAAAGGTTCAAAGTCCCCACATCATTAAAAGCCCGGTTTGCGGTCCCTGGTTTTAGGCGTTAAGCTGTTTCTCAATGGCGTTCAGTTCTACGTAGAGTTCTTTGGGCAGTTTATCGCCGAACTTGGGATAGTGGTTCTGCCTGACATCGGCAAGTTCCGCCTTCCAGCCGGGGATATCCACGTTCAGGATTTCCTGCATAGCCGCTTCGCTTACCCCCTGAGGTGGGGCAATGGCGTCCAAGGTGGGGAGGAAACCGATGGGGGTTTCTACGGCCTTGCCCTTGCCGGAACAACGCTCGAAGATCCAGGCCAAGACCCGGGAATTCTCCCCATAGCCCGGCCATATAAACCCACCCTCATCGTTTTTACGGAACCAGTTGACAAAGAATATCTTGGGAAGCTTACTTTCATCATGACTCTGTCCCAACGTAATCCAATGCTTGAAGTAGTCCCCCATATGATAACCGCAGAAGGGCAGCATGGCAAAGGGATCCCGCCGTACTTGGCCGACCTGGTCTGAAATAACCGCAGCAGTAACCTCGGAACCCACAATGGAACCCATGAACACCCCATGGATCCAGCTCTTGGCCTGATTCACCAAGGGGATGGTCTTGGGACGGCGTCCGCCAAAGAGGAAAGCGCTGATGGGTACCCCTGCAGGATCTTCCCATTCTTTGGCAATACAGGGACATTGTTTCGCAGGAGCAGTGAACCGGGCGTTCGGGTGGGCGATCTCCTCACCCTTAGGACTTTTGTCGGTCTTGGGCGCAGGCCGCTTGTTTCCCTTCCAGTCAACGATCTCCTTGCCAGGAGCGCCGTGACCGATGAGTTCCCACCAGACATCCCCATCTTCGGTGAGACCACAGTTGGTGAAGATAGAGTTCTTCTTACAGGATTCCATAGCATTGCGGTTGGATTCGTTATTGGTTCCCGGAGCAACGCCAAAGAAACCTGCTTCAGGGTTGATGGCGTAGAGCCTGCCGTCCTTACCGAATTTCATCCAGGCAATGTCATCCCCCACAGTTTCCACCTTCCAGCCTGGAACCGTGGGGATGAGCATGGCGAGGTTGGTTTTACCACAGGCTGAGGGAAAAGCACCGGTAATGTACTTCACTACCCCTTCAGGGTTGGTGATCTTGAGGATGAGCATGTGCTCTGCCAACCAGCCTTCATCCCGAGCCAAAACCGTGGCGATCCGCAGGGCAAGGCACTTTTTCCCCAAGAGGGCATTGCCGCCGTACCCTGAACCGTAAGACCAGATTTCCCGAGTTTCAGGGAAATGAGAAATGTACTTTTTATCCAGGGGTGCGCAGGGCCATGTCCCATTGTCCTTTTCACCAGGCCCTAAGGGTTTACCTACCGAATGAAAACAGGGTACATAGGCACCTTGAGTTCCAAGTACCTCAAGCACCTTAGTTCCCACCCGGGTCATGATGTGCATATTCGCCACTACATAGGGAGAATCGGTAATCTGCACCCCGATCTTGGCGATTTCAGAACCCACAGGGCCCATGGAAAAGGGGATCACGTACATAGTACGGCCCTTCATACTACCGTGATAGAGTTCGGTCATGGTCTTTTTCAGTTCCGCCGGATCTATCCAGTTATTGGTTGGGCCTGCATCTTCCTGGTTCTTTGAGGCGATATAGGTACGATTTTCTACCCGTGCCACATCAGAAGGGTCCGAACGAAAAAGCACTGAACCAGGCAGTTTTTCGGGATTTAAGGGTGTGGCAAGCCCTGCATCAATGGTGATTTGAATCATCCGGTCGTATTCAGCTTTACTGCCGTCACAGACTTCAACTGAATCAGGAGACATGAGGGCAACCGCCTCCTCGACCCATTGTTTTAAACCAGGGTGTTTAAGTTCTTGTACGTTCATTGGAACTCCTTACTAAAAAGTTCATTGGTAAAAGTTCATTAAAGAGGCAAAAAGTTACTCATACCCTTAATGTATTCTTACTACATTTATAGTACTAAAAGGGGGCGGTTCTTGCAAGCAAACCGAACTGATAGTATCAATTTTTTTCCTCGTGGTTTGGGTAGCGACGCGGTATGCAACCTTAGGGAGGGTTTCCGGTCAAAGCATAGAGGAATGGGTAATGATTGATTTAGCGTGTTTGACTCTCACAGACTTGAACCAAAAGGCTGCCGCGAAATTCAGGAATAGACTTGCCTTTGCGGTATACCGGGAAGGTCATACCTATAACCGGATCACCTATAGGGAATGGGGGATCCGAGCCAGGCAGTTTGGAGGTCTTTTACGAACCCTGGGGCTTCACCCCGGGGATCGGGTGATGATCCTGGCAGAAAACCGGCCTGAATGGCCGGTTGCGTATTTCGGTGTTGCCCTGGGCGGCTTGGTAAGTGTACCGGTGCTGCCGGATTGTTCCCCTGAACAGATTAAGGCCATCGGGGATCATGCAGGCATTGCCGCCCTGTGCATCACTGAAAAGACCTATCCCAAGATCGCCCCTGCAGGGATCGATCCGGCTATACCCCTTATTTATCTTGATAAGAACACGGAAATCGACCATAAACAGGGCCGTGCTGTAACCGATATCCTGGTTTCCGTTCATTGCCGGAAAAAAACCGTTCCTTTGTGGCAAGGGGATAGGTTCGGGGAACCTGAAAACTGGTTTCCTGAAATACGGGAAGAGGATCTGGCCTCCATCTGGTATAGCTCAGGAACGACCGGGCATGGCAAAGGAGTGATGCTCTCACACCGTAATCTGCTTTTCACTGCCCAGGCATCCTGTGCTCTGATGAAGATCTTTCCCCGGGATAGGATCCTTTCGATGATTCCCCTGGCCCATACGTACGAATGTATCCTGGGGCTTTTGACCACGGTGTTGAGCGGGGCTTCGGTTACCTATCTTGACAGGCCCCCTACTCAGGCAGTGCTGCTGTCGGCTATACAGGCCCTGCGGCCAACCATTATGGTAACCCCGCTGTTTTTTATCGAAAATATATACCGTCACCGGATCGCCCCAGCCCTCATGGCCAATCCCCTCTATACGTTTCCCTTAACCCGTTTCTTGGCCGTTAAGATTGCAGGGCATACGCTCATGGCGGCCTTGGGTTCTTCAATCCGTTTTTTGGGTATTGGGGGCGCTTCCCTTTCCCCTGAACTTGAAAGGTTTCTGAGGAAGGTCCAATTTCCCTACGCCCCTGGTTATGGCCTTACTGAAACGTCCATTCTCGTGGCCGGGACCGGGCCGTACCGGTTTCCCTTGGGTTCTGCTGGTAAGCCCATCAAAGGGGTAGAGCTTCGTCTTTGCCCCTTAAGCAGCGAAAAGGTTCCGGGGACTCCATCAGGGTATACCCAAGGAGAAATCCAGGTACGAGGCCCTAACGTGATGCTGGGGTATTACCGGGATCCAGAAGCTACCAAGGAAGCCTTTACTCCAGATGCCTGGCTTAAAACCGGGGACGTGGGCTTCCTGGATCAGAAGGGCTATCTCTTTATCCGAGGACGGATCAAAGCCACGATCTTGGGGTCTTCAGGGGAGCAAGGACTTTTCAGTGCCTCAAACCCGACGGAAGACGTCCTGGTATATCCCGGAGAACAGGTGGGGCATTAAGCGATGCCCTTGCTTTTTATATCCTAAGAGAGTATTATTCTTTTAGTATCTAACCAGGGTCTTTGCCTGGGGTCTGTGTAATTTCAATTTTGTCCGGTGAGAGGTATTTTGAAAGAACAAGGTTATAAAAACCATATACTGTATTATACTGGCGCGGGGGCGGGGGGGGCCCCGGGGCGTCAAAGAGCACTTCTCATCGTGAGTT
>JAISGE010000003.1 GCA_031263265.1 Treponema sp.
TGGAGAAAAGCGGGATGCCATTGTAGTTTTTCGGGGCGGGGCTTGTTCGTATCCATACCGGTGTTACAGTACAACAAAACCGTAACAACCGCAATATCATGAACATCTGGCGGGGCTTACGTTTATGCTGTTGGGCGAGGCCCCTGGAAAGGAAGGGAAAACGAGGCTTTGTACTGGAACGTATTCGACTGTCCGTGGGGAGATTGACATAGATAGGCCGATTCCTATACAAGTAATTATACTATGAATTATCTTGCAGATGAACTCAACGACATCCTGGATACTACGGTGGCAGGACGGCTTCTTTCACCCTTAGGACGGCGTCTGTATTTTCCCAAAGGAATCATCACCCAAGGAGCCGAGGCCAAACAAGCAGCCCATCGGGTAAACGCCACCCTCGGCATGGCCTATCACCAGGGTAAACCCCTCATCCTCTCAAGTCTTAGGGAGCAGGTACCAGGGCTTACACCGGAAGAAACCGTGGCCTACGCCCCTACTGCGGGGATTCCCCATGTCCGTACCGCGTGGAAAAACCGGATCCTCCAGCATAACCCTGGGCTGCGTCCTGAAACCTTCTCCCTTCCCGTGGTGGTTCCTGGTCTTACCGCGGGAATTGGGTATGCCGCGGACCTGTTTGTGGGGGAAGGTAATCCCATCATCCTCAGTAGTCCTTGCTGGGACAACTACGAACTCATCTTTCAGGAACGCCGGGCCGCGACCATGCAGGGAGTCCCTTTTTTTGGCGCGGACTGGGGCTTGGATATACGGGCCATTGAGAAAGCCCTGGAAGCAGCCGCAGCAACCGGGGTAGTCCGGGTCCTCCTCAATTTTCCCCATAACCCCTCGGGGTATTCCCCTACCACTGCTGAAGCAGACGCCTTAGTTGCCTGTGTAAAGAACATTGCTCAGAAGGGCGCTGATGTGCTGATTCTCTGTGACGATGCCTATTTTGGCTTTTTTTATGAAGCCGCGTGCCTGAAGGAGTCCCTGTTCAGCCGGTTTGCCCAGGTGCATGAACGGGTTTTGGCGATCAAGATCGATGGTCCCACCAAAGAAGATTATGTGTGGGGTTTCAGAATGGGATTTATTACCTTTGGTTCCCAGGGTTTACAGGAAAAGCATTATGAAGCCCTGGTGAAAAAGCTCATGGGAACCATCCGGTCTTCGGTTTCCTGCGCCAATACTCCGGCCCAATACCTCCTGCTCAAAGCCATACAGGATGAAAGGTCGGCGCTTGAAAAGGAACAGTACTATACCCTGTTGCAAAGGCGCTATCAGCGGGTAAAACAATTTCTTGCTGAGCATCCTGAACATCCAAACCTGAGACCCTTACCCTTCAACTCCGGGTATTTTATGAGTTTCCGGTGTGTGGGTATTGGAGCGGAGGTATTGCGGCGGGAGTTGCTGACAAACCAGGGGATTGGTACCATTGCTTTGGGGGACACCTACCTCAGGATTGCCTTTGCCAGTATTGATGAGGAACAGATTTTCGGGGTATACCAGGCCCTGTACGATGTTGCCCGGGACTTAGGCATTGAAGGGTCTTGAAAAGCGCGGTTCTTGGGGAAACTGGGGTTTGCAAATCTTTTCAGCTTATTAATTGATTACTTGGTTTTTTTCTAAAATTATCCTAGATCAATGAAAATGAATCTATTATTGATCATTAATAGTCAGGGTAACAGTATGCTGCTATTAAAGAGGTAAAAAAACAGATGAATGCCTGTATTGAGATTGCTGAAAGAAAAGTAGGATTGGATTATGAACCGCTTATTATCGCTGAAATTGGTATAAATCACCAAGGTTCTTTACGTATTGCCAAGGAAATGGTTGATGCTGCATGGGAAGGAGGTGCAGAACTGGTAAAACATCAGACGCATATTGTGGAAGATGAAATGAGTCCTGAGGCAAAAAAAGTTATCCCTGGTAATGCGTATGAATCTATTTTTGAAATCATGGAAAAAGCGTCTTTAGATGAGGATGAAGAAAGAGAACTTAAAGCATATATTGAATCAAAAGGGCTGCTCTTTTTAAGCACCCCCTTTTCAAGACGTGCTGCTGATAGATTGGAACGTATGGGAGTCAAAGCCTATAAAATAGGATCAGGAGAGTGCAATAATTATCCGCTTATAGAGCATATTGCCGCCTTTGGAAAGCCAATGATCGTATCGACCGGCATGAATACGATAAACAGCATAAAAAAAACCGTGGCAATACTGGAGAAACATTCGATACCCTATATCCTATTACACACCACGAATCTCTACCCTACTCCTCCCCACTTGGTAAGACTGGGGGGCATGATCCAACTGCAGCGTGAATTTCCGAACGCGGTTGTCGGCTTATCTGATCACACCTGCAATAATAACGCGTGTATCGCTGCAGTAGCGCTGGGCGCTTCACTGCTTGAACGTCATTTTACCGATACGATGAGCAGGATTGGTCCTGATATTGTGTGTTCTATGGATGTAAAAGCTTTAAAAGCATTAAAGCAGGCGGTACATGAAGTATATGTAATGCGCGGCGGCACTAAAGACCCGATAGTTGAAGAACAGATAACAAAAAATTTTGCCTTTGCTACGGTGGTTGCTATAAAGGATATTAATGCCGGTGAAATCCTCAGCCGGGAAAATATCTGGGTAAAACGGCCTGGAACATTCGGTATTTTTGCAGAATCCTATTCAGCGCTATTACATTGCAGATGTAAAATTCCGGTCAAAAAAGACAGCCACTTGACATGGGAAATGATAGAAAAGACCTCATTGTAAATTACAAAATAAGAAAAACAAGGAAAAAAGTCCACATGAAAAAGATATTATTCGTAACCGGAACCAGGGCCGATTTTGGAAAATTAAAATCCTTGATTCAAGCAGTCAAGGACTCACCAGAATATGAATATGAAATATTTGTTACGGGGATGCATTTATTATCACAATACGGATTAACCATTAGAGAAATAGAAAAATCAGGTTTTAATAATAAATTTTCTTTTATGAATCAAGTCATTGGCGATGATATGGAAATAATTCTATCAAACACCATAAATGGTCTTAGCAAGTATTTACACGAACACCAGGTTGATTTAATTATTGTTCATGGCGATAGGGTAGAGACCCTGGCCGGTGCAATCGTAGGAGCTTTGCGCAATATATTAGTAGCTCATATTGAGGGAGGAGAAATATCCGGGACTATTGATGAGTTAATACGACATGCAGTTTCTAAATTATCCCATGTTCATTTTGTTGCCACGGAAGTCGCCCAAAAAAGGCTTTTACAGTTGGGGGAAGAACCGGAATCTGTATTTGTTATTGGTTCTCCTGATGTGGATATTATGTTATCAAACACGCTGCCACCCATAGAAACGGTGAAAGAACGATATCGAATCAAGTTCGATACCTACGCCATAGCCATGTTGCATCCGGTTACTACTGATACCCCGGATATTCAACAAAAACACGCTGCTATTTTTGTTGAGGCTCTTTTGGAAAGTGGGTTCAATTATGTGATTATATACCCAAACAATGATTCTGGATCAGAGCTTATCCTACAGTCTTATGAGAATCTGCGGAACAATGCACGGTTTAGAATATTTTCATCAATACGTTTTGAATATTTTCTTACCCTGCTTAAAATGGCGCACTTTATTATTGGGAATTCAAGCGCCGGTATTCATGAAGCACCGGTTTATGGTATTCCATCATTTAATGTAGGTACTAGACAGCAAAACCGGTTTCATTATGATTCCATTTTTAATGTACCCTTTGATAAAGCATTAATCTTAGAACATATACGTACTGGTTCTGTTCATAGATATATGCCGACACAGCATTATGGACAAGGAACAAGCGCTTTAAATTTTCTAAACGCATTACATACTATTTGGCAATTTCCCAAGCAAAAACAATTCAACGATATTGTTTATGAAGAACCCTGCTGTCCGGTTTAATCATAGCAAAGCCCCGCCTGTAAGTTACTTGTACAGTCCATTCATTCCCCCGTATAATGGCTTATGGCCTATAAAAAAGAATGGTTTGAGGATACCAGTTTTTGGGAGGAGTATGCCCCCATCATATTCGATGCTCAGCGTTGGGCAGAAGTCCCTTTGGTTGCCGATGGGGTAACCCGGCTTGCCCATTTGAACCTGTATGCTCCCTTGGACCAGGCTGAACCTACCGTAGGCCCCCTGGTCTTGGATCTGTGTTGCGGGGTGGGGCGTATCACCCTCGAACTGGCACGGCGGGGTTTTATGGCTACCGGGGTGGATATTACTGAAAGTTATCTGCAAACTGCCCGGGAAGACGCAGCGTATGAAAACCTCCCGGTTGAATTCATTCATGCGGATGTCCGTTCTTTCACCCGTCCTCAAGTTTTTGATGTGGTAAGCAACTTGTACGTTTCCTTTGGCTACTTTGAGCAGCCTGCTGATGACCGGCTTATGGTGCAGCATGCATTCGATTCCCTCAAACCTGGAGGGGTCTTGATCATAGAAACCTTGGGCAAAGAGATTGCGGTCCGGGATTTTGTCGAACGGGAATGGTTTACCCGGGAAGGGCGTACGATGCTTACCGAGTATACCCCGGTGGATTCCTGGGGAGGGCTTAAAAACCGATGGATTCTCATCAAAGGGGGAACATGGATCGAGCGAACCTTTACCCAGCGCCTGTATGCCGGGTCGGAGTTGCGGCGGCTGTTCTTGGAGGTAGGTTTTGCGTCGGTGGAACTCTATGGGGATTGGAACGACGGGGTTTATGATAACCAGGCGCAGATGCTCATCGCGGTAGGCCGCAAATCCCCGTTATAGATGAATATCATCCTTTTTGAAAAACAGGAGCTTGCAGCATCTGATCAGGGCATCCTCCTCAAACCCCAGGATAAACGGACGATACATCTCCTCAGGGTTCTGCATAAAAAACCAGGAGACCTGTTCGATGCAGGGGAGCTGGGGGGTAATTGGGGAAGGGGTCGTATCGAAACCCACAACCATGATGGCTCCCTGGGGTGTTCCTTAGCGCTGGACAAACCGCCCCTGCCGCGAAGCCCTATTTGCCTGGGGGTGGGATTTCCCCGGCCTATACAGCTCAAGCGGCTCTTGCGCGATATGGCAAGTTTGGGGCTTGAAGGGATTGATCTTATGGGTACTGATCTGGGGGAGAAGAGTTATCAGCATACGACCATGCTTACCGACGGCGGAGCTAGGGACGCACTTATACAAGGGGCTATCCAGGCCCGGGATACGGTCATCCCTTGGATACGGTACTATCCTCACCTTAAGGGGTGGCTTGAGGCGCGGCCCTGGAGGGAGAGGAACCCGCTGCTCATTGCCGCGGATAATCTGCGTCCCCAGGGAGCCTTGGCCCAGATGAAGCCTACCGCACGGCCTATCCTAGTAGCCATCGGTGCCGAACGAGGCTGGTCTGATAGGGAACGGGATATGCTGGAAGCCGCAGGGTTCTGCCGGCTTTCCCTGGGCAGCCGGGTCTTACGGACTGAGACTGCCTGTGTAGCCGCGGTAGTATTGGCGCTGGAAAAAACCGGAAGCCTTGGATATACTTGACCCATGAATCAGGACCAGATTAAGGCCATGCTTCTGGCTATTGAAGAACCACCAGTGGATTTTACCCTGCTTTTTTCCGGGAAAAAAAGCAAACGGGTCAACGGTTTGTATAAACCTGAGACCAGGGAAATCATCATCCATAACCGTAATTTCAGCGATGATAATAGCTTGGTATATACCGCCATCCATGAATACGCTCACCATCTCCACGCCTGTTCTATGGGGGGAAAACTCGGTTCCCGGCCACACACGGCGGAATTTTGGGCCATACTCCACAGGCTTCTGGAAACCGCGGAAACCAAAGGGAACTATAAAAACGTGTTTGCCGCTTCCCCGGAATTGAGCCGCTTGACCGAGATCTTACGTGGCCAATGCCTCCAGGAAGATGGAAATCTCGTGAAAACCTTAGGGATGTACCTGCTCAAGGCCCAAGAGCTTTGCCTTGCCCTCGGTGGCCGTTTCGAGGATTATATTGACCGGGTACTCTGTATTCCCCGGGTAGCTGCTACTATGGCCATGAAGATGTATCAGTACGATTTAAACCCTGCCCTGGGATCTGATAACATGCGTTTTTTGGCAGGGATCAAAGACCAGGATGATCGCAGTGCTGCCCAGGCCGCCCTGCTTGAGGGAAACAGTCCTGATACGGTGAAGATCGCTTCCCGGCACAAGGATTTAGACGCACCGCCTGCAGCAGAGGAGCCCCGGCTGAGACTCGAAAAGGAAAAGACCCGGCTGGAACGAACCATTGCATCCCTCTCAAAACGCTTGGAAGAGCTTGAACGGGAACTGGAAAAGTACTGAAGATGTAACGGGAAAAAGCGGCTCATGAGCCGCTTTTTTTCTATGTTTTCTGTATAAGCGCAGTCTTACAAAGTTCAAGAACCAGGGATTTAAAATAATCCAGGCTAATGGGCATAAGTTCCACCGGAGTT
>JAISGE010000031.1 GCA_031263265.1 Treponema sp.
TTGTCCAGTTCTATCCAGGAATATTCCCCCGGAAAAGCCACGGCGTTTTCACGGTAATCGAGAACCGGCGATATACCGTCCAGGGGAAAAATTCGGGTGGTCGCGCCGGTAGCCGAGTCGGAGGCAAAGGCGTACACATACGCGGGGCTGTTGTTGCCCATAATGTACCGGAACCGGGTCCCGGAGGGGTATGCGCGAGTCGTGTGGTAAAATCCCTCCCTGTCAAACCGCAGGGGCATACCCTCCGCCGAATTGCGGAGTTCTATGTCCACATAGCCTGAGTATTCAATGCGGTCTTTAAATTCGTCAAGGTTTTCTATCAACTCGTAGGCTTCGTTTACAAATCGGCCAAAATCGGCGTAACTAACCCAGCCGTAGCCCCCGTCTCCCCAATCGGTACCCCAACTGTTTTGCAGTTCAAAAGCCCCGCCCGCAAAGTTATCGTCATAGCCCACCACGCACATGGCGTGTCCGCCCCAGTTTACCGCCGGGTCTTCAAGGGGCTTCCAGACGTTTTTTCCTTTTATCTTCATAAAGGAGTCCGGCGTGTTCATGCCAATAATCACCGGCTTTCCCTCGGCAAGGCTTTTCTTTACTGCCGTAACCCCGTCGTGGCCGATGCCTTCGGTACGGCTGAACCTGAACAGGGTACTGTAGCCGCCGATGGTGTACTTCCTGCTGTCCTGGTACATGGCGGGGGATACCCGGATAAAATCAGCGCCGCGCTCAAAGTCCGACATCCGGGGGATTCCCTCGTTTTGCATCAAGTCAAGGGCGTGGGAGATTACGGTTCCCCGCAGGCACAGGGGATCATCGGAAATTGATTTGTAGAGATACGCCGGGGAAAACACGCTGCCGCTGGTCTGGAGGCGGTCATAGCGGTTCACGGTGATGGATTCCGACATGGTTCTGGCGGCAAAGGCCGCGGCCCAGGCGGTGCAACTGCTGTACCGGCCCTGATCGCCGGGAAAGGGCGCGTAGTTTTTGAGCGAAACCGAGGCGGGCAGTCCGGTATAGCCCCGGCTGAGTTGAACCGCCTTTTGGGGCAGGCGGTTGTAGATTTCCGGGTCCAGGTCCGCGCCCCGGCTGTACTGTTGGGCGGCCGCAGGCAGGGCAAGCAGGCAGACCAGCAGGGTCAACAGTGTTTTTTTCAGCATGGAAACTCCTTTCGATTATACCTGAACATGGTTAAAACCAGGGGCGAACAAGCCGGAAGCCAAGGTAGCTGAGCCTGTGCGATGGAGAGTATCTGCTCCGACTGGCGACCCGCGTGAAAGCGGCGCGGTTGTTCCAGCCCCCGCCGCGTCCGATGCGGGTAGTTCCTGATGATTCACCCGTCGGATTGCTCTGGTTTCCCCTGCTATAGCTCCCATACCAGTCCCAGCACCATTCCCATACGTTACCGGTCATATCGTAGATCCCCAGGCTGTTGGGTTGCTTCGTCCCCACCGGGTGGGTCCTGTTGCGGCTATTATTGGTGTACCAGGCGACAGCATTAGCGTTGTTTCCGCCGGAATACTCGTAGGACAGAGAGCCTTTGCTCCCGCCCTTCGCCGCGTATTCCCATTCCGCTTCCGTGGGCAGCCGGTAGCCTGTGGCGTTAAAATCGCAGACGATAGTATTCCCGTTCCTGCGGTACGCAGGGGATTCCGCGCGATCTGGGCGAGGCTTCGGCTTTGGCGGTGCTTTTCCAATCCATGCGTGGCGTTTTGCATCGTATGCAAAACGCCGATGCGTCCATGCGCCGCATGGACGCGCAGCCTTCGCCCCCGAACCTCTCGACCTCTGGTGTCTGACACTCACATTTCCCTTAGCGTGGGCGAGCCACGCCCCTTGGCGCGGGCGAGCCGCTTCCCTTAGCGTGGGCGCGACAGACCCGTTAGCGCGGGCGCGACACGCCCCTAGTTTGATTTCGCTCCACGCTCTTCTGTTCGCGGGCTGGCGTCAGATACGCTGCGGGTTACACGGTGTCAGACACCCGCGCCCGCGTGTCCGCATTTCCACGACTCCCCCCCGCCCGCAGAGCGGACGGGGAAAATGGGATTCCGCAGAACTAGGGGCGAACCAGCCGGAAGCCAATGCTATTGCCCCTCCTCGATGGAGTATCGCCGTACCGGCCGACAGAACGGGCGTACTGCGCACTACCGTCCCACGACCCGCCGCGAAACACGCGGTAGGAGCCGCCAGCCGCGCCAGTAGGGTCTGTCTGGGAGCCACTACTGTAACTCCCATACCCATCCCAACACCATTCCCACACGTTCCCGCTCATGTCGTACAACCCCAAACTGTTCGCCCCCTTCGTCTTCACTGGATGTATCCGGCTCCCGCTGTTACCACTATACCACGCCACCCCGTCTACGCTGTTGCTCCCGCTGTACTCGTACACCATGGAGTCCTTGCCCCCGCCCTTCGCAGACCATTCCCATTCCGCTTCCGTCGGCAACCGATACCCATTCGCTCTAAAGTTACACGTTATAGACTCCCCGCTCCCGCTATACGCTGGCGTCAAGCCTTCTTTTATGCTCCGCTTGTTGCAATACTCTACCGCGTCGTACCAACTCACATAATACATCGGGTAATTATCCCCTTCGCCATACAACGAATAACTCTTATCCCACATATCCCGCTGTTGTCTCACCGTCGCGCCCATCACGTCATACCATTCCTTTTGCGTTACCTCGTGGTCGCTCATGTAAAATGCCTTGCTTATCGTTACTTGGTGCACAGGCTTCTCCCAACTTTCCCCGTTGTTGCTCCCCATGCTGAACGTCCTAGCGGGAACCAGAACAAACCCTGCGGGCGTGGGCCGGGGGTTTACCACGGGCGGGTCCACGGGCTGTACCGGCGCGGGACTTGGCTGGGGCGTAACGGTCGAAGTCCTCGTTCCCAAATACGCCACATCGAAAAATTGCGAATAGATCGCCGGTACCTGCGCTCCCCCGCTGGCACGGTACACGTCCGCGCCGGTTTGATCGAACAGATCCCGGACGCTTAAGCCCGGCTTTTTCAGGTTGTTCAAAAGGTGGGTGGTAAAAAGCCCGTTCCTGCCCGCACCGTCCGCGGCGGTACTCCCCGCGCTGGTGGCGTACACGATGATGCTTTTGGCAGGCTGGTTACTCACCACCTGCAGGCCCCGGGTCCCGCTCCGCTTCCAGCTAAAAGGGTTGTCCCGGCACGCGTCCAGCGCCACAATGTTAAGCTCGTTCCCCGCGTCGTTCAGTTCGTCCAGCAACGCCTGGAGGGACACCGCCCGCTGGCGCAGAAAATTTTCGCTCTGTATATTCGCGTCCACGGGTATCAGGTAGTTGACGCCCCCGGATTGCACCCCATGCCCGGCGTAAAAAAGAAAGCCGTAGCTGTTCCGGGAGGCGGACAAGCGGTTTTTGAGGCGTATCGCGGCGCCCTCCATCTGGTCAAGGTTCCCGTTGATCACCAGGTCCACGGTCCAGCCCAGGTTTTTCAGGGTTGCCTCCATGTCGCGGGCGTCATTCACCGGGTTGTTGAGGGAGGTAATGCCGGTATACGCGCCGTTGCCCATAACCAGGGCGTATTTCTGCTGGGCCGCAAGGGAAGATACGCCCAGAACAAAAAACACCAACCATAAACTCGTCTTTTTCATCATATCCCACTCCTTTCTTTTATCTTGTTTTTCCCCATAATCAGGGACCAATCCTATAGGTAAATTGGGCCGTGGCTGCCGGACGCATATCCGTCCGGGTGTCTTCCCGTTCTACCACGATACCCCGGGTCAGGAACTGGTTCGACAAAGGCGCGGCCCGCTCGGTTTGCATGACAAAGGGCCTTTGGTATGCCCCAACCAGGATCATTTCCTCGCCGTAAGGTTTTGTCATCCTGAACCGCGTAGTATCGGGAATCTGCCGGGTCTCCCCGGCTTTTATGAAATTGTTGTCCTGGGGAGAAGCAGGATAGATAACCTGGGCGCTGCCGTTTACATCAATATGGGTAACCTTAAAATACGCGTCCTTTTCAGCGTAAATACGGAGGGTCATATAATCCCCTTCGTGGTAATCCCCGCTGCTCCGGTCTGTTTGTACTGTAAACCGCCACAGGTTGTCCGTGCCGGAGTAAAGGACGTTTGCCATACTCACCCCGGCCTTGCCGCCTGCGGGTGTTTCCAGCAGGGCGGCAAAACGCCGGTCCGGTATCACCTCCGCCGACCGGATACTGGTAACCGCCTTCTCCACATCTGTTGCGTGGACCACCAGCCGGTATTCCCCGCCCAACCGGGTAATTTTGCCATACACCAGGGTTTGCGGTCCAAACTGGTGCCCAATAGACTTGACCGATTCATCGCTTACTGCGCCGGAATACTGATAGTCCATTTCCTGCTCTATGCGTTTCAGATTTTGCCGGTCAACCAACACAAAGGAAGAGCGGTCCTCAAAATAAATCCAGAGTTCCTCGAGCATATAATCGGAGAGCAGCTGCGCATCTGATTCAATCCCGATAAGCGCGATTTTGGCATCTGCAGGCAGATTTTCCACAAAATAGGACGTTATATTTGCTAGTGCGTCGTCAAGAGTAACCCCGTTCCTGGTCTTTACCGGCTCCCTGGTACTGACCGGATACCCGCCGGTATTGACCGGCCCTTGAGACGTGCAGGACAAGGCGAGTACCATGACGCACATGCCTAACCAGAAAAAGTACTGTTTCATTATGGACCATCCTTTACAAAAGATTGCACCATAACTATAACAAAATCATATAAGTTGTCAAGAAGTGCATTTTTGCTTTCAGCAATGCAAGGTATCGGCTTGTTATAATTCCTTTTCTCTGCTATATTTAATAACAATGTGCATACCGAATCTATTTCAAATCGATCAAAAGGTCGTGTATCCCAGCCAGGGAGTTGGAACCATTATTTCAATTGAGGATAAGGAATTTAAGAACGAAAAGATCCCTTATTACGTTATTTACCTTGAAGTTTCAGATATGACCGTCATGGTTCCGGTGGATAAGGCTGAAGAATTGGGAATCCGGCCTATTGTGGATGCGGAAGATGCTCATAAAGCCCTCCATCTTATGGGTGAAGAGTTTGATCCCATACCGTCGGACTGGAAACTGAGGTATCAAATGAACCTGGACCTGCTCAAGAAAGGGAGCGTCATGGATATTGCAACGATTGTACGGTCCCTCTACCACCGCAGCAAAGTTAAAGAACTGCCTATTCTGGAACGAAAACTCTATGATTCAGCCTTGAAACTCTTAGTTGATGAGATTGCCTATTCTCTCCTCCTCCCCAAAGATGAAGTAGAGAATAGGATATTTACCTGTCTCGAAACCAAGTAAGGAATTGTATGGGATGTTCCGTAGCGGCAATCATCAGCGCAGCAGGTTCTTCCCAGAGGATGGGAGGCATCAAGAAAGAGTATTGCCCCCTTGGTTCGGGAATTACCGATAATGCCCAGAAACCCCTAACCGTGCTGGGAGCCGTAGTCCTGGCTTTTGTAGCTTCGAAGCGAATCCAAACCCTGGTGATTTCCGTTCCCCCGGATGCGGAAAACGGAGAATTCGCGGCTCGGGCAAGCCTTCCCCAAGGACTTCTGGAGTGTAGTTCAGGGCCTCGGATTTTCTTTGTCCCAGGGGGCAGCACGCGCCGTATTTCGGTTCACCATGCCCTGTCCCTCCTTTCCGTGTTTCCAGGAGAAGAACCTGATTTTGTACTCATTCATGATGGAGCCAGGCCCTGGGTGGATACGGACTTGATAGAACAAACCATTGACGCGGTCATACAACATAAGGCGGTAGTTCCCCTCTTACCGGTGCTTGAAACGCCTAAGGAAATTGATGAGGCGGGATTTATATGCCGGCACTTACCCCGTGCACGGGTAGGAACCGCCCAGACCCCCCAGGGTTTCGCGTATCCGGCGATTCTCAAGGCCCATGAACAGGCCGCAGAACAGGAACTCCTTACCCATAAGGAGTATACCGATGATGCGGAGGTCTGGGGGGAATTTATCGGCCCGGTGGCGGTGATACCAGGATCCCCCAAGAACCGGAAAATAACGTTTCCTGAAGATCTAGGGCTTCCCGGTATAGGTTAAGGAGTGTATGGGATGATTCGGGTTGGTTTGGGGCGGGATATACACCCCTTGGCTGCAGGCAGACCTTTCTTATTAGGAGGGGTTGAACTCCTTGCGGACCGAGGTGAATTGGGCCATTCAGATGGGGATGTGCTGGCCCATGCGGTTATTGATGCGATCCTGGGGGCATCAGGGCAGGGAGATATTGGAGAGCTTTTTCCCCCTACTGAAGCAGTGTGGAAGGATGCGAATTCCTTGAAACTGTTGGGTAAGGCGGTGAGGCTGGTAAAAGAGGCGGGGTGGCGGTTTATCAATCTGGATTGTGTGATTATCTGTGAGTGCCCCAAAGTACTGCCGTACCGGGAGAGGATACGGGCTTCTCTGGCAAAGGTTCTCGGTATTCCTTATGAGGCGGTTTTTGTTAAGGGAAAGACCAATGAAGGACTGGGAGCAGTGGGAGCTGGACTTGCCGTAGAAGCCCTGGCAGTGTGTTTACTGGAGAACAGTGCATAGTAGTAAAATACTTCCCCATTGTCATCAGTTCCTTCAATAAGGTATGCTTATCCTATGAAGGTATGGGTCAAGTTCTTAATCGGTTCCATTTTAGGTATAGTGCTGGGAAACTTGCTGCTTCCGCTCTATCCTGGGATGCTGACACTGTTGCCACGGCTTCAGGAGTTGGCTATCCAGATTGGACGGTATGCGGTAGTGCCTATTCTGTTCTTTTCCCTGACCATTGGGGTGTATGAACTACGCAAGGACGGAGGATTCTGGTCTTTAGTGTTTCGTGCATTTCTGCTCATGGCAGGAACTAACGCCCTTCTTATCATCGGGGGGATCGCGGCGGTTCTTGTTTTTCCTCCCTCCCGGATTCCCATCCTGGTGGAAGAGTCGGTTGCGACCGTTTCTTTGGAGACCCTGGAAAGCATACAAACCTTGTTCCCTTCTAATATGTTCTCTGCCCTGGTAAGCGATGGGGTATACCTTTTTCCGGTGTATGTATTTGCTTTTTTTCTGGGAATCGGCCTCTCCTATGATCGGAGCTTTACCAAACCGGTCATTACGCTGGTAGATTCCCTGTCCCGGATCTTCTATCATATCGGTTCTTTCTTTTCTGAAATCCTGGGGCTAATCATGATCGTGCTCAGTGCATCCTGGGCGGTGTATTACCATGAAGCAGTATCAGGGGAGGGATTTCGGAATATGATGGTGCTCTTGGGAGTGCTCAGTCTGGTGCAGGTCTTTATTGTGCTGCCCTTGCTCCTGGGTTTGCTTAAATCTGAGATGAGTCCCTGGAGGGTGGTATACAGTTCCTTTGGGCCTGCCTTAGCCGGTTTTTTTTCAGGGGATTTTAACTTTTCTCTGCCCGTGCTGCTGCGGCATACCAAAGAAAACCTGGGGGTTCGCAGACGGGTAAACGCGGTTACCCTGTCCCTGTTTAGCACCTTCGGCAGATCCGGCAGTGCTATGGTTGCGGTGGTGGCGTTTATCGTGATCATTAAATCCTATTCAAGTCTGGAGATCCTTCCCGCACACCTGGTATCCATAGGATTCAGGATCTTCATTATTTCATTTTTCCTTGCCCGTCATCCAGGAGATGGAGCGTATACTGCTTTGGCAGTACTATGCGTAAATTATGGACAGGGCTATGAAGGGGGCTATCTTCTCCTTAAACCGCTGGCTTTCTATCTGATTGCGGTGGGTACTTTGCTGGACACCCTGATCGCGGCTTTTGCGGCATACGCCCTGGCTGAAATGAGCGGTCTTAGGGAAGAACGGAGAACCGGACATTTCATCTGAAGGTAAGGAGTAACTTGTACCCCCATTGACTCTCTTCTTTGAGAACTTTAGATTTTTAGATATGGATGTATATGGGCCTTTGAGAATGCTGCTTTTTGTATACGAGTTCTTCCGTTTGATGGTATTGTTGGCGGTATTTGCCGTCTTGGGGCCTTTGTATGAAATTTCAGGAGGCGGGGAATTTTCAAATCCGCTTTTTCCTTATGTGATGTACGTGGTTCCCAATGCACTGTTTCCCCTGATGACCTATTTTGTATGGATCCGTCTTTTCCTATACCAATCATACATTCCGTTGTATATAGCAGGGAAAACCATTGCCCTGGTAGCCGTGATTGGATGGGGTGTTTTTTCCTTTAATAGGATCATCGCGGCGTTGAGCATAGGTGCACGGGGTATCGGTATTCTAGGGCTTATCCTTTTACTTACAGTGGCGGATACGTTATCGGTCTTGGGGGGCTTACTGCTGCAAACTAAGATAAGCCGGATGAACCGCTTGGTAGCTCAACCTGGGGGAGGTATATAATGCGTCTTATTCCCATTGCAAGCGGTAAAGGCGGAGTCGGTAAATCGCTGGTTGCGGCAAATCTCGCCGTGGCTTTTGCCCGGGCCGGGAAGGATGTGGTTCTCGCTGACCTGGATCTGGGAGCCTCAAATCTGCACCTTGTGCTGGGGCATCAGTCCCCGAAAGTGGGTATTGGGACCTTCTTAAACGATCCACGGACGGATTTTTCCAAGGTGATTGTGGAGACCGATGTCCAGGGCTTGCGGTTTATCCCCGGGGATACGGAAATTCCAGGAATCGCTAATCTTAAGGCCTCCCAGCGGAATACCCTGATCAAGCGGCTCTTAGGCTTAAAAGGGAAAACAGATATCCTTATCTTGGATCTGGGCGCAGGAACCCATCAATCTATTCTTGATTTCTTTCTCCTTTCCGGTGAAGGGATTGTGGTAACCTCTCCGGCAGTTACCGCGGTGCTTAATGCCTACGTGTTCCTGAAAAATACGGTCTTCAGGATGATGTACACGGTCTTTACCAAGGGAACCAATGCCTATGCGTATCTGGAGCAGATCCGCCGGGAAGGTTCCGGCCCTCAGAAGCTCTATATCCCCAAGGTGCTTCCCGAGATCCTGAAGATCGATCCCTTCTCCTACGAAGCATTTATGAACCGGCTTAATAACTTGCATCCCCGCCTCATCACCAACATGCTGGATAATCCCAAGGACGCAGAGGTGGCCATGAAGATCCGTCGCTCCTGTGAAGAATATCTTGATTTGCGGATTGAGCATTTAGGCGTGCTTTACCGGGATACCATGCAGGATACCAGTCTGGCTTCCCGGCTGCCTATAACCATTTATAAGCCCCGTTCCATCCTGGCTCAGGCGATTTACCGGATTGCCGATAAGATCCTCAAGTCGCCGGAAAATCAATTTCCCTTTAATAAGGATATTGATGAGAGTTTCCTTGAAGCAGGTGCGGAAGCAGAACTTGATTTTGAAAGTAAAATGGAATATGTGGAAGATCTGCTGCACTCCGGGGCTTTGAGCCAGGGGGATCTGGTGGAAACCATAAAATCTCAGCAGTTTGAACTATCTAAAATCAAGAAAGAAAATAATTTTTTGAAACTCAAGTTGTCCAAGGCCATAGCCCAAGGGTTCAAAGCCTAGCAGCGCTGAGGAAAACAGGGTGTTTCAAAAAACAAAAACAGCGTTCCAAGAAAAAAACAGAAAGCAGAGGTGTTCATGTTAATCAGTATACCGTTTCCTCCGTGGTTATCACCAGAAATAATTCCGGGTTTGCCTATCCGCTGGTATGGGCTTATGTATATCGTGGCTTTTGGAATCGCCTTTCTGCTGTACCGCAAACAGGTCGTTGAACGCCATTTTCCCATCAGTGATGATGATCTCACCGGATTGTTTCTCTGGGGCATCTTTGCCCTGGTCGTAGGGGCTCGGATTTTCGCTACCTTGGTATATGAAACCAGTGATGTGTACTGGCGGCAGCCCTGGCTGGTGTTTTGGCCTTTCCGGAACGGTACCTTTACCGGTCTCCAGGGCATGAGCTATCATGGCGGGGTTATCGGGGGTATTCTCGCGATTCTGATCTATTCATGGGTAAAACGCTTTGACTGCCGGGAAATCGGAGATATGTTTGCCGGGAGCATCCCTTTAGGCTATACCTTTGGCCGTCTGGGTAATTTTATCAACGGTGAATTATACGGCCGGGTGTACACAGGTCCCCTGGGTATGCTGTTTCCCCAAGCCCAGCGGCTTCCGGTAGCAGAGCCTTGGGTTCGGGAAGCCGCGGAAAAAGCCGGGATAGTCATTCCAGACCAGGCTATGTTGGTGAATCTTCCCCGGCATCCTTCCCAACTCTATGAAGCCTTGTTTGAAGGAGTGGTTTTATGGCTCATCATCTGGTTAATAAGAAATAGAAAGCCCTTTAAAGGGTTTTTGATCGGTATCTATTTGATAGGTTACGGCTTGTTCCGGTTTTTCATCGAGTACTTCCGGGAACCTGATGCGGATCTAGGGTACCGTATTCAGTTGGTAGAAACGCAACTCCCTCCGGCAGCGGCCCATCCGCTCTTATGTTTTTCCACAGGGCAAGTGTTTTCTTTTGTTATGGTGGTCCTGGGAATCTTCTGGCTGCTGTTTGCCTCCCGGCTTCCCTATAATAAACCGGTTCGGGTATACTTAGATTCTGGCAGAAACAGCGCCGGTAGTAGAGCGGGAAAAAAAGCGGCTCAAAAAAGCCGCAGGAAACTGCGAAAAAAATTGAGATAGGATGAAAGCCAATGCGTTATTATAGTACCAGGAATAAAGCCGAAGGGGTGAGTTTTGCCCAGGCAGCCTTGACTGGGCTTGCTCCTGATGGGGGCCTCTTTGTGCCCCAAGTAATACCCCCCTATCCAGGGCCGGTTAGATCTTCCCTGGGAACCATGGATTTTAAGGACATTGCCTTTGAAACCATAAAGCCTTATGTGCAGGGTGAAATACCTGATCCGGTCTTGGAGGATCTGATCCATACAGCCTATCCTTTTGCGGCCCCGGTGGTTCCTGTGGGAGATCGGCTGGTACTAGAACTGTTCCATGGACCAACCGCGGCATTCAAAGACTTTGGGGCTAGGTTCATGGCCCGGGCTTTTGCATACCTCCGCCGGGGGGAAGAGAAACCTTTGCATATCCTGGTGGCAACTTCAGGGGATACCGGCGGGGCAGTGGCAGCGGGCTTTTACGGTATCCCGGGTATCGCGGTAACGGTGCTCTATCCCCAAGGCAGGGTGTCCCCTTTGCAGGAACGGCAGATTGCCGGACTCGGCGGGAACATTCGTGCCCTAGCGGTTGAAGGGAGTTTCGATGATTGTCAGTGCCTGGTGAAGACCGCTTTTAGCGACCAGGGCTTACAAAAACGGCTTGCCCTTTCTTCTGCCAATTCTATCAACATATCCCGGCTCATTCCCCAGAGTATCTACTATGCCGCGGCTGCGGGCAAGACATTTGCAGGAAAGACCGATCTACCTGGGGACGGCAGTCCTTGGGATGCACCCGATGCTGCGGTACCAAGAACCCTGAGCCTCAAACCCGGGCAGCCTATTACCTGGTGTGTACCTTCGGGTAACTTCGGGAACCTTACCGCAGGGCTATACGCTATGAAGATGGGCGCGCCTATTCGGGGTTTTATTGCCGCGACAAATATAAACAAAACCATCCCTGATTATCTTACCAGCGGCCATTACCAGCCCCGGGCTTCTCAAGCTACCATTTCCAATGCTATGGACGTAGGGGCTCCCAGTAACTTTGAGCGTATGACCGCGCACTGGTCTTTGGAAGAGCTGCGGAGTAGTATTCAAGGGGTCTATGTTACCGATGAAGCCACTCGCAAGAGCATCCGGGAAGTACACCATACCCACGGGTATTTCTTGGATCCTCATACCGCAGTAGCCTGGCAGGCTCTTGATGAGATTCGCTCGTCCTCTCTCCCTGTTTCCGATCCTGTTGGTTTGCTTTCCACCGCACATCCGGCTAAATTTGCCGAAATTGTTGAGCCTTTAACGGGTCCTGTACCGGTTCCTCCTGCACTTACCCAGGTGATGGAACGGAAACCTCTCGCCCAGATCATTCCTGCGGATATTACCGTACTTTTGGAGGTACTATGACAAAACTTTGTCCCTGTGGTTCAGGCCTTTCCTTTGGTGCATGTTGTGAACCCTATATCTTAGGGCTCAGAATGCCCCCTACCGCGGAAGCCCTCATGCGGAGCCGGTATTCCGCGTATGTAGAACACGCCATTAACTACATTCTTGATACCTGCAGCAAGGATAGCAAAGATGATATTGATATTAAGCAAACCAAGGACTGGAGTGAAAAGTCCCGGTGGCTGGGGCTTACCATCCTATCCTGTATTCAGGGCGGCCCTGAGGATACCGAAGGAATCGTGGAATTTGAGGCTGCCTATGAACAAGACGGGCTCAAGGATGTGCACCATGAAAAGGCTCAGTTTAAGAAACACGGGGATCGCTGGTTCTATACCGAAGGGGCGATAATACCTAAGACCATTGTCCGTTCCACTCCCAAAGTAGGGCGGAACGATCCTTGTCCCTGCGGAAGCGGGAGAAAATACAAGCATTGCTGTGGGGCTTTAGCAAAACGGTAATCCGGTATAGAGCGCAGCGCACAGGGGAGGCAGTGAAGTCTGTCCAAGCATTTAATGCCCCTAAACCTTAAACTTTGCTACTTCCTCAATCCCCTGGGTTAGTCCTTCGAGATGATTGCTTTGCCGTAATACTTCTCTATATGTCATATCCTCCGAGGCCTGATAACCTCATTTGTATTTTTTTACGCTGTTTTTTGTTTTTTTCTAAAATACCCTAGACAATGAAAAATTAATGTGATAGGGTATTATCACATAGTTAAGAATAATAACCACTATGTAAGCGTGTATCCTATAAACATGAGGTTCTAAAAAATAGCGGTGGTTTGGTCTGCTGCTATAAAAAGGTGGTATTACTGTCGTGAAAGATTGGTTTTTATGTCAGCATAAATTAGTTTTTGGGGGGGGGGGGCCCCCCCCCCGGCACCCGCATGGGTGGGTGGTGGTGTGTGGGGTGGGGGT
>JAISGE010000062.1 GCA_031263265.1 Treponema sp.
AAGGCGGAACGGGAGGAGGAGTTTACGATGTTAGCAAGGAAGAACCCGATGATAAGAGAGGCGTATAGCAAACTGCAAGTGATGAGTGAAGACGAGGCAACCCGGATGCTTTATGAAGCGCGGTTAAAAGCGCAGCGGGATGACTATTCCCGAATGCAAGGCGCCCACCAGGAAGGACACCGGGAAGGCTTAGAGGAGGGCGTTAAAAAAGTAGCCCGGAATCTAAAGGCTATTGGTATGCCCATAGGACAAATAGTCCAAGCGACCGGGCTTACCGGGGAGCAGATCAACGAGCTATAAAGGGAATAGCGATGGCGAGCGAGGCCCCCGAAATGGCTTCTAATTAGGGCTTAATCCACCAGAGCCAGCAGCCTGGATTCAATGAAATTCAATAAACGGGCCTGTAATAGATCCACGGCCATATCGAGCGCATCTAAGTGCGCCTTCCAATCTTCCACAAACATGAGCACATGCTTCCTGTCCAGGGGAAGCCGCTTCCCCCGCAGCAAGGCTTCACTGTTCTTATTATGGATTATCTGGTCTCCCACAAAGACAAGCCGTATATCGGTAAGCACGTTCTTTTGATTTCGCAGGATAAGCGCGACAACCCCTCCTTCTCCACCGGTTTCTTGGGGCTTGTATTTGGTATAGGCCGAATAGGTCCACTGATCCAGAGGAATGCGGATCCGGGTCAACAGTTCCTGCTGACCTAAGCCCGCAGGGCCTTGCAAAGCATAAAACCGGGAGGTGGAAATCCACCGGGCGCCTGTGGCATTGCGTAATTCGTAATGCGCGTCCAAGGCTATCATCGGCGCCGTGGCATCCAAGTGGCACGTGGCGGTACAGATATTGCCCCCGATGGTGGCAAGGTTGCGAATCTGCGGCCCGATAATACCCAGCAAACACTGGGTCAGTACCTCGGGAACGACTTTTCCCAGGTTGATGAGGTCATTTAATTTTACCATAGCCCCGATTTCCAGGTACCGTTCGGTTCGGGTAATACGGCGCAGCTCTTCCAACTGGTCCAGGGAGAGGATGTGCTTGGGCAAGACCGGTACATGCTTGGCCTGACCGCGGAGGACTTGGGTTCCTCCCGCAATAGGCAGAGCATCGGGAAACCGTGCCCAGGTGCTGAAGAGGTCCTGAAAACTGGTAGGAGACCAGACCTGATTAAGCGCTGCGTCCATACAATCTCCGTTGCCGAATATCCGCTATGGCCAAAACCGCAGCAACCAGGCTTTCCGGTTCAGTACAGCGGCATCGGATCCCCCGCAGTTCTGCCAGGATGTCTTTTCGAGCACTGGGTCGGGGCTTCTTAGTAAGGATGGTTTCCATGGTTAAAATTTTGCCGCTGTCGCAGTAGCCGCAGGTTACAACCCCGGCTTCTGCAAAGCCTTTGATGATGTCCTGGTACGCCTCGGTCTTTGCAAAGCCTTCAAGGGTAATAATGGTACTGTCCTGGACCCGAAAACCCGGGATCAGGCAGGATTTGACCACGTTATCGTTAAAAATAACCGAGCAGGCTCCACAGCATCCGGTTAAACATCCTGATTTGGCACAGGTAAGGGAGAATCGCTCCCGTAGTATATCAATGAGCCGGGTATCCGGAGCAGTATGGACCGTTACCTTTTCCTGGTTAAGGGTGAATCCTATGGTCATAGGGCCTCTTCTTTTTTTCGCTGGTTTTCCACTTCCCAGATCTCTTGCGCACCGAGCGGAATGGTTTCAAAGGGATGATCCATAGCCTGAGAAACCGCCTGGACATACGCCGCGGGAATTGAACTAAAGGGTAATTCTTCAATACCCTGGGGATACCCAGTATCTTGCCCGATAAAATCAACCTGTATGATCGGTATGTCTTCTGGGTCTAGCATCCCATAGGTATAAAACAGGCGTTCAGGGATCTCCCCTTCAGTATAGAAGAGCCGTTCCTGGGTAGCCCATCCCAGGGCTTGGATCGTTGCATAGCTCAGGGTACGCCGGGCCTGTTTTTCCGAAAGAATCCGGCCTCCTGCTATCCCCAGCCAGATCCCCCGGATTATAGGGGTATAGGCTATGGGATCTATGGCTACTTCTACCACTGCCGCGCCCCATCCCAACCGGGCAAGGGCGTGTTCGTCATAGAGTCGGTTAACAGGAACCGATGAGCTCCCTTCCCAAGGTACTTTGAGGGAAGGGACATAAGAGCAGCGTTCGGTGATGGGGAGGGGAACCTGGAACCGCTGCTGCTGTATGGTCCGGCAGGCCTTTTCCAGCAGGGGACTCAGCTCTGCAAGATGCCGGGTATTGCCTGCAGACCCAGCATCAGGGAGCTGCCCGGTGGGAACTGCCTGGATCCGGATCAGCTCTGCATCAATCGACAGAATCTCCCCGGCGATCTTCCGCCACAGTTGGGCATATTCAGTAGTACAGGAGGGGCTGCGTATTTCCAAGGATCCATCTGTTTCCAACCGTACTACTAGCCCATAGGAAACCCCATCATCCGGGGGGTATAAGAAACCGTTGCCCTGATACGCCAGGGCAATGCCTATTCCCCGGGGGTTCTCGTCTTTTGCCACCCAGGAGCTTCCGTGGCGGTGGCTGCGCAGCAGCTCATAGGCGGCCCATTTCCGGTAATAATCACTTTTGGCTGCGGTGGTATCAATGAGCTGTTCTACTGGAGCCGTCTTTACCGAAGCCCCGATACCCAAGGACGAGTGTTTGGGGAACACATGCTGTTTTCGCCATGTTGCAGGATCCTGATGCAGGGTATCGGCAATGCGGGAAACGTGCCGTTCTATGGCAAAGAAACCTTGAGATAAACCAAACCCTGCCAAGGGGCCTTGGGGAGGGATGTTCGTGGTGAGGGCAGTTCCTTGGAGCTTAAACGGAGCGAGCCTATAGGCCCCTAAGCTGCCAAGGCAGGTCTGATCCAGTAGTTCATCAGTAAAAACCCCTTGAGCGCCCAGGTCGGTTTTCACGGAGATCTCGGTTTCCCGGATCTCCCCTGATTTCCCCAGGGTACTGCGGAGCCCAATCATCGTGAAGGGGCGTTTGGGAGAATACCGGAAGTCCTCTTCCCTGGTTAATACCAATTTTACCGGCTTGTGGGTGATGTATGCCCCTAACGCGGCTTGGCAGGCAATGAGGGAAGGGTACCACAGTTTCCCGTCCAAGTGCACTCCCAGGGCAGCAGCTTCAACTACTACCTCCTCCAAGGGAATCCTGAGGACCTGGGATACCGACCGTTTAACGTGCAAAGGCCATTGGGTAGCGGTATGAATCGCGATATGACTCCTTTCCCCGGTGTATATTGCCACTGCGCCCTGGGGATCTGCATACCAATGTTCCTGGATTCCGGTTTGATAGGTTCCTTGTACCGTTATGGGGGGGATATCCTCCTCAGAATCGATCGCATCATGAGGGGCCATCAGGGTTCGTTCCGCTAAGACCCCCTCAGCATCAGGCAGGGTCTGGAAAAAAAACGGAGTATCCTCATCCGCGATGACCTGACACTGGACAGCGTATTCCTGAAGTTTACCCATATCAGGCCCTACCAAGAGGGCTACTGGTTCGCCTCTATACGAAACAGCCTCCATAGCAAAGATCGGTACCGGGAACTGGTCCAACTGATTCGTACCGGGGATATCCTTACCTTGAATCAGGGTATAGCCTGAAGGCAAGGGAGGACATTCAAGGCGGTTCAAACGCCCTTTAGCCATAGGCGCCCGTATGGTTAGGGCATATAAACCATCCGGTATCATATTATCATCTACAAACACCACTCTTTTACATCCTTACATTAACCTTAATCAAGATCGGCTATATTCCTGGGCAATGGTTTTAACCACGGTAATCACCCGGTCAATCTGTGCATACTGCATCCCCGGCCATAGAGGTAAGGAAATGACCTGCTGAAAACTCCTCATAGATTCAGGGAAATCAGCCTCAATAAGGCTATACCGGTCCCGGTAATAGGGCATGATATGCAGGGGAATGAAATGTACCGAAACCCCCACGCGAGCAGCCTGGATTTTTTCGATAACCTTATCCCGGGTAATAGAGAGCCGTTCCAGATTAAGCCGTAAAGGATATAGGTGCCGGGCATCCCCCGGACCAGTAGGGGGCAAAGAAACAGGAAGCCCATCATGAAAGGCTGTATCATAGGCCGCAGCAATCTTCCTTCTCATGGCTAAGAGTTCCATTGCCCGGGCGAGTTGCGCCCTGCCTAAAGCGGCTAAGAGGTCTGGCATGTTGTATTTATACCCCGCAGCCACTACCTCATAGTACCAAGAAGCCTTGGTATCGGTATAGCGGTGCCACACACTCCGGTCTATACCGTGGGAACGCATGAGTGCGATCCTACCGGCGATCTCCGGATCCCGGCTGACCACCATACCCCCTTCTCCAGTGGTGAGCGTTTTGGTGGCATAAAACGAGAATACCCCCAGATCTCCGATGGTTCCTGCCCAGGACCCGTTGCTCAGTTGGGAGGGGAACGCATGGGCGGCATCTTCAATTACCCTGAGGCCGTACCTGCGGGCAATAGCCATGATGGCATCCATATCACAGGGAAGACCGCCGTAGTGAACAGGGATCACTGCCTTGGGGGTACCCCGGGGGCCAAAGCTGCCCGGGCCATGGCGCTGAGGATATGCCCCTTCCCCTCTGCAAAGCCGCACCAAGGTTGCTTCCAGGGCCTGGGGGTCTATATGAAAGGTTCCCGGGGCAGTATCCACAAAAACCACCTCGGCGTGCAGGTAGCGAACCACTTCGGCGGTGGAAACAAAGGTATAGGCCGGAACCAGCACGAGGTCTCCGGTACGGATACCACAGGCTTCCAGGGCAAGGTGCAGGCCGCTGGTGGCAGAATTGACCGCAAGGCTCTGCAAACCCGGGAGTCTTCCCCCGGAGCCCTCAAGAAACCGGGTGAATTCCGCTTCAAAGGCCAGGACCTCAAGGCCCGTGGTGAGCCAACCGGAACGGAGTACCCGCAGTACTGCCTCTTCTTCTTCTGGGCCGATGAAGGGCCGCGCAAAGGGAATATCCCCCTTATCCATCCACATAACGAGGAATAGCCTCCTTGAGTATGTCCCGCAGCCGCTTGGGATCCCGATACAGGTCCGGGTGTTCTGGATCAAACCAGCAGATAGGCCGCAAGTGCTCCATCAGTTCCTGGATATTCTCTTTATAGGGCTTTTTTCGCTCCACCTTGAGGATACGGTTAAACTCGGTCTGTCTAGGCAGTTCATCATCTCCCCAGAGCTTTTCCCCTAGCCGTTCTCCAGGACGAAGCCCGATATATTCGATCTTGATGTCTGTTTCCGGTTCAAACCCATAGAACCGGATCATCTGCTCTGCCATATCCCGGATCCGTACCGGTTCCCCCATATCAAGGAGGTAGAGGTTTCCATTTTCCCCCACTCCCCCGGCTTTGAGCACCAGCGAACAAGCTTCAGGGATGGTCATAAACCAGCGCCGCATCTGAGGATGGGTTACGGTTACCGGCCCTCCTTTTTCAATCTGTTGCTGGAAAAGAGGCATGATAGAACCGCGGGAACCGAGCACATTGCCGAACCGCACCACCATGAAATGGGGGTACACAGCATCGGCAGAGCCCTGGGAGGCTGCGGCTTGAGCTGCTTCTTCCAGAACCAAGCGCTCGCAGAGGTACTTGGACACCCCGTAAACCGATACCGGTTCCACTGCCTTGTCTGTGGTAATGTGCACGAAACGCGCTACCCCCTGCTTTCGGGCCGCGGCAATGAGGTTGGCAGTCCCAAAGAAGTTGTTTTCAATAGCTGCCACGGGGTTTTCTTCCATCATGGGAACGTGCTTATATGCGGCAGTATGGAAAATCACATCGACCTTGAGGCGTTCCAAGATGTAATCCATATACCGCGTATCCTTGAGTTCTCCAATGATCGGTACCAGGGTGGCCTTTTCTCCCACCCCTTCCTCTTGGAGGAGTCTGAGTTCCCGGTCAATCTGATAGATGGCATTTTCTCCGTGGCCAAACAGATAGAGCCGGGCCGCTCCTCCAGAAAGAAGCTGCCGGCAGAGTTCGCTTCCGATGGAACCTCCCGCACCGGTAACCAGCACCCGTTTTCCCCTAAGGTAGGCCAGGCTTTCTTTCAGGTTTACCGTTATCGGCGTCCGTCCTAACAAGTCTTGCGGATCAATGGAACGGGTTTGAATGAGGTGTGCATCCCCTTCGAGGATCTGGGAAATCCCGGGCAAGATCCGGATCCGCTGGAAACCCGCTTGTTTGAGGGTATGGTAGATATCCTTGAGGTATTCCCGGGAAGCACTGGGGATAGCGATGATGGCTTCATCAGCCCCCTTCATCCGCAAAAGCTGGGCTACATCCCGGATCGGCCCCAGTACCGGAATCCCCTCGATTTTCCTGCCTATCTTTTCCGGGTCATCATCCAGAAAAGCCACCACTTCACCGAAGATAGCCTTTACTTTGATTTCCTGCGCCAGGGTCTGCCCCGCGAAACCTGCCCCGATGATGTATAAACGCTCTGGTGGTAAGGGGGTTCTGTGTTTTTCTGTCATAGGGTATCTTTTTTCAGCATGTATCTCTTATCTATATCGGTTCATCTTATTGCCCATCATTGGTTTCCTAGCATTTCTGCGGCATCTATCATTTCAAAAGCCAAATCAATAGCAAAAGAATCCTCATAGAGATCCAGCTTGATCTTTGCCCTCCCTTTTCTCTTATCGACTTTTATTATCTTTCCCTCAAGTCCCATTAAGGGTCCTTCGGTAACTACGATCCGGGCGTTCTCATCAAAGTAGACTTTGGATTTTCCCGCAATGGGGCCAACTTTTTTGATGAAATGGAGCACTACCTCCAGATCCTTACCGGCCAGTGCGGTGATATTTTGATTGGACCGTAAAAACCGGTAAAATCCTTCGGTTTTGCGGAAGGCCCAATGAAGGTCGAGAATATCGTCGGTTTCCCCTAACTCAATGAAAATATAGCCGGGAAAAATGGCCGCATTGGAATGGATAAGCACCCCTTGCCGGCGGATATCGAGTTTCCGCTGAGGAAAATAGATAGGAACCGTACATTCTGGATGAAGAGCTTTAAAAAGTTTTATGTATTTCTCTTCTGATCGGGTTTTAATCTGCAGCGCATAGTAATTCATACCTTAGGATTATACGGCTGAGCCCCAGGGAGTACAACGCCTGCGGCGGGCGACTTGGGGGCTGCGTTGTTAGTAAGGGGGGCGTACGTCCCTTCGTTCCTGCTTCAAGTAAAGTCTGGGCTGAAATAGCTATGCTACGATAAGCAACAGGGTGATGCGTGGCTGTCGGCTATAGCGCATAGAGCAAGGTATATTTTACTCAGGTGGGAAAATTTTGCCCGCTTGTTAGTCCTCTCTGAACAGAACCAATTCCTCTAAACCCGTATAAATTGAGGTTTTGGAATAAGCTCTATTTCTTTCTGTTATAGTTTGCTACCGTTCTACAAGGCTTTGCAGAATCTGATGGTGATATGCTTATCTTGGCACGGTTTATGCTTATATAGTAGTAAGGCCGTTGGCCTCATCAAAGAACGGGTTTCCACGGAAGCCCTGTTTCGTACCTATTTTGGTTTTTATGGAGTGTATATACCATGAAAAGAAGCGTTTTTGTTATCCTCCTGGCCTTAGCCGTGGGAGGACTCGTTGCTGCCCAGCAACGGAATACCTGGGACCGGTTTAATTTCCGAGGGCCCAGTACCCCACCTGAAACCCTGAAGGTTACCGGTACCCTCGGTATCCAACAGGGCATGATCGCCCTGCAAGATAAGGATATAAACTACTATATCTTGGGGCTTGAACGGTTTATCGGCTTTATTGATGGTCTCAAGGAAGGGGCAAACGTAAGTATTGAGGGTTACGCGTGGGCATCCCAGAAGGCGGAATCCCGTTTTTTAAGGGCTGCTAAACTTACCCTCAATAATAAAGAGTACGATTTAGTTCCATCGGAACAGTGGTTCTTCCCGGCAAGACCAGATTTCCCTAACCAGCCCCGCCACAGGGGGAATGGTTCCCCCTGGCATGGTAGGAGAGGATACTAATCAGCTATTACGGATGATCCGAAGCACTATTGCTGCAGAATGTTTGGATGCAACCGGAAGAAATTCACTGAACTTAAGGGGCGATTCAGCCCCTGCAATATCCGAAAGGGCCCGGATGATCAGGGCAGGCACTTTAAACAAGAAGCAACTCTGAGCCACCGCAGCCCCTTCCATTTCCACTGCCTTGATATCAGGGAACAGCGTACGAAGCACCGCAATACGAGCCGGGTCGTGCATGAAAACGTCTCCTGAACCAATCAGACCTCTCACATAATTAAATCCCGCGGGAAGCTTGCGCTCCTGTTTTAACTCCTCTACTGCCTGTTCCGCTCGACGGATCAGATCCTCAGAAACCGGAAATACGGTAGGCATACCGGGAAGCTGGCCAGCAGCGTAATTAAAAGCAGTAACATCTACATCATGGTACACCGAGCCATCGGAAATAATGGCGTCCCCGAAGTTGAGCCTGGGATCAATACCCCCAGCGGATCCGGTATTAATGACTAGCTCTGCGTGATAGGTGGTAATGAGCAAGGCGCAGCCTACCGCAGCATTCACCTTGCCCACCCCGGATCGTAATAAAACTACCGGCTTTCCCTCAAGTTCACCCGTAAAAAAATCAAAGCCCCCTATAGTGTTGACCTGCGGATTGGTCAGGGCTGAACGAAGCAGGATAATTTCATCTTCCATCGCTCCAATGATTCCAATCATACTCCCTCCATTTATAGCATGAAATACCGTTCGCTGATTGTTTTCCGCCAGTCCGCTCGGTGTTCCCTGTCCTCCCATGCTACCACTTTTTTGATGATAAACCGAGGCCCATGCGGAGACCCGGTGAACTTAAGAATCCCAAAACATCCTCCCCCAATGTAGGCTATGGAATCCCCTTTTTCCAGGGTTTCGCTTTCAGCAATTTGAGCGATGATACAGTCAAAATGAACCGGTGTATCTGAATATTTATCGCTTACTGCTGCAGCGAGATCTTTAATGGGTTTACCGCAGTACGGACAATCTGGTACCGGAAGGGGTTCAAGAGATAATACCGGCGGAGTCCATCGCAACCGCTCGTAGGTAGTTCCCCGTCCAAAATTAGACCGAGAATGATCTGTGGTCTTTTTACCAGGTTTGCTCTGTTCAGGACCGTTAGTAGTATCCCGATTCCGGCGTCGATACCCCCTGCGCTTGGATCCGCCCCGTATACTCAATGATTCCTCCCTGGAGTGTATTCAGAATCTCATTACTCAATAGCATGGCCAAACAGTTGATGGCATCGTAAAGATACGTCTGATCGTTAATCTTATGTTTCAACGATTCTAATTCAACAGGTCTTCGATAATGCTCCTCTTGAACCTCTCCCTGAATCATTATCATCCACACTCCATAAAAGCTGATACAAGATGGGTAATAAGCTCCGGTCCAATAAATACAACATCAAAACGAACAACCATACCATTATATTTTCGATGGGAAAAAAGAAAATGCTTAGCGGTTTCAATGATACGGCGCTGTTTTTTCTCGTCAATTCCGTAGTACAACTCCTCAATAGGATACACAGACCAGGTCTTGACTTCAATGAATACAATGGTATCCCCATCAAGGGCAACCAAATCGATCTCTCCAGCCTTTGAGCGTACATTCCGAGCGATGATACGCATTCCTGCAGCCTCCAAAAATACCGCAGCCCGGGCTTCACCTTCCCGGCCCTTCTGGGACTTGTTCACCCCAGTACCGTCCCCTGAATTACCAGGCAACTCATATTCAGGGGAATGCTTCCACCGCAAGGTCAGCCATTAGTGGCTTCTGTAACAACCTTGGGCTGCTTTTTCTTCTTGGAAATAAGTTCCTTGATTTTGGCAGCTTTACCGATTTTACTTCTGATGTAGTAGAGCTTTGCCCGGCGGACTTTACCAGGACGTACCAGTTCAACCTTGGCTATCCGTGGAGAATGCAGGGGGAACACCCGTTCAACCCCGACCCCATAGGAGTTCTTCCTAACGGTAAAGGTTCTGCTCAGTTGGGCATTCTTAATGGCGATTACCAGGCCCTCATACACCTGAATCCGCTCGTTCTTGCCTTCAACGATCTTAAAATGAACTTTTACCGTATCGCCTACCTTGAATTGATCAAGTTCGCTTTTCATTTGAGAAGCCACAATTTCCTTGATGCCTGCTTTTATTTCGCTCATTTCTCCCCCTTGGAATGGCAGGGTTTATCCTGCGCTCTTATTCCGTAGTTCTGCTATAATAGTACGGGTTTCCCTGTCGAACAGGCCCGCTTCCTCGCCCTGCCGAATAAGATCCGGACGTAGAGCAAGGGTTTTTTCAATTTGTTTCTGAAGGCGCCACTGCCGTATGTTTTCATGGTGTCCTGAAAGTAATACCTCTGGAACCTTAAGCGTACCATACAGCTCTGGCCGCGTATACTGGGGATACTCCAGTAAACCACTCGAAAAACTCTCCTCTTCCAGGGACGCCGGGGTAATCACCGCTTCTATCAAGCGGTAGGTAGCATCAATGAGCACCAGGGCCGCAACTTCCCCTGAGGAAAGCACGTAATCCCCAATGGAAATCTCCTCATCCACATACGCATCAATAATACGCTGATCCAAACCCTCATACCGGCCGCACAGAAGGATGAGTTCAGTTTCTCCGGCCAGTTCTTTGGCCTTCTCCTGTGTAAAAGGCCGTCCTGCAGGGGACAGATACAGGACCCGAGGCTTGCCGGTCTGGGACACTACGGTCTGCGGATCGAAACGATTAGGGAGCCCCAGGGAAGTCAATGCCCGTCCCACTGGCTCGGCCATCATAAGCATCCCCGCTCCTCCCCCATAGGGGGCGTCATCACAGGTTTTATGCTTATCCAGCGCGAAGTCCCGGATATTTACAGAACGATACCCCACTATTCCCCGGTTTACCGCCTTGCCTAAAATAGAAAGGGTAAAAAAAGCATCGATCAGTTCTGGGAACAAAGAAAGAACCGTATAGGTCATGCCAGTATCCACTGTTCCAACAAGACCGCCGTACCCTTCTCAAGGCATATATCCCCAAAGAATTCATTTCTAAAGGGAACCAGCTTTAATGCACCGGAAGTAAGACGGATTTCAATGAGATGCCCCCCTCCGCCTTCAAAAACATCACTGATACGCCCCAATACCTCACCATCACCCAGCACTTCTATGCCCCGAAGATCTTCTACATAAAATTCATCTTGTTTAAGCGGCACTGCATGGGCCCTATCAGTTATCAATTCCCCTCCGGTAAGGGTTTTGGCCCGTTCCGGGGTATCAATTCCCTTGAATTTCATTCCCAAAGCCCGGGTAACCGGTACGGTTTCTTCCAACTCAAGGACCCGTTCAAGCTCCCCACATCGAACCATGACGGTATCAAGCGTCTTGAGATGCTCATACTCACCGGAAAAGGAACGCACCTTCACATGACCTTTAATTCCAAAGGGAGCACCTATTACGCCCACGACAAACTGTTCAGTCATTTTGCTCACCCCTCGGTTTATCCCTATCAGTCCAATATTTCAAGAACGGTGTGCTTACCTCCTTTTGCGGTTGCTGCCTGTAAAACGGTCCTGATGGCCTTAGCAATCCGGCCATGTTTACCGATAACCTTGCCGATGTCATCAGGGGCAACCTTAAGCTCCAATATAGTGGATTTTTCTCCTTCCACAACACTGACCGATACCGACGAAGGATCATCAACCAAAGACTTTACAATATATTCAACCAGATCTTTTTCCACTTCTCCACCTTCCCTTTCGTGTATCATGGCTTCATCCTACCGAAGCATAACGAACCAGTTGCAAAAATCGACCTTTTGAAACTGCCTCTCATAAAAACGAACTTATAAAAAGACGCCCTGCTTGTTAAGGATAGTATGAACCGTATCGCTTACGGTGGCTCCCTGTTGAAGCCAAAGTTTTACCCGTTCCTCGTTAAACCGGATCTGCTGGTCTTCCTTTTCAATGGGATGGTAATACCCTAGTTCTTCAATGGCTTTTCCATCCCGGGGGGCATGTTTATCCATAACCACTATGCGGTAATAGGGCCGTTTCTTGGTTCCGAATCTTTTGAGCCTAATTCTGGCGCTCATGGAGGTCCTCCTCATGGGTTCCCTCTGTACCAGGGAATCCGATTAGCTATACATACGAACATCTTGGCAAACCCTTGTTTGGCAAGAACTGCTTCAGCTGAATTTTATGTATACAAAAAACAAGGCTTTTAGTCAATGGGGCACCCAGGACCGCAGCAATTCAAATAGCGAAACCTGCTATGTCATACTGCCAAGCCCCAATACCCCAGTATTGGATACCACTCATCACTTGAAGTAGGAACGAAGGGGCGTGCTCCGTACTTGGTAACTACGCCGTACTCACTACGCCCACTGCAGGTGCGCAGGTGCTTATTTAAACCAAGGCTGTATCCGGGCCATCATGGCTTGGGATGCAGGATTTCGATTCAGCTTAGTCATCTTTTTCATCATGGTACGCATCTTTTCAAATTTCTTGATGAGCCGGGCCACTTCCGCCACCGATGTACCGGATCCCCGAGCTATACGGGAACGCCGGGAAGGGCCTATAATCAGATGATTCAACCGTTCTTTCCGGGTCATGGAGGTTAATATAGCCTCTTGCCCTTTGAAATCCTCTTTGTTAATATCCTCTTCGCTTACCTTTCCCGCTATACCGGGGATCATATCCAGCATAGATTGGAGGGAACCCATCTTCTTCATCGACCGGAGTTGATTAAGCCAATCATCCAGGGTAAAGGTCTCCTTTTCCATCTTCTTCTGCAGGGCTTCCGCTTCTTTTTGGTTGATCACTGCTTGGGCTTTTTCAACCAGGCTTACCACATCCCCCATGCCCAAGATCCGGCCTGCAATACGATCCGGATGGAAAAGTTCAAAGTCTTCGGGTTTTTCCCCAGTACCCACGAACTTGAGGGGTTTGCCTGTGATGGTCTTGAGGGATAAAGCCGCGCCACCCCGCGTATCGGAATCGAATTTGGTTAACACCACCCCGGTAAGACCGACCTTTTCATCAAAAACCTTGGCAATATCTACCGCAGACTGACCGGTCATGGAATCCGCCACCAGGAGCAGTTCGTCTGGTGCAGCAGCCTGCTTCAACCGGGAAAGTTCCGCCATCATAGGTTCATCTATCTGGAGCCGGCCTGTGGTATCAATGATCAGGGTATCGATCAGATTTTGCCGCGCCCAGTTCACCGCCTCTTTATACACCTTGACGCTGTCCGTGGCCCCGGTTTTTTGGTAGACCGGTACCTCCACTTGATTTCCCAAAATCACAAGCTGCTCTATGGCTGCGGGCCTGACTAGGTCGCAAGCCACCAGTAACGGATGCCTCCCTTCCTTTTTAAGCCTAAGGGCCAACTTGGCAGAGCTGGTGGTCTTTCCTGAACCCTGAAGCCCCAACATCAGGATGCAAGAAAGGGTATCCGGCCCCTTCAGGTGTAGATCCTGTTTGGTATCCCCCAAAAAAAACACAAGCTTGTCATGAACAATCTTAATAAATTGCTGTCCCGGATTGACCGAACGGAGTACCTTCTCTCCCTTAGCCTCATCTATGGTGGCATTGACAAAACGGCGGACTACCCGTAGGTTTACATCCGCTTCTAACAAGGCCATCTTAATGGTTTCTACTGCATCATTGATATTTTTTTCCGTAATGGCGCTCTTGCCGGAAATAGTCCTGAGCGCATCGGATATTTTCTGGGTAAGTTTATCTAACATAGCTCTATTGTACCTCCCGCAAAGATAATCTTACAAGCCCACCAGCGAACGTACCTTGCCCCTGCGGGGGGCGTAAACGGGCCGGAGCGCTTAGAAAGAACCGCGTACATCCCCTGTTTTCTGTTATTCTTCATCGTCATCCACGTCGTTTATTTTCTGTAACAAAAACCGTTCATCTTCTTCACTCAACAATTCCCCTTTAAGCAACTGGAGGGCAACCGTGAGATGTTTAGTGGTTTCGTAATAGACCATGATCTTTTGAATACGATCCTGTACCGTATCTGCAAAGTCTCTGCTTACCGGATCTACTGCGCTTTCCCGTTGATCGCAGATCAAACCGAGTGAAATCAGCGCGCATTGCCGGTTATTGCTGTTTAAGGTATGATTCTCCATGATTTCTAGTATTTTATTCACCACTTCATGCAGGTCCAAGGATTCAGATGCTTTGCCGTTCCGCTGCAAACCCACGCCTATTCCCCATAAACTGCTGCGTAAAGAGGTTTCCTGTATCCGATCATAGATCCATGCCACCGAGGTTTGTGATACTGCGTGGGCATAGATGAGCGTATCCTCATACCGGGTACCCTTATCATGAAAGGCAAGTAGGGTTTCAAGCTGCTGGGTATCACCGAATAAGCCGATGTTCCGGATCGCTTCATTAATGGTGGCGACTTTATCCCCGCTTATGGAGAGGAACGTATGGTTAATTGCCGAAGCAATAGTAATGCACCGCTCAACCAGTACTTGCCGATAGGGTTTATCCCATCTTGGAGCAAACTTCCGGGAGAGAACCAGCAAACGCTGGACAAAAAATTCATCCCGTTTCTGCTGCTGCTGCTGTTTGTACAGATCCTTTAGTATGACCTCGGCAA
The DNA here is from genome assembly GCA_031263265.1 of Treponema sp. Taxonomy (GTDB): domain Bacteria; phylum Spirochaetota; class Spirochaetia; order Treponematales; family Breznakiellaceae; genus JAIRLU01. The sequence continues at coordinate 14,682 of JAISGE010000062.1, forward strand.
AGTCAGCATAATTGCTGCACGAAAGGATCGTTCTTATGCATAACTTAATTCGTTTGTTAATATCATCTCTATTCCCCTTTCTTCTTTGCTGGTATAAAGCGGCAAGTTTGGTGATTTCATTGGTGGGAATCAGGGATGATCCCTGTTTGGGAGCCATTAAGTACCGGGAAGCAACGGTCGTCCCTTTATCAACCGAGATGGTGGTTATCCCCTCTTCAAAACCAGTTGAAGCTTTGAAAGACAGGATCTTACTACGGCTGAGGGTAAATTGAATAGAAACCGTTGCCCCGTTTTTATAGGGTTTTTCAAAGCTCATTTCCCCGGAGGCAATCGTCGTATACCCTCCTGAAGTATCTTTTCTCCGTATAGGTATTTTGATTTTATTCTGATGGGGATCTATCGAAAATCCATCGATGTTGTTCGAAACAAAGGGTAGTTCTGATCCGGCGTCCACCAATAATTCATGGGCGCCTCCCTTGGTTCCCAGGAAGAGGGCCTCGTTTAATATGGTATTTCTTAATTGTATGCCCGACTTATTACCGGTATTCACCGGTAATCCCACATCCGCTTCCCCGTATTTATGGAGATAATAATGATACACCGCTGCACCCCGGGCAACTGCCTGGTCAGGATCCAGGGCAACAATAGGCTTAAAACCAAAAAACCGTTCAAGCCTGTCTTGGATGAGGTACAGTTTAGACATGCCGCCGTTTAACACGACCGCATCAACCACGACCGTATGAGCCTGTAGTTTATGGGATGCTTTTTTTAACACATCCAGTATAGGGTAAATAATGGTATTGATCGATGTTTCATTCTGAATTGTATCAAAACGTTTGTAGTCTTGATACTGTAAGTGATTTCCTAATAGGGGATCAAGAATTTTTTCAAATTGATCCTTGCTGAAGGTATCATCGTATGCATAGCCGTTATGCATACGGCCGCCTACAGAACTCTCGATGGCTTCATCTCCCCAAGTATCAGCTTGGGTACTTGACACTTGATCATTGATATCTATTTTTAAATTTTCAGAATAACTTACTAACTGTGCCATTACTTCTTCTCTTTCTGCTTCTATCTTGTGTACGATACTGGGGGTATTGCGATATTGATTGCAGTACCGGATATACATTTCCTGGGCCAAAAACAAATCAAAGTCATCTCCGCCAAGACGGGTGTACCGGTTAGTGGCAATCTCATCCATTTGTAAAATCTCCTTATTTTTATCATTTCTGCTGATGGTATGTAAGGTTATATCCAGGGTTCCTCCTCCAATATCAAACACCAAGACTTTTTGCGCTCGTGACGTATCCAGGATGTGGGCTGGTATTTCTCCTTTTTGCATTTGATTGAGTAAATCATACATCACCGCATTGGGTTCAGAAAGCAGGACCTGCCGCTTACTTCTATCTTTATTGAGCACGTCGATCCCGGCAAGTCTTGCTGCTTCAACCGTGGCTTGACACATGGCCGCATCAAAACTAGCGGGTACGGTAATGATCGCATCCCGGATATCCCGGTGATACACCCGTTTAATTTCTGAAAGCATGTGTTTGAGGATCTGCGCCGAGATTGCCTCAGGGGTCTTGTCTGGAATATCAGGACTGAGGCCGCTCAAACTGGTTTGTCCCATCTGGCTCTTTATGGATCGAGCCACAAACGTAGGCCGCATCGTGTACTGTCTTTTGGCGAAATCACCGACGAGCGGTTTCAAGTCCCCCTTGCGATCCTCCCGGTAATACACGTACGAGGGAAGCAAGGGTTTTTTTACCGTACAGCCTTTGAATCCATCAGCATGAACCGTGGTGGAAAACACATCCTCATACCGGGTAATATCCACCACCTTGTTCACGATGTTGCCGCTGGGGGTGAGATTTATGATGGATAACACCGAATTGGTGGTACCTAAATCAATACCCACACATAGTTCGTCATGATCATCTGTCATATTTTTCCTCTTTTATTTCTTTTATTGTAGGACGGGATAATTGTATGTCTTTGTCCTTAAACTGCCAACCTGGTGAAATGACTTCCACCTTTTTGACTTCTCTCTCATCTTTAAAGGGTGAACCCCGGTACGTGTAATTTTCAATATCTTTAATTTTGACCATCATGATCGTACCAACCCGGAGTACCGGATTAATGCCGCTATCTTTTATAAACTGGACGAGTTTCCGTATCAAGATGGTAAGCCCGTTTATCTCGACCGGTAATTCGTACCTGCGCTTCTTAAGCTCATCTAATCCTGCTTTAGTGGCAAGCAATCCATCAAGAATAAAACCGTATTTTTCTGAATTCAAGGATGAAAAAAAATTCGCTATTTCCTGGGTCTTGCTTTCTTGTATTTGGATTTCAAAGTCATTTTGCAGTTCTTCCAGTATCTCGTGAGTCCTGCGTAGCTGCTCTTCTTTACGGGCAAGTTGCTGCTCAAACCGTTCTGAACTGGGTATATCCCTTTCATGGGCACGGTATATATCCTCTGCGTTATAAATAATATCTAAAAGACAATTTTTTGCATAGGATCTACTCAGATGCAAGATATCCTGAGCGTGCTCAAGTTTCTGCAGTGCCGGGTGATTTACAAAAAGAGCCATCAGGATGCACCGCATCTCATTAGGGTGTTTATTCGACGCCGCGGTATAGTCCCTGAATTGCTTAAAAGAAGGTATATCCCCATTAAGACAATTAAACCCCACTTCTCCCATCTGCAGCGCGGTTTGTATTATCTGCTTCCGTTCACTTATATTGAGGTTCATGTTCTTGAGCTTATAAATTACCCTATAACCGTTGTACTCTTCGGTACCTGCTTGGGTATTGAGCAGCGCTGCGATCTGCCAGGGGTCAAATTCAGGATGCAAGCAGTATTCGGTCAACAACGTATTTTCCACCAGATATATATCTCGATTATGGGTAATTCTACTGGTATGCTTGACAATCACATTATCCACTTTTTCAAGGACATCCTTTGGTATCATAAGCACTCCTTTACTTATTTTATTTATATGGTATATATTTCGCCATGTTCAGCATAGATAAACTGGCTTCTACAAGCAGCACAAGCCATGAGTTCTGCTTCCAAACAATTAGCGGCCCCTTCAACATCATCCCCGGTATGCACCAGGATGACGGTTTTTGGATTATAGGTGAGTATAAAATGCTTTAACTCACGATACGTTGGATGCAATGAAAAGTCAACTTTTTTCGTATACCCTTGCATGTTAGGAAGGGTGTAAAAAGCTTTAGGATCTTTTCGCCCAATCCACAACCCGGGTACTGTACCAGGACCTGCATGATTCCAGGGCTTTAAGACCCGTACGTTCATACGCTCCATGTTTTCTGCCAACGAAAGCAAGTACCGGTCAATGTATACCGGTACCGTAGGCAAGCTGTTTTTTTCCATAGCATCATTGATAACCTGTAAAACCTCCCAGGCTTTGGTAAGCTGCGCTGTTTCTAAATACACCGAATAGCCTGCTTCTAATTTTTTATGTATTGACTTCATGAGTAACCTGGTCTGTCTGTTTATTCTCGCTGCGGTATGGGACGGGTGTTTTGCGTGAAGCCCGCACATAATAATCGTATCAAACTGCAGCCCATGAGGTAAGATATAGGAGGGAGTCAGCGCGCTGGGCTGACAGGAAAAATCACCAGTATAGAGGATGCTTCGGTCAGGGGTTTTGATGTGTACCATAGCCGCGCCGGGTATATGTCCTGCCTCGTAGAACGTAACCGTATAACCGGGTAAGGGAATGGGACGGCAATACCCCTCAGCAATAATAGAACTGATTGCCGTCTTGATGCGTATTTCTTCATATTCCTGCTGCCGGCTCGTCTTTGCGCCTAGGTAGGTGGCTCCCATATCCCAAAACAGGTAGGCAATCAGGGCTTTGGTGATGGGGGTAGCATAAATGCTCCCCTGGGTACATGCTGAAGCCAGGTATACCAGTTCTCCTACATGGTCATAGTGACTATGGGATATAAAGATATGGTTAATCTGCCGTAATGATTCGAGGAAGGGCGGTCTTAAGATGAAGGAGAATTGAGGAGCAAGATGCGGAGCTTTGCCGCAATCCAAGAGGATATTCCACTCATTTATTTGGAGGAAATAACAACTCGCCCCCACTTCCTGGCCGCCGCCTAAGGCTACAAACCGCACCCTGGTTTTCATGTTTTTCCTTATAACATACTGTTTTCAACGTGCTTTTTTACCTTACTATAGGACGGTTCTTTAGTACAGAGCAGGGTGCCAGTAGCAAAGCGATGATTCGGTGTATGATTACTACTTACCCTGTAACAACAAACAGGTGTGGTTTAAGCGGCGTTTTTTAAAAAGGCGGCTTATCGTCATGTGGGATATGGTATCCACATACTGCAATTCCACGCAGGTATTGGCCAGTAATCTTAAGGTCCAACTGCGGTATCCAGCAGGGGGCTTACTGCAGGCCAAGGCCAAGATACGGGCTTCAAGGTCGCCGGTTATTTTAGGGGTTATCGGCGGGGTTTCCCGTTTTTTACGTTGTAAAAAAGCGGCCAGGTCTGCTGCGGCCTCAAAATCCTTTTTTACATTTTGGACAGTCTGGCGGCTCACGCCGATACGGAGTGCAATATCTGCTTCGGTATCGGGTTTCCGGTCGTCTGAGGTATCAAGGGCAAGGATGATGGCTGCCCGCTTCACTAATCTACCACTCCCTTTCCCGGTTTTCGTAAACCGTTCAAGTCCCTGTCGCTCTTCTGGGCTTAGTTCAATGCTCCGCTTGGTTCTGATCAGCGGCGCTTGCGTCTCCCACACGATTAGACCGGATAGGTGAGATTTTCCTGGGTCGGCTCCTGCAGAATCCGCGCATAACGCCGGGCTTCCCATTGGGCCATATCCAGGTTCTGTTCCTGCCAGTTGCCACATTCTGCTGCCGCGGCTCCGGGAATAGCCCCCTTAAACGCAAGGATCCAATCCAGCATTTCCCGCAGCAGCGGAAGCACCTCAGGAGAACTGAGTTCCCCTTCCAGGATGAGGTAAAAACCGGTTCGACATCCCATAGGGCCGAAATATACCACCTGGTTTCCCGAGGCTTTATGGGAACGGAGGAACGTTGCCCCCAGGTGTTCGATGGTATGCAAGGCAGGCATATCAATCACCGGTTCCTTATTAGGCTCCTTAAAACGAAGATCAAAGGTGGTGAGTACCACCGGGCCAAAACGATCCAGGCGAGAAACGAACACCCCGGGTTTTAAGCGCAGATGATCCACTTGAAAACTGGCAATTTTTTCCATTTATCCCGTGCTCCTTTTCAATTAATCCCTCACCCTACACGAGTGAGGTACTTGCAACTATAGAGTTACCGGTTCTTTTTGGTCAAGACTCCCCCGCGTTCAGAGGGGCGCACCAAAGAACTTTTCAAGTTCCTTTTCACTGCCGTTTTTGGCGATCAGGATGATGTGATCCCCAGCTTTAAAGCAGTAATCCCCTTTGGGGATAAAGGAATGGGATCCCCGGTTGACCAACAGCAGCAAACCTCCTGAAGAGAGGTGGAACGCGGTGATGGGCTTATCCGCCACAGGCGCACGGGTTTCGATTTCAAGTTCAATGATACCGATGTTGCCGTCTCCAATGCGGTGAATCCCCTTTACCCCGCCCCCCATAAGATGGGAACGGATGGAATCTACCACTACGGACTTCATAGGGATCACCACATCCACCCCAAGCTGCCGGGCTATGGTTCCATACCCCGCGCTTGTAACCAAGGCGACTGCCCGGCGTACTCCCCGGGATTTGAGGTAGATCGCGGTGATTATGTTGAGTTCTTGATGCCCGGTAGCAGTTACGATGAGGTCAAGGCTTGAGATCCGCTCTTCCGCGATGAAACTTTCATCTGAAATATCCTCATTGAGGATGAGGGCCTCAGGAAAACGGGCTGCCAGTTCCTTGCACAAGTCATAATTTTGTTCGATGATGATCACCCGCCGCATACTCTTGGGGAGCATGCTTTTAAGAAAAGAGACCAGGGAACGTCTTTTTCCCGGTGCTCCTGAGACCTTGGCCAGGATTTCAGGGCTCAGATCGGTTTTCCTGTTCAGGGCCTGATTCGGGTACAGTAAGCCTTCGGCAATGAGTGTCCCAACCCGTCCGCCGCCTACGATGCCTATTTTTCGCAGGCTCTGTTCAGCCCGTCCCGCATGCCCAAAAACTTCATGCAGTTCTTTTTCTTTGGCAAGCACATGGATCCGGTCTCCCTTGCCCAGAACCGTCAGCCCGCTCGGCAGGATACTCTCCCCCTGTCGTTCCAAAAGGGTAACGATACATTCACCGCTTACCAAGGAACGGAAATTCTTGAGGGAAAGCCCGTCAAAGGCGCTATTCGGGGCAATCTCAACTGAGCCTAGCTGGTAGGAGGTGTTGGCAAATTCCAGAACATCCCCTATAGCGCCGTGTTCAATGGCGTTTAAAACAGAGCGGGCAGCTTCTACATCGGGGTGTACGAACCGATTGATACCCAGAATCTGTTCACCTGCACGGTTTAGCCGTACATACTCGTCATTCCGTACCCGGGCAATCTTGAGCAGATTCGGATACCGGGAAGCTGCAAGACCGCAGATGAGCATGTTCACCTCATCAGAACCAGTAACACAGACCAAGGCATCGGCTTTGGCGATTCCTGCCTCTTTCAAGGCGCTGAGGCTGTTTCCTTCATCGTGGATTACCAGGCAATCCAAACGGTTTGAGGCATACCGCGCCCGCTCCTCCTGGGACTCGATAAGGGAAACGTCGTATTTTTCCTGAGTGAGGCTCCGGCTTAACTGGGTTCCTACAAGACCTGCACCGACTATGATAATACGCATGATCCTATGTTATACTTTAGGAACAGCCCCTAAGCGTAGCAGAAACCCTGGATAGGTTACGTCCGCAGCCTCAACGCCTTGGATTTCCACCGGAGCTTCGGCGCCCAGGGCTGCAACTGCCAGAGCCATCACCACCCGGTGATCCCCATGACCGTCTACCCGTCCACCGCGTAGCACGGGAAAGGTCCCCGCAGCAGCACAGGTACCCCGGATACGCAGCCCATCAGGAAGTTCTTCGGTCCATACCCCAAGTTTTCCCAGTTCCTCAGCCATCACCGCGATCCGGTCTGTTTCCTTGATCCGGGCATGAGCCACATTCACCAACGTGGTTTCCCCGTCAGTATAGGATGCGATGACCGCCATGATGGGCAAGAGATCCGGGGTAGCGTTTAAGTCAAAACGCCCTGCCTTGAGAGGCCCTGTCCGCGAAACCGTAACCATCCAGGTATCGTTGTGTTTTTCCCAGATCACCTTGGCCCCCAGGTCCTGCAGCATGGTGAAAAACGCCTTATCTCCCTGCTTATCCTCAGGGTCAAGCCCCAGGAGCGTTACCGGGCCGCCGGTAATTGCCCCGGCGCAGGCAGGAAAGGCTGCTGAGGAGAAATCCCCAGGTACCGGGCCGTTCAGGGGCCGGTAAGAAGTGCCACCCCGGATACGGAACCAGGAACAATCCTGTGCGGCCTCATACACGACTTGTTGAGCATCAAGATAGGAAAGGGTCATCTCGATATAGGGTTTTTCGTTGAGCAGGGGAACCTCAATTTCCGTACAGGTTCCTGCTGGTGCAAGGGGAGCAGCCAAGAGCAGCGCAGAAAGGTACTGGCTAGTGGGACAGGGGAGGCTTACCTTGCCTCCTTTCCAAGGGCCTTGTACCGTGATAGGAGCACAACCCTGCGGGGCAGATGAAACCTGAATACCTAAGCCCGCAAGGGCCTGCAAGAGGGGCGCCGCGCTGCGGCGACGGATCTGGGCATCCCCGGTAAAGGTTACGGGTTCCTTTCTCAGGGCTGCAGCAGCCAGGGCTAAAAAAAGGGTAGTGCCGGAATTGCCTACATCCAGGGGTTTATCAGGGACATTACCGGTTCCACCGGCTGCTCCAGATCCAATACCCTGCACACGCCACACACTTTGGCGGTCTGCATGTAATGCAGGATGTACTTCAATGACCGCACCGAGGGCACGGCATACCGCTAAACAGGAACGGGAATCCAGGGAATCCAAGGGATGCTCAATGTCAGAAACACCCTCCCCTAATGCTGCTATGAAGAGCCGCCGGATGGTATGGGATTTAGAAGCCGGGATAGGTATGGTTCCGGTGATCCTATGGGGTTTAATGATACCGTACATACTGCTGCCCTAATATCCGAGCAAGGGGGTCTCCCCTGAAAGGAGCTTGTATACTTCTTGGGCGTTATTTGCCTGGAGTAGTGCCTGACGCAGTTCCTGCTTTTTTAAGCGAGCGCTGAAAAGAGAAAGGGTCTGTAGATAATAGATGTGCTGATTGAACGCAGCGGCGATCATGAATAAAAGCCGTACCGGCTCATCATCCAAGGTCTGAAAATCAATAATATCTTTCCGGCTGATCCCCACCGAGACCACCAGGTCGGTAACCGATGAAAGCCGGACATGGGGAATGGCGATGCCCCTCCCAATGGCCGTACTCATCAGTTCTTCCCGTTTGAGAATCTCTGCGGCTAATTCTTCCCGGTTTTTTATTTGAGGAGCAGTGGCGATATTATCTGCCAACGCTAAAAGTACATCCCGTTTAGTGGAATGTTCGAGAAACAAAATCCTGTCCGGGGAAATAAGGGATTCGATATGCACGGCCCCTACAGAGGGAAGCACCGTATGTACCGAAAGCCGGTCATTGACCCATTTTTCGATCTCCGACTGCTTAAACCGCCATACCGTACCTATTTTTCCTGCGGGAATTTCCCCTTTTTGCGCCCAATCATAAACGGTCCGTTCCGAAACCCGTAAGTATTTGGCCACCTCATCTATCGTTAAAATATCGCCTTGGATCATTATCGCTCCTTATGTCCCTGGTATAAGCTACCTTAAAGATAGTACTAAACCGCAGTATATGTCAATCAATTACATTAAATGATAACCAATACATTTAGGTGGAACCATCCTCCAGGGCTATAGAGCATCGGCTAACTCGTGCAGTGAATCATAGGGGTACAAAAAGCCGATGGTGGTATCCACCCGCTCCTGCCCACTGCCCCCAAATCGAACCTGAGCTTCAGGACCCATAAATTCGCTTAAGACCTGCCTGCACGCCCCGCAAGGCCCTACCGGGCTTACTGAATCCGGGGTTGCTATGGCCAGGGCAATGAAAACCCTGCTTCCCTTGCTGACCCCCTGCACCAGGGCGCTCCGTTCCGCACAAAGGGAAAGACCAAACGAACGGTTCTCCACATTACACCCCGTATATACGGTTCCATCTTCCGCAAGCAGAGCAGCTCCAACCCGGAACCGGGAATAGGGAGCATAGGCAAAACAGGCGGCCTGTTGTGCTTCCTTAAAGAGGTCATCCATAATAAAGAGATTATCCATAGTGAATTGCATACTCATCTTCCAAATCCTCCAACTTATGAAAATGTGCCGTTGATCCATTGATTAATCAGATACCGGGACACCGAGCCAAGACCAGGCAGATCCGGCAGCCGGTCCCGGTCGAACCAGTGCGCGTCTTCGATCTCTACGCCATCGACCTGAATGCTTCCCCCGGTATACCGGGCGCTGAAACCCAGCATGAGGGAATAGGGAAAGGGCCAGGGTTGGGACGTTACGTACCGTATATCCCGTACTGAAAGACCTACTTCTTCCTGGATTTCCCGGGCCACCGTAGATTCCAGGGTTTCACCGGCTTCGTTGAAACCTGCAATGAGGCTGTATATCCCGGGGACGAACTGTTTGTTATGGGCTAAAAGGGCCTGGTCTTGGTCATTGATGATGATGACGATAATGGCTGGGGCGATACGGGGGTATTCAACCCTGCCGCAGACCGGACAAACCCGGGCAAGCTCTTGAGGGGCATCCTGGTTGGGGCTTCCGCAGGAACCGCAGAAACGGGATTCTCTCCGCCATTGAATGATATGATAGGCGCGCAAGATAGGCCCCCCAAGGCTGCTGCTGCTTACCACGGTTCTCCCGGTCATCAGCGCGATGACCTGGCGTAAAGGAATCTTCCGCCATTGCGGAGGAAGGGGAAACTCCGGGGCGAGATCCACAGTCCCTATACCGGGGCCTCCGCCAATACCGGGGATTTCAAAGGGTTTAGGGGCATCCAGATCCTGTATGGCTTCAAACGGAAGGAATTCTGGTATCCTGGAATCAGGAATGTGTACCGGCACCACCAGGGTATTTCCCTGAAAAACATACACTCCCTGGACTACATCAGTATTCAAACGAATCTCCTTATGCGTATGCTTAAGATGCTTTATGGAGAGCGCTTCAAACCCTCCGATCAAACACCCTTTATATACTACGTACTTCGCCGCTAACAATCCAGGGTGTTGCCCCCGGCAGGGGAATTGCGTCTCAGGTTTCTTCATTGTATAGTTATAACTAAGGAGTAATCCATGAGTATCACCAGTTATCTTGAATTATTACCACCCAATAAAATCGTCCGGTATACCGATAGTTCCGCTAAAAAGGGGATTCCTTTTATCGGATATCCACGGCAGCATCCGTCAGAGAAACATAAACTTATCCTTGTGTACGATCCTTTGGGAGACCAGCCAAAGGTAATGGAATTGAAGATCGATGATATACTCGGCATGGAAGAAGTCCATTCAGCGGTTACTGAATTGGGAGAGGCCGCGCCTTTGATACGGCTCTGGGTTCGTAAAGGCGCTCATGGGGTCATGTTAGAACCCTTTGAGGTGGATAATCCCATCAAAATGGTTACCAAACCTAAAGATGTACCTGGAAGGCTCTTGGCTGATATGGATGAGAAGCACTTGGTCTAAAAGACATGCCACAGAGTCGGTTTTTCACGGCCCTTGGGGAGGCTAAACTCCAGTGTACCCTTTGTCCCCGGGGTTGCGTGATTCCTCCGGGAGGCAGGGGGCGCTGCGGAGTGCGGGGAAACCAGGCAGGACATGCGGAGCTTGTCTATTACGGCGCGGTTACCGCCCTGCAGATAGACCCTATCGAGAAAAAGCCCCTCTATCATTACCGTCCTGGTTCACGTATCTTCTCCGTTGGTTTTGCAGGGTGTAATTTACAGTGCCCCTTCTGTCAAAATTGGCACATTTCCCAGATTACCGGCAGGGAGCCGCTTCCCCGTCTTGCTCTCAGGTATTGTTCTCCAGAAGCGCTGGTCAAAGCAGCCCAGGCAGAACAGGTCCTGCAGATAGCCTATACCTACTCAGAACCCTTGATCCATCTTGAGTTTTTGCGGGATTGTATGGCCTGTGCCCGGGAAGCGGGCATTGCTAATGTCTTAGTCAGTAACGGCTGTATAAACCCGGAAGCTGCACAGACCATACTCGGGCTTACCGATGCGGCCAATATTGACTTGAAATGTTTCTCTGAGGATACGTACCGCCGTATTCTAGGGGGAGATCTAGCCACGGTCTTGGACTTCATTACCCAAGCCTGGAAAACCGGGGTACACCTGGAACTTACCACCTTGGTGGTTCCTGGACTAAACGACCAGGACGAGGAAATCGACCGGTGTATTGCTTTCCTTGCCTCCCTTTCCCCCCAGATTCCCTGGCATCTTTCAGCCTATCATCCTGCCTATACCTGGAACGCAGCCCCCACGGATCCTAAGCGCCTTATTTCCCTGGCCTATCGGGCACGGGAAACCCTCTCATACGTGTATACCGGTAATATCGCCAGTGCCTTTTCTTCCACTTCTTCCACCCAGGACACCATCTGTCCTCATTGCGGACAGACTCTGATACGCCGCCAAGGGTACCGGATTCAAAACACCGGCTTTGTCCTGCACGGGTCAGGCCCTACCTGTCCCGTGCACTGTGGTCACTGCGGAAAGGCCGTACCCATTGTGGGGTACGTGGGTTGAAATAAATAAATAAAATAGCATGAGTTCGATGGACCCCCCGCTAAACCGCTCTGCTTGCCCCACCCCGTGCGTTTGCCTTTCCCTAACCCTTCCGCTATATTCATACCATGACCATCATGCTCCCCAAAATCGATTTCGCCTTCAAACTCCTGTTCGGTGACCAGCGTAGCAAGAATATCCTGGCCGATTTCCTCAAAGCCGTCCTGCCCAGCCTCGCTGAGGAGGAATTCGAGGAACTGACCATCGTGGACCCCCAGCTCAAACGGGAGTTCCGCAGCGACAAGCTGGAAATCCTGGACGTAAAACTGCGTACCGCCCACGGAAAATCCATTGATATAGAGATACAAATCTCCGCTCTGCCTGAGATGCGGTCCCGAATAAGCTATTATCTTTCA
>JAISGE010000093.1 GCA_031263265.1 Treponema sp.
TAGTGTTCCTGGTAGCAGGTATGTATGGAGCTGAGTAATTGAATATAGTCGCTCAGGGATTTATAGGAACCCTTGCTTTGCGGGGCTTCAACGCTTTCCGGTAAAAGGCTCTCCGAATCTGCGGATACACAGGGTGTGGGAGAAAACATCAATCTGCTGACGGTAGCATCGTTAAACTCTGCCAGATAGGTGATAATATCGGCAATGTTGTCCGCGTTAGCTCCATGTTTGCTCAAACAGAGTACATAATCACTGGTATAAAAACAGGAACGCTCGTCATCTTGTACCTTGAGCGCGAATTGAACCAGATCGTAATGGAGCAGGAAGGGCCTTCCTTCTTTGCGGTCTTCAGCATCGCCTAGCATGCCCTCGTTCAAAAAGTCCTTTCTAAAAAGGATATCCGCCGTATGTTCCCTCGGTGAAAGCTGCTGAAGGGGAGCGCCGTAGCCGATGGATTCTTCATTAAGAAAAAGTTCCATACCGCGTATAGGATGATCCGCCTCAGTGAAGAGAGCGGTACAGGTGTAAAGCCCTTCCGCGACCAGGCTTACGGTGTCCGCCACATCCCGATGAGGGACTGCTGAAACCGGATACAGCGGTATATCCCCGGAAGAGTCTATACTACTCTTAACAGCAGGTTTTCTTTCTCTATTTTCCCGATTTTCTTTATAATGCAACTGTAACCTAAGCCGGCATTCCATGATACGTCCCTGTTATTTGGCAAAGAACTGATAGAACCCCATATTCTCATCTGCGGCCTTGAGGATTCGGGCAATATGATTACGGCATAAGGGCATACTTTTACATTCTTCTTTCAGTCCTTTCAACAGATTCTGATACCGCTCTCCCGTGCCGTTTATAATGGGTAGGATCTTCTGGGATACTGCATAATCTAAAGGCGCAAACCGGTTCTCCTGGGTCTGGGTATCCATATACTTGCAGGCAATGACGCAATAGGTGTGGACCATTTTCTGATTCCGCGGCATGATGGGCAGGTTATTCAGCCTGAATATACTCTGGATCTTGCTCCATTTGTTACTAATCCCTTCATCCCCGATGCCACCGTCCCCTCGGGGCAGGAATGCAGTGCTGAGGGCAGAGTAGGACATGATGGTTTCCTGATTAGGGGTCTCAAGATGTGCCAATTCACCCCCTGTAGTATTCGGATCCAAGGTGATAATCCAACTCCTATCCAGAAACCGGGGAGACAATTCTTCGGTGGTATGATCGAAATTCACCGTGGCCAAAAAGCGCAAGTGCCTGGGTATATTCCAATGGTGCTTTCCCCCAAGGCTCAAGGAACGGCTATAGGCCGAATCTTCATCGCATAGCCGGAGAAAGGCCGCCCAATAGTGCTCCAGAGGACTCAGGTTAGCCTCATCAAGCAGCATAAAAAACGGGGCATTTGCACCATGCTCATGTTCATAATGCAGCCGTTCTAGGGCATCAAAGACCCGGTTATTGCTTTTTTCCATCATCTTGGTCAGGGGATTGTAATAGCCGATGAAGTCCTTGTGGCTGGTCCAACCCCGTTCCACCGATATATCTACAAAACGGCTATGCGCATCGGACCGGGCAAGCCCCAAGGATTTCGCCAGGATGGTACATAGGGAGGTTTTACCGGTCCCCGGTTCTCCGGCAAAGGTGGTGATAAATCCCTGCATAATACAAATCAGGTAATTGGCCGTATCATTAGGGCTGAGATCCCGGTTTGCTCCCTGGAGGTATTCATAAACGCGCCGAATGATCCGCTCCCCGGATAATTCTATCTTGGAGCGGGGGTTAAACAATAAACGGGTATTAAAAGGGACCAGGACTTCAGCTTCAGGCTTTTCCTCGCTCACTGCTTGCAACACTCGGGTAAGCAATTTACTGTCAATCACCCGGGCAATGAGATGCACCTGATCCTTGAAGTGGGCCAGGGTGGTGTTGAGCTGGGTTTCAAGACGGGCTTGTTCCTGTTTGTATTGATCGTATTCAACTTGGATGTGGGTAATTTCCTGATTCAGCATCTCTTTCTTTTTGCTCAGTTCTGAAACATCCCGGGCTATTCCCACGTACTGCTGGAGTTGCTGGTATTCGGTCTGCAATTGTTCCAGGGTAACTTTCAGGTTTTTTTCTTCATTCTCTAGTTTCTGCATGATTTCATGGTGCCGGGCCTGAACTTCTTTGGTAAGTACACTCTCATCACTCTTCAATTCCGCGAGCCGCTGCTCTTGAGCCTCCACTTCCGCCTGTAAGCGAGCTTTCCGTTCCCGTACTTGGATAAAGTCCCGGCTCTTTTCTTCGATTATATCAATGTATTCTTCACAAAACACTGCAACAAGCTGCTGAAAGGACTCTTTATCATCAATAATACTGACCATGAGCGTTTGTTTTATCTCCTCATGGCGGATGACCTTATCAAGCATACCCATAAGCCGTTCTATCCGCGCTTCGCTAAGCTCCATATCCGCAGACAGCTGGACCGATTCAGTTATCACGTTTTTGATGTGTCGGATCTGACTTTTAGTATACCCGTATGCTCCGGTGGAAGCCACCTTGAGGGCTGCGCTCAAGCCGTCCATTAAGGTATCATCGCTTATCCAGTCTATATTGTTATTGCTTGCTTGTAAGCTTGCTAAAGAATCTTTCGGGATAAAGGCCAGGGGTCTCATGCCCTCTTCATCGGCAATGCTTATACCTATCAGCCGGGTAATAGCTGCGGCCTCATAGGATTTGATCATATAGCGATATTCTTTCTTACCAAGTAGGGATATTTTTCTTTCTTGAGTTTCGTATTCCGCATCAAAAGGGCCATAATAGACACCATCGGTTCTGATAAGTACTTCGTTAGTATATAACTGTATATCAGATACAATAAACCTATCTTTCGTAATAGCGGTAAACTCTTTTGAGGTCTCAAAAATTTGCATAAGCCCTTTTTCTTTAAACCGGCTTATTTCAATCTCAGAATCCATAAATGCTGGGTTGTATCGGATTGATAGGTACCGATCATCTTCATATCTTCGGGCAGGCTCAAGGTTAAATTTAACGTTTACCAGCGGCCCGTGTTCTTCAACCACCCTATCCGCTAATACCCCATCCTGGGTAATCCTGACATCGATCCGTTCATCCCCATCTTCGAATGGTTCATATACCCCTCCAGGCTGTTTAATATACCGGGGGTAAATATAACATACCTTATTGGCATCACCATAATAATCTTTTTTATAGGTGAGCCAAGCGATAATCGTCTTGTCCATGTATGAATCCATATAATCCTTCTTTCTGGTAACCCTGCCGTACTGGTATTACCTGGAAAAACTAGTTATGTCCCAAGACAGTCCTTGCAGGAACTTACGAAGGGGCCTATGAGCTGATCGTTAGGAATACTCGATATGCGGATAAAGATAAATACCAGTTTTTTCTTAATTTCATAGTTTTATAACTTCTTTAATGTAAGCATGGAAACATACTACCGTCAAGAATGGATTGTACAGCGTCAGCAATTCCACCTTTAAATAAAGAGAAGTCTTTACTACACAATAACTTATCAAAAAATAGAGTAGAAATAGCGGGAACGTAAATCTTTGTATTATAAGGATTTAAGTTGGGAATGGTACATTGGCTAGGGCTGGAATTTCGCCTAACCTTTTCCGACTATTTACGACGTTTTGGCGGTCAGGATAAGGGCTTTGCGGAACAAAAACCAGGACGGACAAAAGACGACGAGGTCTGGGGCGTAGCCCCTGTCCCCGCCGTTATAGCCACTCGATTTTCCATTACGGAATAACCGCCGATACAACCGCTTCCCATGTGCCATACTGACCTTTCTGGTTTTCGTAACGGGCGCAGAAGTAAGCCGTCATGCCGGGGAAATCCGCCCCCGGTTGCAAAACCCGGTGAAGCCGCAGTTCCGTCCGCGTCCCCCCCTGTTTCCGCGCGGCGATAGTCAAACCGTAAATATTCAAATGTTCCTTGCCATTTATCCAGTACCGAACCCGATCCCCCATAAACCGCTCCCCGGTTTCCGTGGGGGCCATTTCCTGATAGGGCCACATCGCCGGAGCTTGCTCCCCCCGAATGTCCAGTTTCAGTTTTACCGCCTGCTCCCAGTTTATCCGCAGTTCAAACCCTGCCGTTACACAGCCCCCATAGACCCTTCGCAACCCGCCCCGTTCCTGGACCACGTCGAACCGGGCGCCATCCTCCGCAGGCAGTAGTTCTAATGCGTAACGGTAAAGGTTCCGGGTTTCTGAAACATACTCCGGCGCCTCCGCCCCGCCCATAGCCAGGGCCAGGAGCAGGGGCGCCGTCCCCAAAGCAAGCGGCGCCACCACACACCCGGTTGCCCCGCCGCTTTTCCGTATCCCCCCGCAAACCCCGTCCCCCTCAATCGAGGCTTCCTCCCTCAAAATCACCGCCGCTTCCCGGACCGTTTCTTCGCTGTAGGGTATTCCCATTTCCCGGTAGTCAGTCCTGATCACGATAGCGCAATCCCGCCCCTGCGCCGTCATAGCCCTGTCCCCTCTATGATTATTCTCAGGGATAAAACCATCTCCCAATTTCCCCCAGTCCCCGGTTGTTTCGGCGGCGCATACTTCTTCCCCGTCAGTTCCGCCCAGTCCACAGCCCCGCCCAGCGTAGGATCTTCCCCCAGCGCCGTAGTCACCGCGGCGGCATACGCGTAACAGCGCCGTTCCCCATTTGGTATATCCGGCACGGAAAAGCCAATAGTCAGGCTATAAACCTCAGCCCGGACAATCCGCTCCTTTTCCGTCCGTTCCCCTGCTGCAAGCCCAATCGCCGGAACCGCCACATCCCCGCCCCGGTATCTGCCAAACTCAACAGGCGGAACCAAAAATTCCGCCTCCCCCAAAAGCTCATTCACCCGCCCGGAGAGGAGCCGTTTCACGCC
>JAISGE010000142.1 GCA_031263265.1 Treponema sp.
GACCGGGATTCGTTCCTCCACCACCTTTCTGATACATGGCAGCCGCTCTTGTCTTGTCCTGGGCGGACATTAACGATTTTACCTGCCCGTAACTTTGCTCGGCCGTAGGATGCGAGGCATCCTGGACCTGAGCGGTATCGACTTTGGGCGGATTTTCTGTTTTTTCCACCGGCTCCACCTGGGACTTCTCCTGGGGTGGCGGCTCCGGGGCCAGTACCACCTGGAGATCCTCCTGAGGTGGCGGCTCCACTTGGGGCAGGTCCGGGAGCTGCGGCTCCGGGAGCGACTCCAGCGAGAGCTGCTCTTCCGGCGGTGGAGCCTCCGGGGGCAGCACCACCTGGGGTGGATCTTCCTTCAGGCGCTCCTTTCGTATTGCCTTCCGTTTCGCGTTGAGGCCGAATATCTTCCGCGCGATTTTAACCAATGACTCCAGGCTGTCTTCACTGTACTTTACATAGTCCGCTATCTTTATGTCCGCCTTCCCCAGAGCCATGCCACCGGACGCCGCGTTTACCAGATACTCAAGCCCCTGATATATCGTGTGAAACAGGTATTCCGTACTGTTATAGGAGTCTATGCTGATCTCCCGGCCACTTATGTTCAGGTTCCCCATCGTGGCCGCCACCGTCGCTCCCATACCGTCCCCCATATTCAGCCGGTACCCTGCCTGTAGATTGATGCTCTTCCCGTTCAGTACTATGCCGTTCCGGGGACTCATATCCAGGGAGGTGTCATAAGAATTAACGTAGTTCCCGCTTACGTTTTTGGTCACCACGTTAAAACCCCGGTCGTCAATACGTACTATGGTCCTGCCAACCTGGAGGCGTATCTCCTGATCCGCCTTGATGACCACCCGGTTCCCGGCCCGGATATGCAGGTCTCCCCGATGCAGCCCTGAGTCATCCCCCACATAGTCCCCGATGGGCAGGGTGCCTGCTTCATCTACGGCATTGGTTCCTCGGTCAAGCACTTCCGGGACATCCACCAGAAGTTCTATCCTGGCGGCCTTCTGCATAAGGTGGTTTTCCGCGGTTTCCCGGATGTTTCCCGCGGAATCAAGGGTAAGTACATCTATTGGAGGAAAAATCTGTTCCCCCTTCTCGTCCCGCTCCTCTATGGGCCATTGGGCTTTTTCCGCCCGGCGAAACCCGATCTCCGAATAGGCATTTGCACCATACGCGGTATTCAAATACCGCAGGAGTTCCCCTGCTTCTTCAAAGATATCCCTGGTATCTTCTATGCCCTCTTCGGGGTAATTAAAGGGGTTCTCTGCGGTGGGTACATAGCCCAGCATGAAGTGTTCAGCGTTCTGTCCTGCTCCCTGACGGCCCACCAGCACCTGTTCCCCGATTTTAGGATACCGGTAGAGTCCTGACAGGGGTCCCCCCAGGGGACTTACCATGGTTACCCGGTAGGGTCTTGTGTCAGCGTCAGTGGGATTGGGGACTTCCAAGGCCCAAAAAGAATAGGGATCCTTTTGGATAGGTTCCCCCTCAAAGTAAACATACCCATGAGTTCCGGCCAGATTTTTAGGCCCTGTATCGTTTTTCGTATCTGCGGGTATAAAGGTTTGGCCCCTGGAATCGGTAACGATCATCTTGATCAATTCCATACTAAGTTCCTCCTATCCTCGTCATTTACTATTGGTCAGGACAGAACCGTTTCTCCGCGGCACTGCCCCAGTCCATACATGCTCCCTGAACCTCGCTCCTCTCCCGTGTTTTTAGGTTAGGGGACTGTCGTGAACGCTACAGGCCCCCAGTTACCGGCATCGCCCTTTTGGTTCTCGTACTAGGCACAGGCGGTCATGCCAGTCAGGTAATACGTGACGCTGGCGGTCGGTATGCCCCAAGCCTGAGCCATAGTAGTGAACACCAAAAGCCAGATGTCCATAACTACGCCCCTGGGTTTTGCTCCCACGCCCTGGGCACGGATCCTGCGCCCCTGGGCACAGACCCCATACCCCTGGGTTCCGATCCCACGCCCCTGGGCATAGACCCCACACCCCTGGGCACGGATCCCGCGCCTCTGGGCACAGACCCCACGCCCTGGGGTTCCGCTCCCACGCCCTGGGCGCAATGCCCACGCCCCAGACCTATTCTTGACCCCCAGAATTTTTTAACTACAAAATCGAAGAAGTTTTCATTCAAATTACTCAAAACTTTAGCCATTCTTTTTTTCATTCTATCTACTATTATCCTTTGCTAGGGGCAGAACCGCTTCTCTGCGCCCCAGTCCATACATGTTCCCTGAACCTCACTCCTCCCGTGTTCAGATATGTTCCGGCGGCTTCCAACGTTTGTAGACAGAAGCGCCTGCTTGGGGCTTGGGGGGAACGCTGCCTGCAATGCTCTCGTGGGGAGCCTTTGCATCAAGCAAACTTCCTTCCCAATTATCCTTCCCGCTTAACACATCCACCCCCAAGTTAAAGTACTGTTCGTACCGTTCTTTGAGCTTCCGGGTACCCCCCTTATGGAGGGCGCACATCAACAAGACTTGAGAAAGACCATTGGACGCCAGTCCTGGCGGCGTGGGTATAACCTGCTCACCCCCGGGCATGAGGTTGCCGAAGGCCCAGAACGCGCTTAAGGACAGAAGCCCTGCAGGGGTGTCGGGACATTCGTTGCCGGTATCCAGGCAGGCTTTGCTGTTCACCTCGTCCGGGGCAACAACCCAGCGGTACACCGCGTTCAGGGCATTATCCCGGACCTTTTTCTCATGTTCAGGAACCTTGGGGGGTATCACCGCCTTGATGGTATCCACCGCCTCTTTCCGCGCGGCCTGTATCTGGGCCTTGAGTTTTTCCGCTTCCACAAAGAGGGGAGAATTGGGGTCGATTTTGTAGGGATCCTCTTTGCAACGCTCCACCGCTTTTTTTAAGAGATCCAACGGGTGTATGCCGTGGACCCGCTTGAACTCCTGAAAGGCCACCTCCACCGCATCCTGCACATACTGATGCATCTCCGGATCAAGTTTAGCCTGGGCCTCGGCCAGCTTTGCCTTGGCGGAAGCCACCGCAGCATCCGCCTGTTCGTTTACTTCCGGGGGAATCTGGGGCAGTTCCACCTTGGCAAAATCCGGCACGGTCGTTTCAAAACTGGTGGCTATGTCGGCAATATCCCGGTCCACAGCGGGGTTTTGCCCCAGCTCTTCCGCCAGCGAAAGAAGACAGCGGTAAGCCCACCAAACCCCGGCCCGGCGGTGGGCGATATACGCCAACAGTTCGCAGGCACTCTTGTAGTCTCCAAGGCGGGCGAACTTGAACACCATTTCCTCTGTCCCCTTTACCCCGACAAAATGTTCGGCCAAGTCCGGCCGGATCTTGTACCCTTCCTTTTCCACCGTGTCGTTCAAGGTAAGGTAGCGGATAAGGATCAAATGCTTGTTTAACCAATCAAGTTTATCTGCCATAGCATCTCTTCTTAGGTCATTTTGAGGGCCTTGGTTTCAATGTCCGAAGCCCCCGCTTTAGTCCGCAGCGCGGAAGCGCCGGAATCCGCGGCGGTAGCCTCCCCGGTCAATGCACGGGCCTCGGTCTCGCTGGCCTTAACCTCCCCCTCTGTGGCGGCAACCCGGTCCTCCACCAGCTTTCCTTCGGTTTCGGTGGCCGCCACTTCCGTCTTACTTATGGTGGTGCCGCTTTCCGTAGGATGCAGCTCTGTTTTTCCTGTCATGCTGTCCGATTCGTAGTTGGTGGCCACCATTTCCAGCACCTGTCCCGCGACTGCCGCCACCAGTCCCGCGGCCAACGTTGACCCAATAAGAGGCGCCACTTCTGCCAGAATCGTTGCCTGGGTATCTTTGTCCACTTCCATTGATTATCTTCCCTATAATTTCTCAACAAAAGACGGTATTGCCTCTGTTTTATCCAGGGCTTGGAGCACCACCTTCGCAACGTCGGTGCCCGCTTTTGCTAAAGCGTCGGTGAACTTCAGTCCCCACTGGACCCTTTCCGTCCAAATGGACGCCGGAACAGAAACCTTTTCACTGAGTTCCGCGTACAAGTGTTTGTTTTCACCCGCCTTTATGATAATATCCCCGCTCTGCCGCAGACGTATGGACGCAGGCCCACCAACTCCTGGCAAGGCGGTGATACCCATAAGGAATCCATCAATGATACCGCCATCAATACTCATGGCGATTAAATTCAATGTGTTCCTGAAGCTGCTTTTTTCAGCCGCGCTTGTAGATTTTTTGTTCGGATCCTTGATGCTCTCCTTATAACCCGACCGCCAGGAACGGGCATAGGCGTTTTCCACCACCAAGTAGACCGCGTTGGTCATGTCCAATATCATATTCAGTACAATCTGGACCGTTTCAATCGGTTCGACGCCAATTAAGGAAGCCGCTGCACCAATTCCTCCCTTGTAGTCAAGAGTCTCCTTTTTTGGGTCAGTCAACGCTTCCAAACTTTGCTTGATCGCATCCTTAACGTATTGATCAGGTGTTGCGTCATTCAGTTGCAACAGATTAGTTTTATACTCATTAAAAGCATCTGCCCTGTAGTCCTCCAGTTTTTTTTGGGCATCGCTCCAATTTTTATGAGTATCATACAAGTCATAAAAAGCTTTAACATTATTGATAAGCATTTTTCCGGCGTCACCGACAAATTTAACCCAACCTGCGGCATAAGCAAGGCCCTCATTCGTCGCAGCCATACCGCCCAGTGTTATATCATTGGCCAGGAGCCACGTGTTCGTTATGTCCGCATATACCTGCTGTAACTTGCCGTACGTTGTCTGTTTTATCTGTATACCGGAAAGATTCACCATCCCCACCATGCTTACCAGACTGCCGCCCCAGGCGTCGGCGATACTGAACTTGCGGGACGAAGCGATATTCACATTCTCCCCAAACATATCGATCCCGCCCCGGGCCTTAAGGCTCAGGGTGGTGTCCTGGGTAAGGGGCGTATTGGCATTGATTTTCCGGCTCGTTACCGTAAAACCGTTGTCGTCAATTACCACAACGGTACGCCCCACCTGAAGCCGGATCTCCCCAACCGCCTTGATGACAATATTTTTACCTGCCCGGATGTGTACATCTCCGCTGTGGATCGCCGAGTCGTCGGTAGCATGATTCCCCAGTGGTGCCTGGTCGGAATCCCAGTCTTTCCAGTTACTCCGGTCATTGTGCGCCCGCAATTCCGGGCTAAGTTCATCGGTGTTCGCCAGAAGCTCAAAGCGTTTTGCCTTTATCAGGTGATAATTTTCCGCCCGGGACTCAATATCCCCGGAGGACTGGATATTAATCACGTCCTGACGGTCGAAGCGGGAGAGAGCAAGACTATCACCTTTGTCCGTTTCATCAAAGGTCTTAACGCTATCGGGCCATTTGGCCTTTTTGTTGTAAAAACCAATCTCCGACCATTTCCCCGCGTTCGCCGTACCTATAGGTGTTTGTTGATTATTCACCTCTCGTGTTTCGGAGGCTTTGTTTTTGTTGGCCTCCGCCAGGTACCGGATCGCCATGCCGTTATCATGCAGAAACTCCTGCATAGTAGCAGGATTCATCTGATCCGCCAGGTAGCCACCGGATTTATGTGTTTTGTCCGGTTTAATATTATTGGGCTTCAACTGATTCTCATTCGCAAATACTTGGCGTGAATCTGCGGGGTAGAAGGGGGCATTACTACCCGTGTTTTGTATAAAATAGGACAAAAGAACCCACCCCGTAGTGTCGCTAGGGTTTGGAGATACCCCTGTCTGGCCTATTAAAACCGATTCTCCAACCCGGGGAAAACGGAAAAGCCCCATATTCCCCCCCACAGGCATGGTAACTTGGACTTCCTTCTTCGTCGATGTGTCCTTCCCTTGGATTGCGTAAAAGGTATAATTGCCTCCTGCCGGAACCGACTTGCCGGTTAGGGTTGTAAAGTCACCATTCTCGTCACAAACCGTGCATTGTAAAAGAGCCATTTTTCTTATTTCCTCTTGTTGGCTATTGTGGACAGAACCGTTTCTCCGCGGTACTGCCCCAATCCATACAGTCCCCCTGAACCTCGCTTAGTTCTCCGCCAGAATCTTCCATCCGCACCGCAAGATCTACGGGCCACCGCACTCTGTGGTGGAGTTTTGTACCAGTAACCAGAGCCATAATACAATCCCTATCCTTCATGCCGTAAAAATGCCGCAGCTCCAGGATAAGCCCCGGACGGAGGGCCAGATTCGCCGCGCCAAAGGTCCACCGGGCTTTTGCCTGCGCTGCAGTCCTGCACTGCGCTTCCAGGATCAGGCGTATATCCTCATCAACCTCTGTGGTTTCTGTCCGTCGCTCATAACCGTGGAAAAAGCGGTGGTAATGCAGGTACCGGCTTCCCTTTTCGGTGTTGCCCCATTTCCACTGATCCGATCCATAATTGGCATTAGGATAGGAGGTGCTCAGTTTAAACCCATCAACCCCAATGGTCTGGGTCATGGTCCAACTTTCCATTTTCCAGATGTTTTGTCCTTCTGCGGCGCTTAAAAAATCAAATTTCAGACCAGACTGCTTTTCTTTCCGTCCATCAGAATACTCTATATCAGAAAGAGGGAATTGTTTACCATCGGAAAAATAGAGGAGCGCGGAGCTTAAGGCTTTGGCTTGAGTTTGAGGATGCACAAAGGTAAAGGAAATGCCGTAAAGTCCCGCGATGCGCTTTAAAAAATCCAGATCCGATGCCTCTGTTTGATCAAAGAGCAGGTTTTTACCATATTTGGAACGAGAACAATATTGCCCGTCTATATTGGCAGAAAGACCGTACTTGTCCAGTAACGCTTCAAATATATCAACCGGATTCACCCGGTAATAGGGCGCGCTCAAACGGGTAAACCGTAACCGTGCAAGCTCCGGTTCGATGACAAAAACATAACTGTAGGAGTCCTTTATCTTGCCGTTGCTGAACACCCCGGCGTTTCTGACCTCCGTAACGATCCCATGGAGACAACGGATCCGCCTGGTTTTTGCATCCGCCAAGGTTTGGGTAATGATAAGGGAAATCCCTTTATCAAGGAGATCGGAAAGTTCCCCCATAGTATGCTTCTTTTCTGAAAGGACTGTCAGTTCCCCCCGGTAAAGCCGGGAGAAACCTTCTTCCAGAACCAGGTCCCAAGGGTACAAATCCCCACATACCCCTCCTGCAAGATACAGTGCCAAGCCGGTGGTGTTGGTGTTGTCCGGCATACAAGCCCCCTATACGATTACGTTTACGTTGGGGCACACCAGCACTGCGGTGGCCACCGGGAAGCCCAGCGGGACAACCCCCATGACCATACTGCCGATGTTTGCCGTGGGCCGGCCTTTAGCCAGCTTAGTTATCGCGGTGGTCATGGTGATGGCCCCGGTAACACACATGGGACCCGCCACCGCATCCCCCATACAGGCAACAGGCAGGCCCTTAACCATAGTGGTAATACCCCCAGGTCCGATGATCACGTCCCCGGTGGCGGTTAAATTGGCGATTGTCGCTACAGGCGTAGGCATAGCTAGTCCTCCTTGTTCTCAAAGGTATAGGTGAATTGTTCATCCTTCACGTTGATAAGGGCCTGTTTCAGGGTATGCCCTTCCATGATGTTCCGTAAGAATTCCGCGCTGATCTCAGGCAATATGCTGTTGTTGATTACCGCGTCAATGAGCCTGGCCCCGCTGGCCGCGTTATCACAGCGACGGATGATCTCGTCTTTAACCGCATCGGTAGCAACGAGTTCCGCCTGGTAGTTTTCCGTTACTCGCTTTTTGATCTTCCCCAGTTTCAGGTCGATGATCCCATAGAGCGCCCGTTTCCCCAGGGGATAGTAGGGCACGATCTGGAGCCGCCCCAAAAGGGCCGCAGGGAAGACCCGCATCATCTCAGGCCGGATAGCCGCTTCCAGGATGGAAGCGTCCGGTAGCTTGTCCTCATCGGTACAGAGGTCTGCGATCACTCGGTCCCCCACATTGGTGGTCAGGATAATGACGGTGTTGCGGAAATTTATCAGCCGCCCCGCGCCGTCTTCCATCTGGCCCTTATCAAAAACCTGGAAGAAGATCTCATGTACATCCGGGTGGGCCTTTTCCACCTCATCCAAAAGGACCACGCTGTAGGGCTTCCGCCTGACCGCTTCGGTCAGGACCCCGCCTTCGCCATAACCCACATACCCCGGAGGCGCCCCCTTAAGGGTGGAAACCGTATGAGCTTCTTGGAATTCGCTCATGTTGATGGTGATGATGTTCTCTTCGCTGCCGTAGATCTGCTCTGCCAGGGACAGGGCGGTTTCGGTTTTCCCGGTACCCGAAGGGCCTGCCAACATGATCACCGCGATGGGCTTGTTGGGATCCGCCAGGGATGCCCGGGCAGTGGTTACCCGCTTGGAAATTACCGAAAGACCGTGATCCTGACCAACAACCCGGCTTTGCAGTTCCTTGTCTAAACTGAGGATCGACTGGATCTCGTCTTTCACCATCCGGCCCAGGGGGATGCCGGTCCATTCGGAAATCACCGAAGAAACCGCCTGGCTGTCCACCAGGGGGAACACCAGGGGTTCTTCCCCTTGGACCTCCGCGAGTTCCTTTTGCTTTGTTTCAAGTTCCGCCTTGAGCTCTTCCTGTTCCGATCCCTCTTTCGCTTTCTTCCGAAGCCGGATAATATCCGCCACCAGGGCCTTTTCTGTTTCGAGCCGTTTTTCCAGGGCCGCCTTTTTTTCCTGTTCCCCGGCGATCCCTGCTGCAATGTCCACGAGCTTTTCCCGGTGATCAAAGCCCTCGGCATCTTCCCGGGTAAGGATCTCTTTTTCCAGTTCCAGTGCCTCTATCCTGCGCCGGCAGTATTCCAGTTCCGCAGGTTCCGCATTTTGGCTCAGAGCAACCTTGGCGCACGCGGTGTCCAGGATACTCACCGACTTGTCAGGAAGCTGCCGGGCAGGGATGTAGCGCCGGGACAGTTTTACCGCGGCCCCCAAGGCCTCATCCAGAATGGACACCTTGTGGTGGGCCTCCAGGGCTGCGGCGATACCCCGCATCATCTCCGTACCCTTTGCATCATCTGGTTCGTCCACGATGAGGTTCTGAAAGCGGCGGGTCAGGGCCGGGTCCTTTTCAAAGTATTTGATGTATTCCTGGTAGGTGGTGGCGGCAATACAGCGGAGCTGCCCCCGGGCCAGGGCAGGTTTAAGGAGGTTGGCTGCGTCGTTCTGTCCTGCCTGTCCCCCGGCGCCAATCATGGTATGGGCTTCGTCGATAAAGAGGATGATCGGAGTTTCAGAGCTTTGCACCGCCTCGATCACCTGCTTCAGGCGGTTTTCAAATTCCCCTTTCATGCTGGCCCCGGCTTGGAGCAGGCCGATGTCCAGGGAGAGGAGCCGGGTCCCCTTGAGGCTGCCCGGAACATCCCCCTTGGCAAGCCGCTGGGCAAAACCTTCCACTACCGCGGTTTTACCCACCCCTGCATCCCCGGTGATGATGGGGTTGTTCTGCCGGCGGCGCATGAGGATGTCAATGACCTTGCGGATCTCACTGTCCCGCCCTACAATGGGATCGCTTTTGCCGGAAGCAGCCGCCGCGGTCATGTCCGTAGTGTAGAGCCGCAGGGCCTCGGTACTTCCCATAGCCGCGCTGCCCATAAGGGATCCGGCCTGGCCCGTAGCTCCGCTTTCCCCCGCGGATACCACCGTGGAGGTTTCCCCTGAATTTTTGACGATCTCCGGAAATTTCTCCGCCAGCATGTCCCCGTTTACTTTAAGGAATTCCCCGCTCATATCGTGGAGCTGCCGGGCAAATTCCGGGGTCTGTTTTATGGCGATAAGAAGGTGTCCGGTCCTGATGGCCCCCTCCTTAAAAACCAAGGAAGCAATCATCCAGGCTTCCTTGATCACCAGTTCTATGGTGTTGGAAAAGTCCGAGATAGAAGATGCCCCCCGGGGCAGGGCGTCCATAGCCGCGATCATGTCCTTGGACAATCTTCCCTCATCCAGGGCAAAAAAGTGCGTTACCTCATGCCAGTCGGTGTTTTCCGACAGGAGGATCTGGTTTACCCAGTGGGACAATTCAATGTAAGGATTACCCCGGGTTTTGCAGAGAATCGTAGCGCTTTCTATTGATTTATACGCCTTCTCATCAAGTTTTGAAAAAAGCTGAATCCGTTTAAGTTTACTCATCTTATCTCCTTTACTGATTTGTTCTTCATCCGGTTAAACCGGGAAGCATCTATTCTTAATTCCAATTCTTTATCAGTGTTGCCAAGCCAGCAGGTGTATCCCAGTTGGGCTGCATCAGCGTTGGTTTGGGTCCAGTCAAAGCCAAGCCGCGCAGGGGGAACGATGCTCCGGGCAAGCTGAATAACCACGGTGTAATCCAAAGGCCTATCAAGATACAGGTTAACCGTATGCAACAACACCTCAAAGCCACTCAAAGGGAGCATCAAGCTCTGGTAGATAGCAAAGCCAATAGGCCCCATCTCTATTTCAAATTGACGAGTGGCGCTCAGGCAGGTCCGCCCGATTTGCAGGTTTACCCCCAGAACCGCGGTTTTGGGATTACCCAAGACCGCATAGTCCTCTGCATGCAGATCATAAGATGCGACAATGAAATCTTTCACCTGTACCCTGGTCTTGAGCATACGGCGCAAAATATCCTCAAGGCCGCTCCGGTTTCTCGCCATAAAAGAAAAATTACTCCCATAAGAAAGGACCGCGGTTTCCGAAATCCGATCAAAGCCCATCTTTGGAGGCAGCCCTGTAAGGCTCTTGATAATATCCTGCACCGGATCATCCTTGGGACGGTCAAAACTGATACTCTGCTCATTCTGGGCAAAGGCCCGGTAATAAAACCCGTGCATCCGGTGATGGATGATATCCAGAAAACGCCGCCAGGTTTGATCGTAATGATTGTGAGAACGTTGGTACACATACGAGGTAAACTCCAGAGGCATAGGCCCGTTTGCCCCCAAGAGGCCAAAGAAGTAGGTAAACAGCATCGCATCAACACCTTGCTGTTTTCCTTCGATAATTTCGGCAATTTCACTCGGGGGAAAGTGGAGGTGAGGCATCTGGCCAAAACGGATATTTTCTTCAGAAGGGTGTTTGGCATAACCCATTCGGGGCCTTGCAGGATCGCTTTTTTCCAGCCTCCGCACCAAGCCCCAAAAGTCCGGGATGGAATTGCCTCGGCGGAGGTTCTGTGCCCAGGTTCGGATCAATCTTCTAAGGTCTTCCATATCGCAATACGTCCTGATTGTTTGGTAAGAAAATGGATCTCCAGCGGGGAATTAATCGGCGTAAAGGACATTAAAATTTCAGCGATGATCTTCCCAAAAATATAGTACCCAATGCCGGCATACGCGGTTTCATCCAGGGTAAACCTCAGTTTCCAGCCCAATTCAAAAAAAACCGCTCCGTTTTTTATAAAACGGAAAGCCACACTCTCCCTTTCTAAGGAGATGATGCCCTCCAACAGGCGTTCCATTTCCTCCTCGGATCGCACTCGGTAGGAACCAACCAGGGTTCGCAAAGCATCCAGAGGAAATTTTCCGTTCTGCCATAACAAGGCGGAAAGATTAAACACAATATGGCTCAGTTTTGAAAAATCCGAAGCATCCCCTCGCTGAAAAAGGGAGTATTCGGGCCTTGTTGGCCGGACCATAAAAGCAGCCCCATTGAGGAAGGAATTGTGGGAGCTTAAGGAAGTTTCTGCCGGTAAAAGCAGGCAAAGATCCCGATTGGTACAGATCGTTTCCGCGGCAAATTGATACATTTTTCCCTGTTTGCTGTCCTGAGCCGAAAAAGAAACAAAAACCTCGGTACCATCGTAGGAACTACGCTGAATATTACGGGGATTCACCAGGCTTTTGCGGCGGCGCTGATTAAAGAAATTCTTTTTAGTCCTTTCCTCCAGAGGATTATCCTCATAAAAATTATCCGCAAAAAAAAGGGTTTCGTTTCGTTCGTTAAAAAATTCAAGACGCTGAATATGCACCACCTCGTAATTCTGGGGTACAGTCCTATCAGGGATAACGTGAAATTGATAGGCATCCTGCTCAATGAGCACACGATCCGCTCGTTTGGCAAATAGATTCAGCGCAGGAACGCAGTTCAGTTTAAGGGAAGATCCCTTGGTACCAACCAGAGAAGATTCCCGCCGCTTAAATACCAAGAGCAGTTCCGCGGTTTTTCCCAGAGACGAAAAAGCGTTCTGGAGATTTCCTACGGTAAAAAACTTAAAAAAAGCAGGGTATGCCAAAAAATTTTGCAGCATCCTAAGCCCCAAAACATGACCCTTAATCTGTTCGGGAAGGAGCTTGACCCCGGCTGCCAGGGGCATGGCAAAGGAAATCCCGGAACAAGAGGCAAATCGTTCTTTTTCTCCACCGCGAACATAGATGTCCACGGTTTCATGCATGATCTGCCGCAGGAGCAGGGAAGCTTCCGCTTCCGCGAGATTAATATAAAACGTTAATTGCTCGATAGAACGGGGTATCGTATCTCCGGTAGCAGAGGCGAGTTTTATACGAAACGCCGCAAGGCCCTGGGGATTATTGATACCGAAATCTGCAAGGCTCCGGGTTATGTATTCTACTTCCTCCACCACAAGAGGGGAGATCGTAAGATCCTCCAGGGTTGAAAAACGGCAGGGGGTATTGACACTGGGAACAAAGGCATCCAATAACGCCCCCGCCCCAAGAGTGGTCCCAGAACGGACCTTTTCATTGCTGTAATTTACGTTAAGTTCTAATACCGCCCCCGAAGGGATAGGGTACAGAACGCTGGGGGCAACCGAATTTAAAATTGATTCCAATAAATTGATATACCCATCGTCCAGTTTTTTTTCCACCCGGGCGGATAAAAACGCGGTTCCCTCTAAGAGGCGCTCAATATAGGGATCTTCACATTCAAATTCCCCTAAGCCCAAACGACCGGCGATCTTGGGAAACTCTGCGGAAAACTCCGCAGCTAAATTCCTTAAATACGTAAGATTATCACGGTAATAGTCCAAAAATTCCATTAATAATCCTTAGCTTAGATAACTCAGACTTGCGTTTCCTGTTTCCAAATCCAACCGGGAAATAAAAAGTATCTCTTCGTTCACCGATCCTAAGGCAATGAGGCCGTTGATACGCAATTCCAACAGGGACCGCATGGTCGCGTCCGGGTTGGTAAATTCCACCTCAATAGAATCCGGCGACAGCCGGGGTTCAAAATACCGAATCTGTTTTTTTATATGTTCTAGGAGGGATTCCCGTTCAGCATAACTACATAACTTACCGCAATAATCGGCAATCCCATAGCCCAATACGGAATTTTCCACATCCTCATATCCTTTGAACTCCTCAAGGGATGGATGAGAGCGAGAATAAAAAAGCATTTCAACGTTCTTAAAAATAGCTTCCTTTACTTGTTTTTCGCTTATGACATTTGAAGCTCTTTCTTTTTTCTCGTAAGGCTCATCATCGGTTAAACGCTTCAACACATAAGGTTTATACCGCAGATATTCTTTTCTCATACCCTGATTGTCTTTATCGCTCCTATCCATCCACTCCCCGCTTTTGATAAAACAACGTTCCCCCTAAGGGGGAACATCGTTAATTTACACGACTGGCTAATGGTTAGCTATTTGATCGTATGCCGCTTCAATCGCCCCGTCTTTAGAACCATCAGGTTTAATCGGGGTAACCTTCCAGGTAATCTTTCCGGCTATCAACTCCACCTCTTCTATGGGCTGCTCGCCAAGGGGATCCGCAGTACCGGTATTAATGGTCTTGACCGTCGTTTTCGCGACCCGCAGATTTTCCAAGGTAACCTCATATACCGGAGTCTGAACACCTGTGATAACCCGGCAATAGGCGAATACGGCCTTTTCGATCTTATTGCCGTTCATGCAATAGAGCTGCAGTTTCGGCGTAGCCTTGTCTACCGCGTGGGTAAAGGTAAAGGGAAAAAACTGTCCCCGCCCTGCCACGTCTCCGCTCCGCTGGATGGAAACATTCTGAGTTGCACCATGGGAAAAGGAAATGAGTTCCAACCATTTGTCATGGGCCTTGTCAGAAGCCTGTCCTTCAATTCCGTCCAGCTTCAAAAAATACACACTTGCCATAATAACCTCCAAATCTATCTTTAAAAACCAACCACAAAAAAATTGGGTGATTTATCCAATACCTGCTTTAGGATCCACTGGGAACTTTGGTAACCAAGCGCAGAGAAGCAGTAAGCCCCTCCAACTGATAATGGGGCCTCAAGTAGAATCGAGCGGTGTAATACCCCGGCTGTCCTTCTACTGATTCAACCTCAACTTTGGCTTCCGCCAAGGGGTACTTTGCCTTGATCTCTTCAGATGCATTAGGATCTCCGGTTACATAATTAGCTATCCAGTTAGAGAGCCAGACCTGCATATCCTCTTTTTCCTTAAAAGATCCGATCTTATCCCTGACTATGCACTTGAGGTAATGGGCAAAACGGCTTGTGGCAAAAATATAGGGAAGCCGGGCAGAGAGACTCGCATTGGCAGTAGCTTCCGGGGAATCGTATTCTTGGGGATGATTCGTCGTTTGACCTCCCAGGAACACCGCGTAATCGGTATTTTTCCAATGACACAAGGGCAAGAATCCGCTTTTTGACAACTCTGCTTCTCGGCGGTCGGTGATTGCGACTTCTGTGGGGCACTTCATGGCTACGCCGCCGTCATCGGTGGGGAAGTTATGGGTTGGAAGTCCTTCTACCATGCCACCGGATTCCACTCCCCGGATATTGGCGCACCAGCCGTAATTGGAGAAGGAACGGTTGATGTTCACCCCCATAGCATACGCCGCATTCATCCAGTTGTATTTATCGCTTGACCCTGACCCGGTCTCTTCTTCAAATCCAAATTCCTCTACCGGATTGCTGTTAGCTCCATAAGGAGTTCGGCTCAAAACCCGGGGCAAGCAAAGGGACACATACCGGCTATCGTCAGAATCCCGGAAAGAACGCCATGCCGCATACTCAGGGGTGGTAAATATTTTAGCAATATCCCTGGGATTGGCAAGTTCTTGCCACGAATCAATATTCAGCATCGTGGGATCTGCCGCGGAAATAAAGGGCATGTGGGAGGCCGCAGCAATCTGACCGACACCCTTCAATATCTCTATATCAGGCGGCGTTTGATTGAAGTAAAAATCGCCGATCAAAGCGCCGTAAGGCTCACCACCTGCAGTACCGTATTCTTCTTCGTAGAATTTTTTGAAGAGCGTACTTTGATCCCAGGCAGTTCCCTTGAACCGCTTGATCTGCTTACCTATCTCTGCCTTGGAAATATTCAATACCCGAATCTTCATCCGCTCCCCGGTGGTGGTGTTGCGTACCAGGTAATCCAAACCCCGCCAAGCCCCTTCCAATCGGGAAAAATCCGGGTGATGAATGATCAGATTAACCTGCGCAGAAAGCTTTTTATCCAGCTCCGCAATGATCCCCTCTATAGTTTTAATTGTGTCATTGGAGATCAATGCGGTGTTCTCGAGAGCCTGGCTCACCAGGATTTTTACCGCACCCTGCACCGCGGTGGTGGCTTCTTCTGATTTGGGCTTGAACTCCTGGTTTAACAGACTTTCAAAATCAGACAGTACCAATGTTTCAGGATTAAGGATCCCCTGTTTGTCTTCCATGTTTGCATTTGCCATACTATACCTTCCTTAGTTTGCAGGTTCTTCCGGTGAAGCGTTAGTGCCTCCCGCCTCTTTCGCCTTCTGCGCCAGAGCTTTAAGCAGGGCAGGATCTTTAAGTACCTTGTTCAGCAGTTCCTCTGCTCCCTGCTTGCCATCCATGTAGGAAAGTAAGTTGGCAAGTTGCTGCCGCGCTTCCATAAGCTCCCGGAGTCCACTCACCTTAGCGGTAACCGCCGCGGGAGAAAAATCCGCCATGCTTTCAAAAGTCATTTCTATCGGGATGTTTCCCTCCCCGCCGATTACATTGGGAACCGTAAAAGCTACCCGGGGCTTAATCGACTTGAGGCGATCATCAAAATTCTCGCTGTCTATCTCCAGCAACTGCCGATCCTCTATCCGCGCTAGAGGCTCCGCAGGTTTACCCGAAAGATCCGACATGACCCCCATCACGAAAGGCAAATCGACTTTTTTTTCTGCCCCGTTCAATTCAACATCATATTCGATCTGAACCCGTGGCGCCCTGTTTTTTGCGATAAACTTTTGGCCGCTGTTACTTGAAGCCATCCTAAACCTCCTTAGGTTACTTCTGTTATCAATTTATTATTTCCGGTTATTCCGGTTTAATACCTAAAATATCCCGTCCCCGCGAAAGGGCATCAGGAGCTATATCCTCAAGCAATTCCATAAAACTCATCTCAGAAAAACGCAAGGCCCGATCTATCAACTGAGGAATAGGACTATTAGGCTCCTGCAGTTGAAAATACTCGGCCCCTTTTTTGAGCAGCAACAACGCATCTGCCCGGGTCGCCGCATGATAGGAAAGCAGGGATATCTTTTCAGAGGGAACAGAAACCGTATTTTGTCCCGTGTTGATTGGCAAAGCGGAATCAGGGTTCACCTCTACAGCGTCAGTTCCTAAAGGAGAACCCAGGGACTCAAGGTGTGCCTTATAAAAGGTAAGCATCCGGTTTAGCTCATGGGTCAAGGCAGACATATCTAAGGTATAGAATCCCTTCATTTTACTATTCATCTCATCACAGAGTTCCGCGATGAGCGCCTGGCTCTCAGTGACCAAGGCTACCTGAGCCTCAATTTCCGCAAGCCCCACATTCATGAATTCTGCCCGTAGGAGTTTGGGATCAACAGCCTTGTCCCCGCTCACCTCAATCTCGTTAAGGGAAATGAGGAGATCCCGCACGGTATAATGCAAAGAAGGAACTAAGCGAAGTTCCCGAAACCGGGGAATAAACAGGACAGGATCATTGATAGACCCTGCTTGAGGGGAAAGCATAGCAAGAATGTTCAAGCGTTCTAAGGGATCCTCATCATAGTCCGGATCCAACTGAGGATAAAAGGAATCCCATAGTTCTTTTACCAGAAACACCGGCAGTTTAAGACCAGCTACCAATCCAGCAAGACCGCCTGTGATGGCCTCTGCGATCACCAAGTATACGGCAACCCGAAGATCCCGGGTTCTTTTCCATAGTTCAAGACAATTTTTGCTGAGCTTTTTCCAATCAGGATCTCGCCCCTGAATTTTGGATTCCCCCATAAAACTATCAGGAACCTCCAGAGCCAAGGCATCCAATT
This sequence comes from Treponema sp., assembly GCA_031263265.1. Lineage (GTDB taxonomy): Bacteria > Spirochaetota > Spirochaetia > Treponematales > Breznakiellaceae > JAIRLU01. Next base: position 17,174 of record JAISGE010000142.1, read on the forward strand.
CCAGATACAAAGGATCGTATTCTAGATTTTTACCAACCGGACTGTCACCCTCAAGAACGTTGGTCAATTCCACCGCATCGATCATCCTGACTCCCACTTTGTATGATTTTATGGTTATTAAAATTTTTATACAGCTTATCTGCTTTTATTTTTTGTGTCAAGCGGCCTTTTGGCTTATACTATGCTTCACCAATGGAAATTTCCATAGCCCCCGCGAACATTCCGTGCTCAAGTTTTAAGCATTATCGGGTAGTACTCTATATTTTTCTCTAAAAATTTTTAATTTTTCTTGCATAAATGAAAAATGCAATCTACTATGAATCAACCTTAAGAGATTGCGCTGAGGGCGACGAAGGCTGCCACAAAGAGAAAAACAAACAAGGAGTATAAGTATGCAGAAGCAAAGCTTATCCCCTATGAACAGGCTCGAAGTCCGGGGCGAACCTCGGTCATCGTCGAGGAGAAAAATACGGCCTACCCACACTACCTCCTCACTTATAGGCGGGAGCATGACGGGTAAGATACATCGGAGAAGAAAATGAAAATACAAATACGCTTGACTATTATTATTATGGGAATGATGATCGCTATGGGCCTAACCCTGGCCGTCCTCTTAGTACGCCACGCCGCTGCTATACAAATGGAGACCTCCTTGCTCAGCCAAGAACGCCTCGCCGCAGA
>JAISGE010000148.1 GCA_031263265.1 Treponema sp.
GCTTATGCTGCAGAAATCGCCGGAGGGGAGATTAGGGCTTAAATATGATATTACCGATACAAAAAATGTAACAAAGTGATAAAAACGATATTTCACATGACTTTCTTAAATTGCTGAAAAATCGATAGGGAATCACGGGGAATATATCGACTTGACGAGAATAGGGCCAGGGTATATAAAATTGTATCTCAACTGAGCATTCCTGGTAAGTATAGGCGATAGGGCGTTATTATGGCAGCCAGTGGCGGTTAAGGGACTTATGAAGTCCTGGGGCCGAAGTTGCGGTCAAGATAAGGCTGTCCCTCTGGCTGGGGCCTGGGAATATATACAGAAACCCTGATATGGAATATACTATGGATATGAAAAAACGTATTTACGTCATTGGGCACCGGAATCCTGATACTGATTCAGTGGTTGCCGCAGCCGCGTATGCCGCATTAAAGCAGGCCCAGGGCTGGGATAATTGCTTTGCTGCCCGGGCGGGAAACCTAAACCCCCAGACCGAGTATGTGTTTGAGCGCTTCAAAGCTGAAGTGCCCCAGTATATTCCCGATTTGATTCCCAAAGCAGCCTATTATTTGCAGGAACACGGCAAGACCGTAAACGAAGAGGTGCCCCTTTGGAACGCCTTAGAACTCATGCGGGAGGAAAACTTACGGGTGCTTCCGGTGGTGAATCCCCTGGGGGTGTACAAAGGCATGCTCCATTACCGGGGCTTTGCCCAGTATATGATAACCCATATCAACCCCCACAAGAAGTCCGCCTTTGCCGTGTCCCTGGATCAGCTTATCGAAACCTTACGCGCCCAGCCCCTCATGCTGTTTAATAACCGCGAGGTGCAGCAGTCCTCCATCGTGATTGCTGCGGCATATAACCGGTATTTTTGTGAGCATTTGAACCATACAGACCCGAAAAACTCCCTGGTCATCATGGGCGACCGCTGGGATTTACAGCGGTATTGTATAGAGCAGCACGTGCGGGCACTGATTCTCTCCAATAACCATACCCTGGACCCGGGTTTGACCTCCTTAGCCAAACAAAACCAGGTTTCCGTGATGAGCACTCCCTACGATACCTCCTCTTCTGCTATGCTGGTGATGTACTCCTCCCCGGTAGGAATCACCTGTGATGATTCGGTCCCCCTTATGCGCCTTACGGATCCCCTGCGTAAACTCAAAGACCCCCTTTCCCGGGCCCCCTCCCGCTGTCTCCCCATTGGAGATGAGCAAGACCGCGTAGTGGGCCTTATCTTTGAAGGAGACCTCATCAGAGAGCCAAACATTGAACTCATCATGGTGGATCATAATGAACCAAGTCAGGCCGTAGAAGGCATTGAAAATTACCGGATCCTGGAAGTGATAGACCATCATAGACTGGGTAATCTGTCAACCCGCTATCCTATCACCTTCATCAACCAGCCGGTCGGGGCCACCTGTACGATTATTACCGGCTTGTACCGGGGACAGCGGGTTCCTATGCGGAAAGAAATCGCGTCCATCCTCCTATGCGGCATTCTTGCGGATACCCTCTGCCTGAAATCCGCCACCACCACGGATACGGACCGGGACGCGGCAGCCTATCTTGCCGTGGTAACCGGTCTTGGTATTCAGCACTTGGGACAGGATCTGCTTGCTACCGCAAGCCGAGTCAACACCCGTCCCGCGGAAGAGCTTATCCTTATGGACATGAAGGAGTATGGGCAAGGTCAGTTCTCCTTTACCGTAAGTCAGATCGAAACAGACAGCACCGAAGCCCTGGTCCTGCGGCAGGCCGAGATTTTCCCGGTCCTGGAAAAGTACCGAATCGACAAAGATCTCCTTTTTGCAAGCCTCTTGGTTACCGATGTTACCCTGATGGATTCCCTGTTCTTTGTAGCCGGTAAGCGATTTTCCAGCGCCTTAACCTTTCCCCAGCTTGAGGCCGGCATCTACCTGCTCAAAGGCGTGGTTTCCCGAAAGAAACAACTCATTCCCCTGCTTTCCGAATTAATTGATACCTTGGAGGGGTGAGACTTGACTATGCTTATAACTGGATTTATGCTCAGTACGTGGAGGATACCATAACCATTGTGCTGGATAACCGGGATATATTATCAGGCGTGTGCGGCGCGAATGATGAAAATCTCAGGCTTATCGAGGGTTTTTTAGGGGGGCGTATCATAGCCCGGGGTAATGAAATCCGTTTAGAAGGGGTAGACCAAAACGGTCTTCGGCGTTTCAAGCCAATCATGGATAATCTTATTGGGCTGGTCAAGGTCGGAGAACTTCCTTCGGCGGGGTATATCCGGGCGTTGGTAGGGGAGGAACAAGCCCCTAGCCTTGAAGAGATGATTCATATTCCCCAGGGTCTACGCCGCGTGTATCCTCGAACCAGAAATCAAGGTATGTATATTCAAGGGATGCGTTCCCACGAGATAAGCTTTTGTATCGGTCCCGCAGGAACCGGTAAAACCTACCTTGCCATTGCCGAGGCCCTGCGCCTGGTTTTATCCAAAAAGATGCGGAAATTGGTGTTGACTCGGCCGGTTGTCGAGGCTGGGGAGAATCTGGGATTTTTGCCTGGAGATCTGGCCCAGAAGATCAGTCCCTACTTGCGTCCCCTCTATGATGCTATGGAATCCCTTGCTCCCTATGAAGTGATTCGTCATCTGGAAGAAACCCGGGTCATAGAAATTGCACCGCTGGCCTATATGCGGGGAAGGAGCCTTAATGAAGCGGTTATCATCCTTGATGAAGCCCAAAATACCACCAAAGAACAGATGAAGATGTTTCTTACCAGGCTAGGAACCGGAGCCAAGGCGGTCATTACCGGGGATATTACCCAGATTGACCTGCCAAGGCGTGTTGATTCCGGCCTTGTACATGCCGTTTCCGTACTTTCCGGGGTGGAAGGGATCGATGTTATCTATCTCCATACCGGGGATGTAGTACGGAATCCCCTGATAAAAAAGATAATAGAAGCCTATGAGCATGAAAAAAAACCCTGATCCTTCCTTGCCTTTTGGTCTTAGAGAAATCAAAATGCTGGGTACCAAGCTAAAAGGTATCCGTACCTTTGTTGCCGCCCGTCGAGGCCCTGCCATCGCTACCCTGATAGCCTTGCTTGCCTCTATGGTGGCGGTTCTCCAGTATCACGGAGGTCACCGAGGTGGGGTTGGAGATATTCAGGAATTCGAGGCCGGCAAGGTAGCGGAACGGGATGTCCTGGCAGAACAACCAGTATCGTATGTGGATGAAATCGCTACCCTGTTAAAGCTGGATGCCCAGCAGCATCTGGTTCCCCCGGTCTTCAAGTACGCCTCGGACGTGAGCGCGGAAGCCCGGCGGGAGTATACCCGGTTTGTATCCCTTTCCCAGCAGTACTTTACCCAAACAAGCCCGGAACCCGAAGGACTGAAAGCCTATACCCAGGAGATTACCCAGGAGTTTCCCGGTACTTTTTCTCAAGAAACCCTGGATACCCTCTTCTATGAACCTGAACGGGAACGGATGCTGGAAACCAGCACTGCCGCCTTGGATCATTTCATGGAAGACGGGATTTTTGCCCTGCCTGAAACCGGTTTGGAGAACTACAATCACCAGGTTGTGGAGTTACTCCGTAGTTCTGGATCCCGGATGGGACGGGAACGGATAGATTTCAAGCATATTATTACCTTAGATACCCTACAAGAGGCGTTAAACCGCTGGTATACGGTGGATGGGTTTCTCCCCTCCTCTGGGGCCCTTGCCTTTGCGCTGCTTAAACCTTTTATCAAAGAAAATGTATTTTTCTCTAGCCTTGATACGGAGCAGCGGCTGGCTGAAACCAAGGCCCAAATCGATGCAGTGGTTAAACACATAGAACCAGGAACCCGGATTATCAGAAAGGGATTTATCATAACCGATGAAGATATGACCAAACTGCGGGCCTTGAATATCGCGGTTTCCAAAGGGGATCCCCGGCGTATAATGGGTCAAATTCTGCTGCTTTTGCTTTTGTATAGTCTTTTTATCTTTCTTGGATGGGTACAAAGCGTTGACCGGGGGGGGCTTACTGATTCGGAAATCTATGTGTTATCTGGTTTGACCGCGCTCTATATAATCAGCGCGGCATTGGTCACGAACCTGTCTTTTAATACGGAATTTTTCCCGGTTTCCATTGTGCTTCCCACTGCCTTGGTGATCATGCTGCCTGCCATCTTGATAAGCCCTAATCTGGCCCTGGCTTGGGCTTTGATGCTGCCCATAAGCGCCTTTTTATCTGGGTTCTTTGATGAAGCGGCGTTTATCCTGGCCTTGATATCCGGCGTGGTCGCATCCTATACCCTGAAAGACGCTGAAAAACGCATGGATCTGGTCAAGGCCGGCTTGATCATCGCAGGGGCTAACGGCGTTGCCCTCCTGGCCATTCTCTTCCTCAAGCGCGCTGCCGGGGAAGTCTATCCTCCGGTACTCTTCTGGGGGGCCTGTAACGGCCTTGCTTCAGGGATGTTGGTCTTAGGGTTCTTACCTCCCTTGGAACACGCGCTTAACGCAGCCACTACCTTTAGGCTCATAGAATTATCAGACCTCAATGCCCCCTTGATACGGCGGCTCTTCACCGTGGCTCCCGGAACCTACAGTCATGCGATCATGGTGGCTAATCTGGCGGAAGCAGCTTGTCAGGAAATCGGCGCTAATCCCCTCTTGGCACGGGTAGGGGCCTATTACCACGATATAGGCAAAATGGATCAGCCTGATTATTTTGTAGAGAACCAAACTACCTATAATAAACACCGGGATATTCCCCCTCGGCTGTCTGCGACGATTATCCGCAGCCATGTGAAACTGGGGGTGGAAAAAGCCCGGAGTATGGGGCTTCCCCGGGAAGTTATAAGCATTATTGCAGAACACCACGGAAATTCGGTGATTACCTGGTTTTATAACGAAGCCCTGAAACAGGATCCCCAGGCAAGTAAAGAAGATTTTTCCTATCCGGGAAATCCGCCCCGGTCCCGGGAATCTGCGGTGGTGATGCTCGCAGATGTGTCCGAAGCTGCGGTGAGGACCCTTGAAAAGCCCACCGCATCCAAGATTGAGAAATTTCTTCAGGAACTCATCACCGCCAAGGTGGAACATGGACAACTGGCCGAGTCAGAACTGACCTTCCGAGACCTGGAAACCATCAAACATGCCTTTGTCCGGGTTCTTGCAGGGCATTACCATTCCCGGATCGAATATCCCAAATTACCTGCCAAAGAACCTACTAAAGAAGGCGCCCATGAATCGGGTTGAGGTACAAGCAGAAGAAGATCCCCTCCCACCGTGGACGGATGCGGCAAAGCGGTTTATGCTTAACGTATTGGAACGCCTTCATCGGGATACCTGGGATCTGTCGGTACTGTTCTGTGGAGATGCCTATATCCGCAACCTCAATGCCCAGTTCCGGCAACAGGATGAGTCCACGGATGTTTTATCCTTTGCACTCGGGGAGACCATAACAGAAGCCGGGGAGCGCCGGTATTTGCCCGGAGATATTATCGTATCCCTGGAAACCCTGGCAGAAAACGCCCGCTATTTTCAGGTTTCCGAAGATGAGGAGTTACGTAGGCTGCTCATCCATGGGATCCTCCATTTAGACGGCTGGGATCATGGAACGAACGAAGCCCATGAACCCATGCTGCAATTGCAAGAACGTCTGGTGGCAGAATTAGCAGGGGAACGGATTCTGCCATGAAGGAGGGATCGTTTATACAAGCCCTGCTCCAAAGATTGGCGTCCCTTTCACCAAAAATGAAAAAAGAAAGGCGCAAAGGGAAAGGAGCGCTAGACCGGAAGCTCTATCGCTCCCTGGAAACGGATCAACGGGAGATGATCCGGGGGGTGGTAGCGTTTTCGGGAACCACGGTCAAGGAGGTCATGGTTCCCCGGATCGATACGGTTTTCCTGCAGGCCGATGCAGGAAAGGATGAACTGTTGGCCTGTATTGCCCAAAGCAGTCATTCCCGGTTTCCGGTATACCAAGAAACTATGGATAATGTCATTGGGATCCTCTATCTAAAGGATGTGTTAGCCTGTCTGGTCAAGAATGAGGTATTTGACATCAAGCGGCTCCTCAGGAAGCCTTTTTTTGTTCCTGAATCAAAGCATATTGATGTCCTCCTCCGGGAGCTTCGCCACAGGCGAGTCCATATCGCGGTAGTGGTGGATGAATATGGGGGAGTTTCAGGTATAGTTTGTATGGAAAACATTATCGAAGAAATCATTGGGGATATTCAGGATGAATTCGACAATGAAACTGAAGATGTGCTATCCTTGGGAAACGGAACCTACCTATGCGATGCCCGGGTAAATCTGGAAGATCTCGGCGAGCAGATCGGGTTTTGGTTTCCTGTCGAGGATTTTGATACACTGGGAGGCTTTGTTTTTAACCTTTTTGGCAAGATCCCAGTACGGTATGAGAAAATTGTGTATCACGGCCATGATTTTATCATCCAAGATATGGAAGGTCATAAAATCAAAACCGTAAAGATACGGCTTAATCCGGATTTTTCTAAAGAGGTTTCATCTAAAGAAGTTTCTAAAGAAGCGGTTTCTAAACGGGAGAATGTCTTATGAAGCGCATTGGTTTGCCTATGCTGGTTGTGTTCGTCTTTTTTGTGGATCTGCCCTTGCTCTATGCTCAAACTGGTTCTCAAATGCCTGGGGCAGCGGTCCATTATGAAACAGGGCGCCGGTCTATGATCCAAGAAGACTGGTACGCCGCGACCGAATCCCTACTGGAATGTCTGCGGCTTAACCCTGCCCATGCAGAAGGAGCCGCTGCCCTGGCGGAGTGTTACTATGAGCTGGGTGAATTTGATCAGGCCCTGATCTGGGTCCGCAAGGCCCGTTCCCTGTCCCGGGGAAACCTCAATTTGGCTAACCTTGAGGCCTTCATCCTCATTGCCTTGGGCAGGCTCGGGGAAGCCTCCACGGTCATTACCGAGGTTTTAGTCAAGGAGCCTTATAATAAAGAAGCCCTCTTTGCCGCATCAGAGATGGACATAGCCCAGGGCCATCCGGGAGATGCGGTTACCCGGTACCGGGAAGCGGTACACCGTTACCCGGACGACCGGAGATTGCTGATTTCCCTGGCCTTGGTCTTGGGGTCTTTAGGGGAAACTGAAACTGCCCGGACCTATATTGATCGTGCTTTGATCCAGCATCCTGAAGATTACCGGGTTTATTATTATGCCGCGTACCTGGATGCCCAAGCAGGCCGTATTGAGTCGGCGATTCAGTATGCCCAGAGTGCGTTGGTTTATAGACCGGGGTATGGACCGGCCTTTTCCCTTCTGGCGAGTCTTCAGTACCGTTCAGGTCAATACGAAGAAGCCAGTCGCATGGCGGATGAAGCCATTAGCCTTAACCGGAACGATATAAGCGCTTGGTATCTCAAGGGAATGTCTTACATCAGGATGGGGCGGAATGCCGAGGCCATCATGATTCTCTCCATGGCATCCACCATTGATCCCACGGATGAATTTGTGAGGGCAGCCCTGGAGGAACGCATCATCTCAGAAACCGCGTTGGAAGATTCCCGCCGTTCCTCCTGGGCGCTCTGGCATTTTAACCGGGGTCGGGATTTCCGTTCCCGTAACCTGATTGACCAGGCTATCTTTGAATACCGCCGGGGACTCAGGCTCAATCCCTATGCGCTTGAGCGAAAGGAGTATGCGGATTTGCTGCGGGTGCAGGGGTATCCTGCCCGTTATTTGGAAGAGCTGCGGTTTATGCAAAACCTGGGGCTTGGGGATCGTACCTTGAACGATGCGGTAGAAGCCTACGATGCGCTGCTCGATGAAGCCATCTACCGGCGCTGGTCGGTGAAGCCGGTGGATGTAGCCAAACAACATTGGAAGGTGGCGGTATTTTCCCTGGCATCCCAAGCCAGTTCGTATCATGTTGATGCAGGAGCTACTGCCGCATCCTATATCAAGGACCTGCTGACCCATGAGCGGAACATCGAGCCTATGGGCCTGGACTTGCCCCAGCCTTCATTTTCTCAGAGTTTCCGTTTAGCCCGGGAAAACCAAGCGGATTATTTTCTGATTATTTCGGTTACTGAAAACGAACGGGATATGGCAATCAAGGGGGAACTCTTTGTTGGCCGAACCGGTTCTCCTGCCGGGGAGTTCTACGCCTATCGTACCGGGGCGGATCGGTTGCGGAACGCTTCCCGGGGTATTGTTGACCAGTTTGTGGCCCAGCTTCCCTTTCAGGGTGAACTGCTCATCTATAAACAAGCCCAGGGGCTTATTGACAAGGGCAGGGCTGACGGGGTGAAAGCCGGGATGGTTTATGAGGTAGTTAAGAAAGGGCAGTTGCTTATCCGCAGTGAAGGCATCGGTCTTAGTTATTCCGCAGAAGACGTGGTAGGAACCTTGCTTATCGAAACCGCGGACGAAGAAGTCGCTTCCGGTTCGTTGACGCGCAATGGTTTTTTTGACCGAATTGCCCCAGGAGATGCGATTATTTTACAAGCCCCAAGCCAGGAGAATACCAAACCACCAGAACCTCCCTTGGCGGATCCGGAACTACGGGCATTACTCTGGACACTCCGTTGAGAGGCTCCGTGAAAAGGCAGAACCAGAACCGCGTATTAAGAAACAGAGGATATACTGTTTCAAAACTTCAGTTTTGAAACAGCCTCCATCTTTTCCTTATAAGATCAGCAGGTCTTGGCGATATATGTTTTGTAATACCAAAACCGGTTTTTCACTGCCCTCTTTCATGACAATATAAAAATTATAATCGCTGCTTTTCCCCGGTGTTCCGTGCACATACGAACCAAAGAGGAGGATTTTTTCACAATCGTCTCTTGTTGTGCGGATGATGCAGTCCTTAATTCTGATAATGATTTCGGTAATCATTTTCTTCCGTTAAGATTCTCTATCTAGCTAATCAGGAAACAAGTTTCCCTGATCAGTATCATCGAAATTATTTTTTTTATGTTTTATCGGTTTTTTAAAATTTTTATCATCTCCTATTTCTTCTACATAAATAACTTCCCGCGTTATATTTTCTTTTCCTGTTGATGATTTTATAACAATCGTGGATACTAATTTACAATCTATATATGTCCCGTTGCCAAACTTTGTACCGTGTAAATAAATATCATTAAGAAAATCCTTATCCGTAACTTTGAAAACAATAGGTGAACCTCTATAATATCCCTTCCAATAGGTATGTACACCTTCTACCAATACAGGGGCGATGATAAATATTCTTGCTTTATCATCTTTTTCTGTATCTGGATCTTCATCTTCGGGGTCATCCACTAATATGAAGTCATCAAATTTATTGTAAGGAATTGTGATTTTGTTGAATATAGGTTTGTCGTTAATTTCTGTAGGGGTTTCTATTTCAACTTGCGTCAAAGTATTATCCTTTTTTGCTGATTTAAAGAAATTGCTTTTTAGCTTTTTTAATTCAGTATCATTACTTGTAATATATTTAAATTCATCTTCTGTAATTGTACCAGAATTAATAGCTTCTTTAATTGACACAATGTTTTCTATTTTATTTTTTGTTTCCTCTGTTATAGGCAATTTTTGCCGAAACTGAGCTGAAAAGAAAGATGAGATTAATGCAGTTATAACGATCGACGCAATAGGATGTTTAAATATAATCCTTATGATATCAATTAACCCACCTTCTTTTCTTGCCGTTACCTCAATCAAAAGTGGTTCATCAAGAAATTTATTAGCTTTTTTGAGAGCATTTATAAATTGTCGCTGACAGTTATTAAAAATATCGGCATTCATTGCATGTACGTCTGTATCTTTAAAACAAAAATGAATCTGCAAATCAATTGAAGACAAATTATTTGTTAATGTAACTTCTATCATTATTCCCCCCTTTCCAATTCTCCACCCATCCTATATTTTATATCATAATTGATGATAAAATCGAGTTCTTCCTCGGTAAAGCTGTAATGTTTTGCAAGGATTTTGTCGATTTCGTCGATGATAGGTTTTGACTTCTTTACATCAAAATTTATTTCGGTTGTTTCAATCACCTTTCCACTTCTGTCTCTTATATTTAAATTACTATCGTAACTTTCAAGTAATTTCCTTGAAAATTCCTTAAACTCTTTATCTACTTCAATAGATAGCATAAAAATGCGTAATTTGTCTACTTCTCTTGATACTACGTCCATACAATTTGAATTTGTAATCCAATACCAATAAAAAAATTGACTATTAAGAAGGCATATACCAACATTACTTAGATTTTTTGACAGAGAGATACCTTTATAATGTGAAGAAATTTGTTTTAGTAGCGCTTTACGCCAATACCGTCCACCGGAATGATAGAAAATACTATTATCACTATTTATGAAATATGATGATAACAATTTACTGTAAGTATAAATTTTTTTGTAAATAACTGATTCTAACTTATTGGATATTTTTGGAAAACTATTAGCATAATTTATGGCAAACCCAATATCAATGTATTCAAGAAGATTAAATATATATGGCCTGTTTTTATCACCATCATACCACCTTGTGTATGTAGTAATATTTATTTCTTTTTTATCATAGTTTCCATAATGAATTATAGAAATAGTTAAATTCATATCAACTCCAGAGAAAAGTTTACCCGGCCTTGTTGCATAATTTGAATGCCATTGTAAATTATTCTTTTTATGGTATAAATCTTGCAGTGTCTGCATACCGTCAGTAGAAATTGATGCTATTGGAACAATCATACCAAATTTTCCGTTGTTTATCAATAATTGGTTTGATCGTTCTATCACAAACGCATACAAATTGCCACTTTTTTCTGTCATATATCCTTTAATTTTGTATCTATCTGAAATCGCGGTATTTGCCTTGCGACTTTTTTTATTATACACAACATACGGCGGATTCCCAATCACCACATCAAAGCCGCCTTTGCTGATTATCTCGTAAAACTCTGCAAACCAATGAAAGGGCTGATGGCTTGTTTTCCAGTCCCGGTACGCCTGTTCTTTTTCCCTTTTACTCTTCCATTGTGTCTTTGTCCCCAGACCGTAGGTATCCGCCAGATAGCGGTTCAATTTTTCATCCAGTGTTGCAATGGAATCTGCGTAATCCTGTTTTGCCTTACGGATAATAAAACTGTCCGAGTTGATAGTGATTTGTATTCTCTTAAAATGCTTAAAACTGGCAGCGGCACCTTCACAGGCCGATTTTAATTCCACAAGTTTTTCTTTATAAATCAAATCACCTTCGGTACTTTTCATCACTTCCTCAAGCTGCTGTTCCGTGGCAAAGCCTACCAGGGTGTTGCCTGAACGGATATTAAAATCAATATCCGGCAAGGGTTCAAGACCCAAGTTCTTTTTACGGCGGGAGGGGTCAATTTCTGCAACTAATTTAAGAAACAGACGCAGTTTGGCGATTTCTACTGCTTCTTTCATCAAGTCAACGCCGTAAAGGTTATTGAGGATTATAGTTTTAAAAATATAGTACGAGCGGCTGGGATGTGCACCGTTTAGTAGCGGTTGCAGGCGATCTTCAAAATCTGTGTTGCCTTGGGGATTTGTGATAAAAAAATCTTCCATGCGCTGCAAACATACTTCATAGAGCGGCTCAAGAATATTGAGGGCGGCAAAAAGGAACGCGCCGGAACCGCAGGTAGGGTCAAGAATCGTAATTGACGTAAGGGCTTTGTAAAAACTGCGGATAAATTTTTTGTCGGCGGTTTGCTCAAGGTAATCCTGTACGAGTTTACGGATATTCAGATTATACGTGATTAAATCGTTAATCTCCTGTATTTCACCTTTTGCGATTTTCTGCCTCAGATCAAAATAACGCTGGAGCCGGGCGATTGTCTCGCGCCAGATTTCAGTTGGCAAACCAATAGTTTCTGGCGTACCGGTGTTCCAATCCTTACGGCGTTCAAGCAAGTTTGACTGTTTTGTGTCGATGCCTTGAGCTATATGCTCCGGTATTCCAACTTCGTTAATTGTTTTTTTGCCTTCGCCGCCTTTTTTCACCGCTTCATAAATATATTCATCACCTGAATCTTGAAGAAATTGCCAGAACCCGCCTCCCGGCGCAAAGGGCGCGGAATGCCAGGATTTGACTTTTTCCAGCAGGAAGGGAATTATCGTGTTTTTGCCGATATAATCGGTGATGTCTTCTTTTGTATAGTACGCTCCCATATCAGCGCGGTTATTGATGTATTTCTCGAAAATATAGCCGAGAACGTCGGGATTGATGTCTCTGCCGCTGGCGGTAATACGGGTGTCAAGATGCCATTCCCATTCGTCAAAAAAGTCAAATATTTTTTGAAATACCTCATCTTTTATGACGATATCTTTGTATCGTGTTTCCAGTTCATGTACTTCAAAGAGGCCGCCGTTAAGGTAGGGGATAGTGCCGAATTCAACCGGGATTTTCTTTTTCCCGGATCTTTTCTCTTCCGGGTTGGCCAATTCATCGTGAAACAGTTCCATGAGGAACGAGCGGTAAAAACCATAAAAATTGTCTGCACCTTTCAGTTTTTTGCACTCGTTCAATTTGTCCTGTAAATAGTTATCGTTCCAGTCAAGAAAGCGCTTTTTCTGGATAAAATAACAGAACATGAGACGGTTCATCATCAGGCTGGCGTACCATTTTTTGTTGAAGTTGTCTTTATCAGGGACAGCATCATCTATGCCTTTGATAAAGGCCAGGAAGGCTTCATGCTGTTTGGTAAATTCGGCGTAAAACTTTTTGGTAACTTTTTCACTGTTGGCCGCGAAACTCGCATTTACCCGTTCTTTTACGTCAGGCAATGTAATAATCTCTTCTTCATCAAGGGTAAAAACGATATTGCGGAATTTTTGATACAGTCCCTCGACATCCTGCCCTTTATGCCACGCGAAAGTGATAAGGCGTTTTAGCTTCCCTTCTTCCCGTAGGGGAAGCTGCCAAAATTGAGCGGTTTTATTCTTATTGATAAAAACAAGGAGATGGTCAAAATACAACAAGCTTACGGGCTTTTCAAACTGTTTTCTGACTGCCGCATCAGGAATTTGACTATCTTCTTCAGTACATTCAAGCACACAAAAATCTCTTTTCTGTGCAATACCTGAAATGGTGTATGTATTCCCTTTTACGTCTATTTTGTTTGTGGTTTGAAATTTATCCCAGCCGAGTCTGTTAAAAAGAGCGGCCAATTTAAAGTTATTTACCAGTTCGAAAAATTGCAGCTTTGATAGTTTGTTCATTATATTAACCCCATTGAACAAATAATACGGGCTTCTTTTGATTCCCGTTTATCTTCAGTTTTGATACATAGTCTGTCCTGATCGTTCAGGCTGCACAGCATTTCTATCAGTTTGTCATTGTCTATGCCTGATTTCAATTCACGGTTGATCGCGTCTATGGCTTCCTCTTTGAGGGGAAAGCGGTAAATATCCTCATGCATGCGCTTAATTTCTTCAGTAACAAACAAGCCACCCTTGTTTACGCGAAGCCACTGGTCAAGGCGGGTGTATGCCCGATACCGCGCACCGGTACTCCGACCAAGCTGACCGCCGACTTTATCGTTGAATTCGCTGATGTATTCTATTGCTTTTGTTGTTAGCGCATGGTGGTGCTCCTTTCGGGGCAGCGCTGGTTCATCATAATCGCATTTTAAGATCTTGAGGACTTCAAACGGCGATTGGGAAACCATAGCGCCTTTTTCATCTACCCAGGCAAGGCAGTCGTTGTCATCAGAAGTTCTGGCGTAAACGATAACTCCCGCCTGATCTGCAACAAGTAGGGCACTGTCTGTATCCGCCTTTTTGGTTGAATAGACCACATTGGACAGTTCAGGAATTTTGTTTTTCAGTTCCGGGTGTTTTTCACAGCCGTTTTTCCATATCTGGTAACAGTAGGAAGCAAGGTCAACTTCCGCATCCTCTTCTTCATCAAGGATACCGGCCTTCTCGTTGTAGAGGTCCTTAATGTTCACCGGGTCACCGTCGAAAAACACTTCATCTGAACCGACCGCTTCAGAGTTTTCTTTTATACGCCGCTGTAAGCGCCCTCGCAAATTAAGGATTGTTTCAAGACCGTCTTCGGGTAGGAAGGAATAGCAAAATATTTTATCGCTTTTCTGTCCGATACGGTCCACGCGGCCTGCCCGCTGTATCAGGCGGATAATGGCCCAAGGCAGATCGTAATTTACCACGATATGGCAGTCCTGCAAATTCTGGCCTTCGCTTAATACATCGGTGGCAATCAATACCCGGATTTCTTTGAACTGATTTTTGCCCAAATGGGCTTTATTGCTCTGCGGGCTGAAACGGCGGGCAAGATCCGTGGCGTTTTCACTTAATCCGGTAGCGCACTCCAGACTTTGCAGGCCCCGCAGTTTGAGGGAATTATAGAGATAATAAGCGGTGTCTGAGTATTGGGTAAACACGATTATCTTTTCATGAGGATATTGCTTTGCAACAAGGCGATACAGGGCGTTAAGCTGACGGTCTTTAGACTGGTCCCAGGATGCACCTTTTTTCAGAATCTTTAACAATTCAGCAGTGTCCGCTTCAATATTCTTTTTGAATGTCTTGTTAAAGATGGCACTGTGTATCCATTCGTATTTCTGTTTTTGAGTTGACAAAGTTACATAGTAATTTTTAGCAAGGCGCATATATTCGGCTTCACCGGTGATGAATTGCTCAACACCGCTGTCCGATTCAGGGTCTTCATCGGTATAGAGAATGTCACTGATAATATCCCCCTCCTGTTTGCCTACAGGGAATTTAAGATTGTTTTCGATTGCGTAGATAAAAAGGTAATTGCGCAGAATATGGCGGCCGATGGAGAGCAGAAATGAATAGCCGGAGCTTTCCAGACGCTTGAAAAGATTTGTCCGGGCAAAGCCCCTAAGCTGACACCCCGCCCTTGCAAGGTTCTCTTTTATTTTTGCTTCTTCGGTGGTAATGGTTTTGATCGCATCTTTATCTTCGTAGTCTTCATGACCCAGGCCATAGCGAGGAAGGTGCAAACGATTAATGATATTAACCACTTCATCTGAATAGAGCCGGGCATACTGATCGGTTGTATCCTTTTTCTTAAAGGGATACTCAACTTTTATGGGTATGCGGTCAGGAAAATAACTACGTACTATTTCGCCTTTTGCTTCTCCACCAGAAACTTCGCTTCCGGAGAATTCGATGTATTTTCTGCCGTTCGTACTATCGGTTAGTGCATAGTTATTCTTGATGAAACTGCGGGTACGGCGCACGAGAAAGAGACGCATAAGGTTTGACCAGTCATCGGAATATTCGCTTTTTTCAAACGCGGCGATAGAGCTGTTTTTTACCTGGTGCCGGGCTTCAAATTCAACCTTGCCGCCGATTGATTTTATATAATGATCCGGAGAAATACCCAAGTTTGCGTTCTCATCAAGAAATAGCCGTAACTGGCTTCCCATGTCAAGATAACTTTTATTATAGGGCGTCGCGGTTAAAAGAATTACTTTTGATCCGGCCTCGTTCAAATATTCATGAATTGCACGGTAACGGCGGCCATCACGGTTGCGGAGGTTGTGGCTTTCGTCAATGATGACCATGCGGAAAGGCCGGGTATGTTTTAGCTTGTTCTGGACTTCGCCTAGAGATATTACTTCTGCACGCAGGCCGTACTCCAGCTTGTAATCATTCCACATCTCCCGCAAATTCGGGGGGCAGATGATCAAGGTCTGGTAGCCGAAATCGTCCTCGAACATTTTTGCCAGAGCGGTGGCGGTGATGGTTTTACCCAATCCGACCACATCGCCAATCATCACACCGCCCTGTTTGTGGAGATGCCGGGCGGCTACCTGTACGGCATTTTGCTGGAAGGGAAAAAGAATATGCTTGAATGCTTTAGGCACAGAAAATTCGGCCATCCCCGCGCGGGCTTCCTGAGAAAGATGCCATGCGATTTTCAGGTATACGTAGTAGGGTTTCAGGGACTCCCCCGCCCAGCTTTCGTCGATTATTTTTACCAGTTCGCCGGTTATGTCCCAACTGTATTGATCGTCCCAACGATCCTGAAACCACTGCTCAAGTTTCTTTCCTGCATCTTTGTCGGTAACATCAACATTCAATTCACCCTGTTTCAAAAGTCCCGAAAAAGTAAGGTTGCTGCTGCCCAGATAGCCAATTATGGGAGCGTTATAATCATCCCGGTAGGTAAGATAGAGTTTCGCGTGGAGATTAAACGCTAAGTGGAGTTTAACCACGACCTGTCTGCTTTTTAACTGCTGGGAAAGTCTTTTAAGGGTAGCCTCGTCTTGGTTGTTTGGCCGCCCGATGGTTAGCTGTTTGCGAAATTCGGCTGCCATTTCTTTTTTCAGTTTGGCGGCTTTTTCATTGGAAATTTCTTTTTTCTTGAGGGCATAGTAATCTTCAAGGTCTTCCAAAGGATGTTTCTGCATTCCGATAAGGACACGGGCTTTATACGTTTTATCGTCTTCGAACCGCTCGTCCAGATGAGCGCCAGGGAGGGCATCTACACTTTCAAGTAGCAAGTCCCATCCCCGCAGATTGAAATAACCAATACAAAAATCGGCTCGTTTTGCGGTTTCCAGGGTCTTTTTGAGAGCTGTGGCGAGTTTGTCGCCTGCTATATTATCGAAAATCTGCGGCAAAACGTTCCTCCAGATGGGAGAATACACCGTATGGAGTTTCTTTTCAACCGGGAGGATTCACCGAGTCATATCACCCTGTTGCAAGGTACGAGTTGGATCCCACTAAAAGTGATTGACAGAATAAAATTATTTTGTAACTATATCAGCCTGATTTTCTATATTTAGTGCCCTTTATAAATTATAACGCTATATAGAGCGTACTTTTGCTAAAAGCCGTGAGGCTTCTCAAAGAGCCTCACGACGAATTTATACGTCAGGGGATAATTGCGTTATATGTCAATATTCAACTCAATTATTCTCTTCTTTAAAATAATGGAACAGGGCAAAATAATGGCGGCATGTAGTATCACCGCATACAAGAAAGACATCAACACCATGGCGAAGTTTGGACCCATTAATGTATAATCATCAGGCGTCACCCATTTCAGTATTG
>JAISGE010000168.1 GCA_031263265.1 Treponema sp.
AGAAACGGTATTATCCGGTGGAGTTATTAGGAATAAGCAACCGTGGAAAGACGGGGCATCTCCCTGAGGTAACGAAGCTGCTGCTTCAAAAGTATTATTTTGCGGATGGTAAAGACCCCAGTTCGGCGGTCGCATAAGAAGGGGGGGGGTGAAATATTCGCTGATTAATTTCGGTCATTTTAGGGTGCAATTTTCCCTGACTATTGACAGCATCCTCAAATCCTTGTGTAGTTAATCAGTGATAATTTCACCTTTAAGAGCCTGTTCAGTATCTTTACAAAATGCATAAACGGATGTATACCGGAATAAAACAACAGAAAAGGCGGAAATGGTATGAGAGCAATCTATCCAAGTGACATCACCCGGGAACAATTCTCCCTTATAGCATACGAACTGCAATCAGCCCGAAAGGCGACACACCCCCGAAAATACGACCTGTATGACCTTTTTTGCGCAGTTCTGTACGTCCTCAAAGAAGGCTGCACCTGGTGGGCTTGCCACACGATTTTCCTCAGTGGAACATTGTATACCCCTATTACCAAATATGGAGTGCGGCGGGAAAAAATGGCGAAGCCTCATTGTTTGACCGGGTTTTGCAGGAACTGATCCTGTCCAGGCGGGTGATATGCGGACGGGAGCCGAAAACAACCATGGTAATCATAGATTCGAAAAGTATTAAAAACACGGATACGGCCGAAGAAAAAGGATATGACGGGGGAAAAAAACTTCAGGGATAAAGCTGCACCCTGCCGTTGATACCAACGGCTTGCCTCATGCGGTTTGGGTGACCACGGCAAACGTGAGCGACCGGGATGGAGCGGTTGAAATGATGAGTACATGTGCTCCAAACCTGTCAAAAGTCGTGAAAGTCTTATGCGACGGGGGTTACGGTGGGGAAAAGTTTGCTAATGCCGTGAGGGTACTTATGGGAGCGGAAGTGGAGGTGGTGAAACGCAATGAACTGCATACCTTTGTGGTACTTCCTAAGTGGTGGGTGGTAGAGCGAACGTTTGGGTGGCTGGAAAAGTTTCACCGACTATGGAAGAACTGCGAACGGAAGCTACATAACACGCTACAAATGACGGTTCTTGCGTTTATATCGCTGTTGCTAAAAAGATATTAAACAGGATCTAACGGAATAAACGCGCATACTTCGAGTTTCAACGACTGGCTTATGGTCTTGCTTTCGGGGGTAAACCATTTGAATTGATCGTCAAAATTAATGACCTGGTAATCCAATGTGGAACAATCGTATAAAAGTGCCAGGGATGCGTACTTGAACAGCGTAACGGTAAGATCCGCGTAAAAATAGGGACCCCCGGAGGTTTCCTGGGAATAATCCGCGCTGTGCGGGTCCATGAGGGGCGTAATTTTTATATCTTGGTGCGCTCTCAGGTAGAAGATAGGTACCACGCCCCCGTTGACCACTGCGCTAAACCATTCCGATTGATAGTTAAATCCAAGAGTAATAGTGGGGCCCACGCTGTGCGTGGTAAAGTCGTTGGAAAACGAATTCACCCGCTCCTTACCTAAGGCCTCTAAGGCAGGCATATTGAAAAAGCCCTTTTAAGTGCTGGTGTAATACTCGTAGTATAGCCCACCACCGACCTTGAGTTGGACCCTCGGCCGGTTAAAGAAGGCGAACTCAAAGGGCGTGAGAAAGAGCGCAAAGGTCTTGTCTTCAACTGCGTTAATGGAGTCTTGGACGGTTTCGTCAAACTGCTCGTTCTTTGCGGTGTTGGAAAAACGGAGACGCACGTTTCCCGCGCTCTTAGGGGTGTAGTGATAACCGAGGGATATATCGGTTATGGAGCCGTCTTTCAGTACTTTGGGTGCCAAAGAAAAGGAGAATTTCTCCTGACTCTGTGTGGCAAGGGGGACGGCGAGTATCCAAAGGACCGCGGCAAAAAGGGATTTTGCCCGCAGCCCGATACCCGCCGCACGATTGAAAACCCGTATACAGGCGGCCAACCTGTCAGTGGTTTTTTGACTCATGGTCTATTCTTCCTCATTCATGCCGAATAGGGCGTTTGTACCTCCAAACAGGGTATTGTTTACAGATTTTGGGTTACAGTCTAAAGATTTTTGGGCGAAGTCTTTAGATTTTGAGCCGTGAGCCAAAGACTGTTGTTTGCTCTGTATTGGTTAAAAGCATGAAAATAGTGTAGTATACTTTGAAATGTTGCGTAAGTATTTTTTCAGCTTCTGCACTAAGTCAAAAAAAGTAAACCGGGCATTGCGGCTCCTAGTTTTTATGCTCCAATTCCGGTATACTAAGACCCTATGATACATAGAAATAACCGGTTTCTCTTTCCCCTCATGCTCTTGGCGCTAAGCAGCCTCACCTTGCTCTTGGGTTCTTGCGGTTCTAGACCTTTGGGATGGGGCATCTTACTATGGTTCCTGGAGGATCCTGCAGTGCCTTCCGGGACCGTGGTGCCGGTTTATCGCGAATCCAAGATCGAACAGGTTTGGGAGGCAGGTATCCCTGAAACCTACGGCTCCAATGCCGGTACTACCGTTAAGATTCCCTTTTCCAAACTTGAACTTTTGAAAAACAAACAGGCCGCCCAACACTTCGCCCAAACCTTTGCCCAGTTCGCGCAAACCTACGGGGAAACCTTGCAAGACGGGCTTCCTATACGAGATGCCCCGGATAACAGCGCCAAACGGGTGTACCGGCTCAGGCAGGGAGAGCTTATCAAGGTCCTGTTTCAGGTTGAAGGGACTCAGGCCATAAGCAGTACCGGGAATCCCCTGCCTGGTCAGTGGTTTCAGGTTTTGACCGAAGACGGGACCCGGGGTTACTGTTTCTCCTATCGCCTGCGCCTCTTTGAACACGCCGGCGGCCCCTTGCAGCTTGTGCACGAAGTACAGGAAGAGGCGGATCCAGATATTGAACGGGTTTTACAGCAAACCTGGTCCCCTGAGTCCTATGGAACCATGATTGCCTTAAAGAAAATAGACCTGGAAGAACTGTCCCGGCAGTGGCGCTTTGCGCCCGCAGAAGAACCCGGGCTTGCCCATATCTACGTACCTAACATAAACAAAACCTTTTCCTATACCGGCATCCGTGCCGAAGGGGATAGGTCCTGGCGCTTTGAAGGCGCCTCCCTTCAGATGCGCCTGCGCTCGGATACTTCCTTGGAGGTGCAGTTTACTGAAAGCGGTAGCGCGCTGCAGACCCTGCTTTTCCTGGCCCTTCCCTCGGATGTGGAGGATATCATCCGCCAGGAGCTTGCGCGGCGGGATCTGCTTTTCATGAGTATCTATAACCTGGGGCCGGTGTTCCGCAGCGACAATTACGGGGTCCTTTCATTTTCTCAGGAAGGCAGGTTCTCCTGGACCGGCTATGAACGGCTCATTCCCTGGGTGATTCCCCAGGCTGCCCAAGGCAGCGGTACCTTGGTTATGGGGCTTTTTCTTGCCCCGGATCTCCAGCACCGCTATGACGGCGCTTTTTCCCTGTACCTTGACGGGCCTCTTAGGGGCCCTGACCAGAGGATCCACTTCTTATATACCCTTGAATCCCAAGGATTCCGCATTGAGTATGTACCGCCCTCCAACCTGGACGGGCTTACGGTTATGCGGCGGGCCGGGTCCCCTATGGTTATCTATTTTGCTAAGGCTGTGTCCTAGATTATGGGTTTGATTCAGATTACCAAGGTTTCCCTCTCCTTTGGGGATCGGGATATCCTGCAAGACCTCAGCCTCTCCTTATCTGCAGGTTCCCGATCAAGTCTGGCCGGCGCTAATGGCTCAGGAAAATCCACCCTGATGAAGATCATTGCCGGTATTATCAGCGGGGATTCAGGAGACCGGGCAGTACAGAAAGGCAGCCGAATCGCGTATCTTCCCCAGTCCGGCATTGTCTATCACGGCAGGACCCTGCGGGAAGAAGCGGAAACCGCCTATACCGGGATCATTACCCTGCTCCAAGACATGGAAGCCATTGGCCGTACCCTGGAAGGGGCAAGCCAGGACGACCGGAATACCGGACGCTTACTGGAAGCCTACCACCTACTCCAAGATCAGGTAGACCAGTCCGGGTATTATCAGCGGGAGCAAACCATAGGGATAGTGCTCTCCGGCCTTGGCTTTCTTCCCACGGATATGGAGCGGGCCACCGAGGAGTTTTCCGGCGGATGGCAGATGCGTATTGCCCTGGCCAAGGTACTCCTGGAACATCCAGACCTCTTGCTCTTGGACGAACCTACCAATTACTTGGACATTGAAGCCCGGGCCTGGCTTGAATCCTGGCTGCGTTCCTTTACCGGCGGCTATTTGCTGGTTTCCCATGACCGGTACTTTCTGGACCAAACCATTACTGAGGTCTATGAACTCTTTCAGGGTAAGCTCACGCGGTACGGGGGAACCTACACGGAATACGAA
The DNA here is from genome assembly GCA_031263265.1 of Treponema sp. Lineage (GTDB taxonomy): Bacteria > Spirochaetota > Spirochaetia > Treponematales > Breznakiellaceae > JAIRLU01. The sequence goes on from JAISGE010000168.1 coordinate 4,393, forward strand.
CACGTGCGGGACCAAGCCCTGGAAACCTTGATGAAACACTACGAGGCCCAGCAAGAGGAGATCGCCAAAGCAGAAGCCCTGATCCGCCGGTTCCGCTACAAGGCTAGCAAGGCCGCTATGGTCCAGGAACGGATAAAAAAACTGGAGAAGATGGAACGCATCGAGATCCCTGAATCCCTCAAGCATATCCACATCACCTTTCCCCCACCCCCTCATGCAGGCCGGCTTGCCCTGAGTTTGGAAGGGCTAGGGAAACGCTATGGGAGCAGGCAGGTTCTTGCAGGGCTGGATCTGGTCTTGGAATCCGGGGAACGGCTGGTGGTGGTAGGCCGCAATGGTGCGGGAAAAACCACCTTGCTGCGGATCCTCTCCGGCAGCGACCAGGAATTTCAAGGAAGCCTCTGGTATGGCGCGGGTGTTCAGCCCGGGTATTTTTCCCAAGATGCCGCGGAAACCCTCGGTGGTTCTGAAACCGTACTGGAATTCATGGAAGCCGCGGCCCCTACCCCGCTCTTCCCTAAGGTGCGGGACCTGCTGGGGGCCTTTTTGTTTCGGGGTGAAGACGTGTACAAGTCCCTCTCCGTACTTTCTGGAGGAGAAAAGAGCAGGCTTGCCCTGCTGAGAATGTTCCTCAAACCCATGAACCTCCTCATCCTGGATGAACCTACCAATCATCTGGACCTCTATTCTAAAGACATTCTGCTTGACACCCTGCAGGACTATACCGGAACCATCGTCTTTGTGTCCCATGATCGTTCTTTTATGGAGGCCTTATCCACGAAGACCCTGGAACTTTCCCCCCAAGGCCCCCGGCTGTTTTATGGGAATTATGGGTATTATCTGGACCGTCTTGCAGGAGAGGCAGGCCAGTCCCAGGACCTTAACCCCTCCCTTGAAGGTCCTCCTCTTGAGCGGCCGGTTCCGGTTTCGCCTATGCTTAGCGCAGCTACGCCCAGCGCAGCTGAATACCGGGAAAAAGAGAAACAGCGGCAGATCCAGATCCGGCGGCTTGAGCGGCATGAGGCAGAAATCCTCAAGGCCCTAGCGGCTCTTGAATCAACAAAGGCCCAGCTCGAAGGGGAATTGGCAAGTCCCGAAGTGTATCGTCATGGGGACAATGCCCGGCGTGTTAAGGCCCAGTTGGACGAACTAAGTACGCACATCAACGATAAAACCCAGGAATGGGAAGCCGCCGCAGAGGAACTTGAACGCGCACGAACCTGAGCGCGTATTATTGATGCAATTTTAATTTAGCGAGAACTTCTGGATCCTGCCTAAGCATGGCAATAGCGTTTACTATAAACGCGAGGAGTATAGCAAAAAATGCCGCAGCAAACGTACCAATGATACAAATCAAACCCCGACTAGGCCCTGATTTTTGGTCAGGCACATCGGCCAATTCCAGAATTTGAAACACCGGTTTTTCACTAGCCATAAGTACTTTTAACAATTCATATTGTACTTTCAGTTGGGTGTACATCTCTTTTTGGGCGCTCAGTTCAAGGTTAATACGATTTAATTCCAGGGTAATCTTTGAGATAGAACCTATTATAGCAGACTGCTCAAGTCGATGACTCTCAGCCTCCAGTTCTTGTATTGCGGTATAAACAGCGGTAATGTTTTTTTCCAGGTTATCCTTTTCCCGTTTATTTTTATCGATTCCCAGTTCATCAAAACGTTTGTCCAAATAGCCAATACAGAAATTGACCACGGATTGGGCAAACTGCGGATCTATATCGGTAAAACTGATACTGAGAACTCCTGTTTTCTCATCATACGCGGCGACTAGTCTTTTCTTGAGCACTTTCCGGCTTTCTGTACGGGGATGTTTCTTGATCTTATACCGTTCGATGAGCTTGAACTTATCCACCACCGTATCCATCATATAATTTGAATTGACTAGATAAACCATAAGCTGGCTAACGTTATTTTTGCCTGTATTGATACCGGCGAGTTCTGCTAAACTGCCGAATCCACCGGCATTAAATAGGGAGGATATCCCTCCTTTAGCAGAAGAGGTATCGTTGATCAGCATCAAGGCGCTTGGGGTATATGTATTGGGAAGGGGGGAAGTATCTGGAGATAGTAGGAGTGAAATAAGGGAAAACCCGATAAGTCCTATCATGGCAAAACCGGTTATGCTTATAATCAGTATTTTCCTGCGCCAGAGTACCGCGAATAAATCAATGAGTCTGACTTCATCATCCATATTTGGAATATAGTATGGCGATTTATGAAGGGATTGTACTATATTACACTATTTAGCAGTGATAGGGGATAAGCAGAAGGCAAACGAAGCAAAAAATACGATAGTTCTATTTTTATAGCATATTTTGATAGAAATACGTGAATGTATAACCTATTCTCATAAGGGTTAACGGGGCAAAAGCAGCACCGATTTAAACGTGATAAGGAGTATATATGGAACGATTGGAATTTCCCCATGATTTTATCTGGGGTGTTTCTACCGCAAGCTATCAGGTGGAAGGAGCCGCGTATGAGGGCGGACGCGAACAATCCATCTGGGACGTGTTTGCCCGGAAGCCGGGCGCGGTTTATGCCGGGGAAAACGGGGATGTGGCCTGCGACCAGTATCACCGCTACAAAGAAGATGTTGCGCTTATGGCAAAACTGGGGTTCACCTGCTACCGGTTTTCCCTTTCCTGGGTGCGGAGTATACATGCCGCCACCAGTGAGGTAAATAAGGCAGGCGTGGAATACTACCGCGCGCTGTGTACCGAACTGCATAAGTACGGGATTCGCGCCTGTGCTACGATTTATCATTGGGACCTGCCCCAGCTTTTACAGGACAAGGGCGGCTGGGCAGTACGGGAGACCGCGGCGGCTTATGCGGAATACGCCGGGGTTTGTTTCCGGGAACTTGGCGACCTTGTGGACCAGTGGATCACCTTTAACGAGCCCTATTGTATTACCTGGCTTGGGCATTACGCGGGTGTTCACGCTCCGGGCATACAAGATCTGAACCAGACGGTACGGGCTATACATCATCTTAATCTGGCTCACGGCCTTGCGGTGAACGCGTACCGAAAAATCGGGCTTACCGCGCCTATCGGGACTACCTTTAACTTGAGTACACCCCGACCTGCCACTTCCCGCCAAGAGGACATTGAGGCCGCCGCCATTCTTAAAGCGGTAGAATCAGAAGTTTTTGTTCACCCTCTTTTTGGAAAGGGCTACCCCGAGGTATGTACCGGAAAACTGGGATTCAAGTTCCCGGTGGAAGCGGGGGATTTTGATGTTATGCAAGCGCCGATTGACTTTATTGGCATGAACTATTACTCCGAAAACCCGGCGGTTGCTGATGAAACATCCCCGTTCCGTGCGAAGACGGTTTCGTCCTGGCAGGATACGTCGGATACGGGCTGGTATGTAACGCCTGCTGGTTTGTTGCGCCAGATACGCTGGATGCACGAGATTTCAGGGGGCTTGCCGCTGTTTGTTACGGAAAACGGGTACGCCAACGCGGACGCCGTCTCCGCGGACGGGCAGGTTCACGACAAACCGCGTATCGAATACCTTAAAAAACACCTTGAGGTCTGCGTCCAGGCTCTTAGGGAAAACATCAACCTAAAAGGCTATTTTGTATGGTCCTTTATGGACAATTTTGAATGGGCGATGGGGTACACCAAGCGTTTTGGTATTGTGTATGTTGATTATGCTACTCAAAAACGTATTCCCAAAGACAGCGCGTATTTCTTCCGCGACACGATTGCCGGATACGCTGAATGGTAGTTTGCCGGGATAAGGGGCTGCTACTGCGGCTCTACCCCCGGCACTATCCTGGGGGAAAAAGTCAACATTCTTTTGTCCCCGACTCTTTGGGTCAGTCCTTGTGAATCAAGGAAATCGAGCATGGCGAGACTGTACTTCCGGTTCACGCCGATCTGGTCGCGCAAAGCAGCAACCGTTATGTCGCCGTTCATTGAGGCAAGCGCGTGAAGAAGCTGTTCCCGGGTCTTTTGGGGAAACAAGAGGCCGCCTTCCAGTGTCCTCAAGTCCTCGGTTTCCTGCAAATACTTCATCGCCCGCTTTATATACGCGGGGGAAACAGGAGCGCCGGTGTTCAGCTTTTCTTCCAGTTCCGATAGTTTCAGCAGGTTGAAACCGGCCGCCGCGCTCTCCGCTTTGATGCGGCCCACCAGTTCCATAAACTTCCGGTCCAGCGCCTGGCTGTGTCCCGCAGCCCGGTAACAGGTCTTGTTCTGCACCGCGACAGAGGCTATGCGCTTTCCTGCGGTCATGAGACCTAAGAGTTCTTTGAAATCTCCGAGGCTGATCTTGTCGGCCCCGTGGACATCCTCCAGCGCCACATACAGGTTTTCGGCGTCTATTCCCGCGCGTTCAGGGTACTTCCCGTGGAAGTCCCGGAGGATCCGCAGCGCGGAACGTTCCACTGCGGCGAATGTGTTGCTTGCGATGAGATTCCGGGACGCTCCAAACTCCAGAAGGCCGTAAGTCTCCGGCGCAGCAGACAGACGGCTGACATTCTCCTCGAATACGGTTTTATCCATCTGGGACAGGGCAAACAGGCGGGACACGGTGAGGATGCCTTTATCCCGAACGATTGCCGCAAGCAGCAGGGTTGGGCCGAAATTCGCTGACAGTTCCTCGATTATCTTTGCTTTTGCCTCGCGTTCAGATTTTCCTTTCACCGGCGCCGCGTTTGGCAGCATGATTTGGCCGCCGCCTATGGTTATCAGCGGACTATAGAAACGAATCATAAACCGCTGTCCCGCGGTAACAATGATTTTGGATTCAGTCAAAAGCTGTACCGGCCCGCCGCTTCCCGGCAGGATGGCTGATTTTTTCTTGCCCGCGTCCATTCTGAGGAGCGAGATGCGGGCGACAAGGTCTGCAGTTCCAGCGTGGAGCCGGACTCTTTGCCAGTGGCTTACGCCCTTGGCCGCGGACGGCAGTATATCAAGCCAGGCGTTCATGCAATCCGTGGCAATGAACGCCCCCTTTGCGCAGACCGCGTCTCCTCTTTCCAGTTGGTCTTGGGAAACCGCAGCAAGGTTGATGGCCACCCGCTGGCCTGCCAGGACACTCTCGATATTTGCCCCGTGTGTCTGGAGGGAACGTACTTTTCCTGCCGCACCGGAGGGCATGATGACCACTTCCTCTCCCACCGAGAGGCGCCCTTGATAGGATGTTCCGGTTACCACGCTCCCCAGCCCTTTTTTGCTGAAAACCCGATCAATGGGGAGGAAAAACGCACCGAAACTTTTTCTAGGGGGTATTTTATCGAGAATCCGCTCTATTTCTTCCAGTATGCGCGGAACGCCTTCCCCGCTGAGGGATGAAACAGGAATGATGGGCGCGTTTTCGAGGCAAGTACCCTGGATTACTTCGACCGCTTCCATGACTGCCAGTTCCAGGGTTTCGTCATCAACCATATCTTTCTTGGTCAGCGCCACGAGGCCGAATTTGACGCCAAGAATATTCAGAATATCCAGGTGCTCCCGGGTCTGGGGCATGACCCCTTCGTTTGCCGCGATGACCAGCATAGCCGCGTCCATTCCAGCCGCCCCTGCGGCCATCTGCCGTATGAAACGCTCGTGTCCAGGGACATCAATGATGCTCACCGTCCTGCCGCTGGCCAGAGTCAAAGGGGCAAAACCAAGTTCAATGGTTATACCCCGGCGCTTTTCCTCCTCAAGGCGGTCGCAATCTACCCCCGTCATTGCGCGTACAAGAGCCGTCTTACCGTGGTCAATATGCCCAGCCGTCCCCAATATAAAGGGGTACTCCATGTATGCTCCTCCATTTAAGTTAAGACAAAGCCGCCAAGGTCTAAATTCCTATGAAACAGTATACTACATCCCGGAAAAATGGCTATCCCCATGTTCCCAAAAGGGTAGGCCGGGACCTGGGCCCGTCCAATAGGGGCCGGACTTACTGAACGTAATGGACAAGTGGCGGCGTTTCAAGTATGGTGTAAATACCCTATATGAAATGGAAAAATACGCAGGCTTTGATTCTCAATTCGTCAAAAGACGGTAAAATTTTCCGACTCCTAGGATCAGCGCCCGGGGTGCGTATTCTGGAACTCCTCCAAAACCAGGAGCTTAACGTTACGGAGGTCGCCCGTAGACTGGATCTTCCCCAGTCTACGGCCACTACCAGCATCCTCGCCCTGGAAAAGGCCGGACTCATTGAAAGCCACAATACCACCGGGGTGAAGGGAGGGCAGAAGGTCTGTACCGCCCGGTATAAAGAGATCCTCGTCTCATTTACTCCCCCGGAGCTTCCAGATAAGACGGGCCTTATAGAAGTGGAGATGCCCGTGGGGCTTTTTACCTCCTACACGGTAACCCCTCCCTGCGGGCTTTGCGGACGGGACAGCATAATCGGGTATCTGGATGTGCCGGGCGCTTTCTTCTCGCCGGACCGGATCAAGGCCGCCCTGGTCTGGTTTGAGAAGGGCTATGTGGAGTACAAGTTCCCCAACAACGCCCTTTACATGACCAAAGGCCCCATTGAGCAGCTTGAACTTTCCATGGAACTCAGTTCCGAGACGCCGGGGACCAACCCGGACTGGCCTTCGGACATTTCGGTGTGGATCAATGAGGTGGAAATAGGCAGTTGGACCTCTCCCGGGGATTTCGGCGACCGCCGGGGCAAATATACGCCTCTTTTCTGGAAACTTGAGGGGTCCCAATATGGCCAGCTCACCACGTGGAGGGTAACCGGAGAGGGAACTTTCGTAAATTCCACCCGTGTTTCAGACGTTACCCTGAAAGAGCTTTACCTTGGCCGCCATCATTCCATCAAGGTACGAATCGGCGTCAAGGAAAAAGCCGCCCACGTGGGGGGAATCAATATCTTTGGGAAGGACTTTGGGGATTACGCCCAGGACATCGTCCTTCGCCTCTATCCCGAACAGCATCGCTAAAGCTCGAATAATTCGTGTGAAATGGCAATTTATGCAGGCCTCCCGGCGTTTATATATCAATTCTATTGATATATAATTTTTTGCTTGACAGAACGATGGAGGGGGTTGATGATGAATACGGTTTGAAGGAATGCTGGTCATTTATATATCAATAAAATTGATATATAATAAATATATTGACATTCACGGAAAACAGGATAAACTGAAACAGAGCGTAGAGAGCTTTGCTCTCAGGAATCGGGTATCCCATTCCAAATTTCTATGGTTAAGGAGAGAAAGAAATGAAACGAGTGATGTTATATGCACTGGTGTGCGGCGTGACCAGCCTCCTGTTCGCGGGCGGCAGTGGTTTGACTATAGCGACTGCGGTAAGACGGCGTACTTCGCGGTACAGATAGAGATCGGCGGTAACTAGGGGACATAGGGGGCCGATGACTTCGACACATTCCATGAGTGCGCCGAAAAAGGCGTATATTACGGGTGGGGATCGAGAATACTGCAAAGTGTGGCCTGTGGGACTGATGGATTCCGTCCTTACTTCCGTAAAAAAGGAGGCGTCTACGGTATATTAAAACAGATATTAGTCGAATATGGAGTACGCACATGAACAGCGTACAATGTGGAAAGGGTTCCGGTATCACGATCGTTGATTGTGGGAACCGCCGCGAAAAACTAGAGTATGTACGACAGGGGTCGTACATATGGAAGTTATGCGAAACAAACCCGAATTGGCAGGAAGAGCCTTTGCGGCATTTTCGTAAAAATTTTTGAGGGATGTAAAATATGGAAAACCAGAAAATTTTAACAATTGGTCCGGTCTATAATGCTGAAAAATACTTACGCGGATGTGTCACGAGTATTATGCGAAGAGTGTCGGCGATGGTGCTGGGTCTGCTTGTCATGGCGGGAACGGCGTTTGCCGGAGGCGGCAAGCAAAGCGGTGTAACGCTTACTGTTTGGCATCAATCGGTCGGCGAGACTGACCCGTCAGCAAGAATCCTGAAACAACTGATCGCTCAGTGGAACAGTGAACACCCTGACATCAAGGTTGTGGAAGACGGCGTTACCGGCGAACAGTACAAAACCAAGATCAACACGGCATTAGCGGCCAATGACGCTCCCGACATTTTCTATATGTGGGGCGGCAGTTTTTCACGGCCATTTATTGAAGCGGGCAAGATGCTTGACATTACCGATCTGATTCCCGCATCGACAAAAAACGCCATGGTCCCCGGCGCGATTGAGGCAGTTACCGTAAACGGCAGAGTGTACAGTTATCCCTGTTATACTCACATAGCGAACCTCTACTGCAACACGGAACTGTTTGAAAAAGCCGGGGCTCGGCTTCCCGTCACCTATACGGAGTTGCTGGACGGGATAAAAAAACTGAAAGCCGCTGGAATCACACCGGCGGTGCTTGGCGAAAAAGACCTCTGGCCCGGCATGTACTGGTTTGACATCATTGCGATGCGCCAGGCCGGCAGTCCCGCAAGCATGGCTGCCATGCGGAATCCGGCGAAATTCGACAGCCCGGATTTTATTGAAGCGGCGCGTAAAGTGCAGGAATTGGTTGATGCGGGCCTTTTTAATTCCAGCCTGTTCTCCATGAGTTACGATGAAATGCTCGGCGCGTTCAACAACGGACAAGGGGCGATGATGTTCCAGGCTAACTGGATAAACGCCGGTATTGAAGACAGATCCAGTACGGTGCGGGGAAAAGTTACCGCGATACCCTTTCCGGTTTTTGAGGATGGCAAGGGCAAAGCCGATGAATTTTTTGGCGGCGGTATCGACAGTTATTACATCTATTCCGGCACGAAGTATCCGAAAGAAGCGGCGCAATTTCTGGCGTGGTTCAGTGAAAATCTGGGGAAACAGGGGTACCTTGCGGGTGCCGGACTTCCCTGCTGGAAGACCGAGGGGCTTGATACTTCAAGCATAACCGGACTGGACAAGCAAGTAGCCGCCCTGATGGAAACCGCCGAATCTTTTGTTCCCTGGTGGGACAATATTCTGCCTGCGGCCGCATCGGAGACTCACAAAAACCTGATAGCCGATTTGCTCGCGAAAAATATTTCTCCCCAGCAGTTTGCCCGGGAAATGGCAAAAGTGGCAAAGTCGGATTTGTAATGAGATAAAATTGCCCCAAACACGGGGACTCTCCAACGGAGCGGAGCAATTGTCGCGATGCGGCAATTGCTTGTGGCGTTTTACCTCCGGCAAATTTCATTAAATGAAGGCGGGAAAAATTATGGATTCTTTTTTTGGCAATAAAAAAGCGATTTGCGTCTTTGTGCTGCCGACGGTTATCGTCTTTTCGGTCATTGTTTTTGTGCCGATTTTGATGTCCGCATGGTACAGCCTTCTGGACTGGAACGGCATCAGCACGGCAAAATTTGTCGGATTCGCCAATTATTCGCGCATGTTGAGCGACCCGCGCACGCTGAACTCCATAATCAATTCCCTGCTCTTTGTCGGCGCTTCGGTTTTTATCCAGCTTCCGGTCTCGCTCATTCTGGCGTTGATCCTTGCCGGTTCAATCAAGGGCGAGGCGTTATACCGCACCATTTATTTTATTCCCGTGGTTATTTCAACAACCGTAATCGGACAGTTGTGGATAAAAATCTACAACGCCGACTATGGACTGCTCAATGCGTTTCTTGCCGGAGCGGGACTGGACCATTTGGTACAAGACTGGCTTGGACAGCGTGAAACCGCGCTGGCTTCCGTATTCGTTCCCATTTTATGGCAATATGTCGGATACCACATGCTGATACTGTACGCCGGGGCAAAATCAATCTCCACCGAGATATATGAAGCGGCGAAAATTGACGGTTCTCCAGGAATTAAAACCGCGTTCAGGATAACGATCCCGCTGATGACGCCCGTTTTGAAAGTTTCGCTAACTCTTTCCATTATTGGCGCGCTGAAAGTGTTTGACTTGGTCTATGTATTGACCGGAGGCGGCCCTTTCTTTTCGACAGAAACGCCAAGCACGCTCATGTATACCATGATTTTCGATTCGTTCCAATACGGCTACGGCAGTTCCATCTCGATTTTTATCATTGTTGAATGCCTTGTTTTAAGCATGGCCGTAAACAGAATTTTCAAGTCGGTGAACCCGGAGGAATCATGATGCTTACCATAAAAAAACCTGCGCCAATCGGAAAATTAGCGCTATCGTTATTTCTTTTGTTTTGGGCGGTTATTCAAATATATCCCCTGATATGGCTCGCGCTGTTTTCATTAAAAGACAATGCTGAAATCTTTGGGGGGAATATCGCGGGTTTTCCCAAAATACCGAAATGGGAAAATTATCCCGATGCGCTGAAACAGGGCGGCGTTCTTGTTTATTTTTTTAACAGTCTTCTGGTAACGGGCATTACCATCGTGATGACGGTTCTTCTGTCGTCAACAACGGCCTATGCCATAAGCAG
>JAISGE010000167.1 GCA_031263265.1 Treponema sp.
TATTCCTGGACAGCGCCGTTAACGCCGCTTGTGAAGGTGATTTTCGCGATGTTTAACTTGTCTTTCAACAAGTCGTACACGATCTTAATCATACCTTCAACGGTCATTGTTTCTTTTGTAACAACCAAACGGCATTCCGGATAGGCTGTCGCAAGCTCTGTCTTGAAAGCGGGGCCTTTTTGTTTGTTGGTTGGCGCTCCGTTCTTAATGCCTTGTGTTTCATAAACGCCAAGAACCGCAGGCAGCAGCGGATCATCCTCCCTTAAAATCAGGGCGTGGTCAAAGTTTTGTAAAACTTCCCATGCGGTTTTCTTAATTTCATTGCATGGAAACACCATGTTGACACCGGCGTTAACGGAATCTTCAACCTCGATTGTCAGTATCCCCGTATGCCCGTGCAAATACTGGGCTTCGCCCTTGAACCCATAGAACCTATGGGCGTACTGTAAATCCAATGTTGTAAAACTTCTCATAATTTCTCTCCTCTACACATAAGTGTCTGTATATACTACCAGTGCTATGACGAAAATAGCAAGCGATGTTGCTGTAGTTATCATATCGGACTAAAGTCCACATCATCTGCGGCAGGCTTCGCTTCAGCCCAGGGACTTCCTCTATGCCCGCCGCCACTTTAAGAAGCCTGGTTTTCCACGATATTCGTTTCCAGGGGTATAAAGATATGGAATGTGGTACCTTTGCCCTTTTCGGTGTTCACCTTAAGAGCGCCTTTTACTTCCCGCAGACGGTCCTGTACCAGGCTGAGACCGACGCCCCGGCCGGCGTGGACATTGACCACCTCCGCGGTACTGAAACCCGGCAGGAACAAGGCCCGCAGAAGCTGATTTTTATTGTCGGCTTCTTCCGGTTTTATCAGTTTCATTTCCAGAGCGCGTTTCTTAATTTTGTCGAAATCCAGGCCCCTGCCGTCGTCTTTCAGGCGGATGTGTATTTTGTCGTCCTCAATGTTTATGGAAAGATGGATAATCCCTTCGGCTTCTTTGCCGGCCGCTATCCGTTCTTCCGGATCCTCAATACCGTGGACCACGGAGTTACGCACCAACTGGGTAAGGACTTCCTTGATAATCCGGCGGGAACCGGATTCCAGGGCCTCTGCATCGATTTCTCTGGGCACAAAACGGATCTTCTTGTCTAAATCCTTAGCCGCCTTGGTACTGGCCTTGGTGAGGGTTTCAATAAGGACATGTTCGCTTTGTTTTCCGCTGCCGGTCCCCCGGAACGCGAGAATCTTATCAATGGTTTTCCGGAATTTGTCTTTTTCCCGCATGATGTGTTCCAGTTCCACCGTTATATGCAGCACATCCTCAAAGGAAATTGTCTCCCTGTCCCGCAGATCTTTTATCTTGTCTTCCAGGATATGGAGTTTCTTGGCATACCCTTCAAGGCCAAGAATGAGGGCATTGGATTTAATGGCGTGTACCGACTGATAGATCTCTACCATGACCTGATGGGTAGTGAGCAGTTTATTTTTCAGGATTTCATTGACCCGGCCGAACTCGTATTCGGAGTCCTCAATAAAATCATTGAAGACCAAGGGATCTACCTGCACGATTTCAAACAGGGAGCGCATTTCTTCCTGCCGCTTACTTTCTTCCTGGTCAAGCTGATTCTGGAGTTCTTTTTCGGCGGTGATATCCTGTAAAGTACCCAGGATATAGACCTCGCCCTCAACACGGGTTACCGGGGCAAAACCGCAGTCAAGAATTCGCGTTTCCCCGGACTCCACGCTTGTGTAGTTCAGCTCCCGCAGGGGGTTGATGTCGTCCAGCATTACCTGGTCAAAGGAGCGGTTGAAGATCATCCCGAAATAATCCTTGAGTGTTTCTATCTCTTTTGCCTTGACAGACGCGGAGAGGAGATCCACAAAACTTTTCCCCTGTATCTCGTGGATAGACAACACTTCCTCCAGGGCTTTGGAATAGGCGGGCTGGATAATAAAGTTCCGGTTCATCAGGAACAGGCCGACCTTGAGGTTATCCTTCATAGCGGTGATTTCGTCCCGCTCGGCTTGCAGGTCCAGGGTAAGGCCCTTTGCCCAACGATCCTTGGTAATGCGTACCTGTTCATACACGATGGTCAGGAGAAAAACCAGGATATAAATGGCACTGATACGCAGCGCCATGTCGGTAGTGTACATAAAACCCATCATGCCGGGGATAAAGGTTACCATCGAGACGCCGATGAGCAGCAGCAGCGAAAGGGCGCCGCCCATTTTCATCCCCAGTACGAAAATGGTGATAAGCGGATAGGCAAATACCCAGAGGCCGGCAAAGCCCTGGGCATCGCCGCCGTATACCAGCATGGTACACAGTATTCCGAAAAGCCCGAGGGGAAGAAGGCCGGAAATAAAAATAGGAATACTAGTCCGTAAGAGCACTATGGTACAGAAACAGAGCAAGCCCAGGCCAATATCCAGAAGTCCCCGTACCGCGTGCCCTTCCATGATAACCGTAACGCCAAAGGAAAGAAGCAGGAGACCGCCCAAGATAAGCGCCATGTTAAAAAATATGTAACGGACGATTTCCTCTACGTACGACGCGCCCTTGCGGTCAGCGATTTTACCACTGGTCAATAGCCTAAAAAGTATGTCTTGTACCGGCTTCATCTCAGGTCCCCTTCCTTGATATCGCCTCAATTGCCACTGAAAGGTTGAAGGTTGTATTTTCAAGAATAGTAAACGGAATGCAGATAATCCGCGCCTGGTTGGAGGGCCATTTAATGGAATGTTCTTTACCCTGCACAATAGTGGGAAGAGAGATCACCAGGCGGAAAATTTCTTCGAGGTCTTTCTTCACGTTCCCCGCGATAATATTGACTATCTCACCTATGGCGTCTATCACATCGTCATCCACACTCGTATGTTCGGAACCGGTGAGCATCCCCGTCAGCGTGGTGGCCAGTTCTTTTTTCATGGAAATGACCACCGCCCCCCGGGCCTCTCCGGTCAGGCCGATAACCGCTGAAATATCCCATTCCGACACTGAACTGGTATCGGCGAAATAAGGCCGCCCCTCGGTCAGCTCTGTCCCTACAAAGTCCTTAAAGACGCTCTTACATACGTCAACAAAAGGCTGAATATACTTTTCCATAGTTCATTCCTTATTAAAAATATGAAAGTTGTTCAGAAACTGAAGTTTCTGAACAACTCTATTTAATCACAACGCGATTTTAGCCAGCTTGTCCCTGAAATTCCGTTCGTTCACCGGCTTGATAATATAATCGGTAGCCCCGGCTTTCAGAGCCTCAATAACGTTATATTTTGCCGCTTCGCTGGTTATCATGATGATTGGCAATTTCGCGTATTCCGGCTGGGCCCGCGCCTGTTTGAGGAAATCAATTCCCGAAAGCTGCGGCATGTTCCAATCTAAGAGCACTAAATTGATCTTGTGGCTTTGAAGCTGCAGCAAGGCCTCCTGACCGTTTGAGGCTTCTATAAACTGGCACGGAATTTTCATCAAAGAAAAAGTGTTTTTGACAATATTCCGCATAATCCTGGAATCATCTACCACCAAGACAGTCTTCATTTTCATCCACCCTCCGGTTTTCCTAGTATCCCTTATTTGGGGTATTTCGGCAAGAGTATGGACCTAGGGCAAACTCATTTAAGAATTTTCAAAGACACGCTAGAGTAGTTCTATCCTTACGGGAGGGGAGCAATATGGTAATAGCCGCGAAAGCCATAGAAAGACTGGAAAAGAGTTTTGAGGATGTCCATGACCCAAGACGGCAATCAGGGAATCTGAGACATAAACTGCTGGATATGCTGGTCATAGCCTTCACCACCTTGCTATGCGGCCTGAAAGACTATGAAGACAGGGAAAATCTGGGACGGGAAAAAGAGGGATGCTTCAAAACATTTCTTGAATTGCCCCCTGGGATACCGGACAAGAACACGTTTCAACGATTGTTTACGTGGATAGACCCCCGGGAATTGCTTTCGAGCCTGGGAACCTGGCTTGGGGCAGTGAGCGGTGAAGGGCAGGCGGTGAATATCGACGGCAAAACGATACGGGGGAGCACGGATGGGGCGGAACATGCCGCCCGGCATGTGGTGAGCGCTTGGATAGGGGAATGGACTTTGCCCCGTTCGGTAGACACGATTAAGCAACCCGCCCTGAGTTAAACATAGCCGGTGCCACATAGTCAAGCGCCGAATGCAAGCGAACTCGATTATAATACGCCTCAAGGT
>JAISGE010000092.1 GCA_031263265.1 Treponema sp.
ATTACCATTACCTTTCTTTGTTTTTTCTACTTTTTTTTTATTTACATGCGTTGCCTGGTGGGGGGGGGGGGCCCCCCCAAGTATATAGTTTTTATAAGCCTGCTTTTTCAAAATGCCTCTCACCGAAAAAAATTGAAATTACACGGACTCCAAGGAGACCCTGGTTACATACTGAGAACATGATACTCCCTGGGGATATAAAAATCAAGAGAAAGTTTCAGACCCCTCGGGAGAACAATGCCGCCTCTCATTCGCCCATTGAGGTGCAAAAGGGACTTAACTTTTTTTGGAAAATCTTTTATACTTTAGAACAGTCCCATGAATAAGATATTAAACGAAAAAATAACAGAAGCATTCTCTGCAGTGCTTCCTATTACGGTGATTGTTCTGCTCGTCAGTGTGATCTTAGTGCCCATGCCTGCGGGAACCATCCTGATGTTTATGGGAGGGTCGGCTTTGCTCATTATTGGAATGGGCTTTTTCACGTTGGGTGCAGATATGGCGATGATGCCTATGGGTGAGGGTATTGGTATCCAACTCACTCGAATACCGATTCTGGCCCTGATCCTGGGTATCAGTTTTGTCATGGGTCTGGTCATCACCATTGCAGAACCAGACCTCCAGGTCTTGGCCCTCCAAGTTCCCTCAATTCAGCCGTCTATGGTGCTGATTCTCACGGTTGGGCTTGGGGTGGGGTTCTTTCTTATGATTGCCATCCTCCGAATCCTCTTTAAAATACGGCTTTCAGTGCTGCTCCTCATCTTTTACGTGATAACGTTTATAGTGGCTTTTTTTGCTCCTGATAATTTCAAACCCGTAGCCTTTGATTCCGGCGGCGTTACCACAGGCCCCATTACCGTGCCCTTCATCCTTGCCTTGGGAGTTGGGGTCGCGTCTATCCGAAGCGATAAACATTCCCAAGATGACAGCTTTGGCCTGGTCGCTCTATGCAGTATAGGCCCTATATTAGCGGTTCTCTTATTGGGTATCTTTTACAACCCCAGCGGTGCGGATGTAGCATCTAACACGGTACCGGCAGTGGTTACTTCCCGGGATGTGGTTACCATCTTTGCCTTTCAATTTCCCCATTACTTTGAGGATGTGTTGAAGGCCCTGGCTGCGATTATCATCTTTTTTCTGGTGTTCCAACTGATAGCCCGGCGCTTCAAACGGCATCAAATCGTCCGAATCGTGGTGGGTTTTTTATATACCCTCATCGGTTTGGTGGTATTCTTAACCGGGGTCAATGTAGGCTTTATTCCGGTGGGTCATCTGTTGGGTTCAGAGCTTGCCGCTTCCCCTATCAAGTGGATCCTGGTGCCGTTGAGTATGGTGATCGGGTACTTCATCGTGGATGCAGAACCCGCGGTTCATGTACTCAACAAGCAAGTTGAAGAAATATCCTCCGGTGCGATTACCCAAAAGGTGATGAAGCGGGGCCTCGCCGTTGGTATGGCCCTGGCCTTGGCCATTACCATGGTGCGTATCCTCCTGGGTATTCCCATCATGTGGATTTTAATTCCAGGGTATGCTTTTGCGTTAATCCTCACGTTCTTCGTTCCTAAGATTTTTACCGGTATTGCCTTTGACTCTGGCGGGGTGTGCAGCGGCCCTATGACTTCCACGTTCCTATTGCCCCTGGCCATGGGAACCTGTGAAGGTGCGGGAGGAAACCTGATGATCGATGCGTTCGGTATAGTCGCTATGGTTGCTATGACCCCCCTGATCGTCATACAAGGCATGGGACTCATATACGGCAGGAAGCTGAAGACTTCCGCCAAAAAGACCGAAGAGGAGATCCAGAAGATACGAACCGATAAAGCAGAAGAAATAATCCTATTTGAAGAGGAGTCTTGGTATGCATAATGCGGTGCTCAAGCTGCTGTTTGTCATTATTGATTGGAACAAGCTCAAGGTGGTTTCTAAGGTTTTTGAGCAGGAACGGATCCGGTTCCATTTTGTGAGTAAAGGCAAGGGAACCGCAAGTTCGGAAATTCTCGATGTGCTTGGTATTGGCTCTAGCGAAAAAGCGGTGATTCTCTGTCTAGAACAAGATGGAATAGCGCCCTTTCTTATCCAGGAAGTGCGGAAGAAACTGGGGGCTCATAGTACTGGAGCGGGTATTGCTTTTACGGTGCCGCTTTCAGGGATAAATAATCTTATATTTAAGCTGTTTAAGGAAGCGGATACGCTTACAAAGCCGGAAACTGCAGAGGCACAGAAAGGGAACACCAGGGAGGGAGACAAAGTGGGTACTCAAATCAGAAATGACCTGATCATTTCAATAATCAACCAAGGTTACAGCGATGAGTTTATGACCGTGGCCCGGGAGGCAGGGGCCACTGGTGGAACGGTGATCAATGCCCGAGGGCTTGACCACCGGAAAACGGTCAAATTCTTCGGCGTTTCGGTACAGGACGAAAAGGAAATCATCATCATGTTGACCAGCCGGGATCGAAAAGTTCCCATCATGCAGGCGGTAAGCCAAGCCTACGGTATCACCACCGAAGCCGAAGGTTTGGTATTCTCCCTGCCGGTAGATAAGGTGATGGGCTTGAATGTAAATGTTGACTAATTTTTATTTAGAGATCTAAGGCAAATATCTTGCTTTTTCGTATCCGGTCATATTGTTTTCGGCGGCTCTCCGGGAGGCTTTCTACCGAAGCTTCGGTAAAGCCCAGGAATTCAAACCAGTCATGGGTATGGGTGGTGAGCACAAAAACCCGGCAAAGCTCCTGTTTGATTGCCCGGTCAATAAGAAAGCGAACAATACGCCGTCCCAAGCCCATGTCTGTATAGGCCGGATCAGTGGCCACTGCGGCAATCTCCGCCTGTTCTGCTCCCCAGTGGTGGAGCGCACCGCAGGCGTGGACCGAGCCGTCAATCTCAAACACCACATAATCCCCCTTTTTTTCCTGGATCTGCGCTGCAGTACGCCGTACCAGATTACCCTGCTGTATCAGAGGTTCCATGAGCCGCAGAATACCGGGAATGTCTGCGTTTTTTAAGGGACGGATGGCCTCGTATTCATCGGCATATACCATGGTTCCCGCCCCCAGGTTTGAGAACAGTTCCTTCAGAATAGCCCCTTCTTCCTGACCGTTGATGATATGCACCCGTTCAACTCCGGCTTTGGAAGCCCTCAGCGCCAAACGGAGTTCTTGCAAAGGCCGGTCTTGGGTTCCCAGCCCCCGAAGCAGTTCATTGGTTTCCAGAATGGCCTCTGCTTCCAACGGAGTCAAGCGGACAATACGGCCCGTGGCTCCTACTTCCATGTGTTTTGGTATGGCATAAGCCCCAATCCGCAGGCCCTCATGTACCGAAACAATGAAGAGTTTCACCGCTCCTAAGGCACTGGAAGCACTAAGGGCAATCTCATCACTGGGTACGTTATAGGGCTTCCCCGAAGGGCTCCAGCCAATGCAGGGAAGGATGGGTATCATCCCCAACTGGAGTACTCGTTCAATTGAGTCCGTGAGGATCCGATCCACCACGCCAGTGTTTTCCATATCCAGCCCCTCACACACCCCCAGCCCATGAGCACGGACAAAATTCCCGATCACCGCATCCACCCGATCCGCTGAAAGGCCGGTGATGAACCGGGTAGCCACATCAAAGGCCGCCATCTCCACAAAGGGCATGGCCGCGGCAGGGGTGATCCGGCTATCCCCCCGGTATTGGGAAAGGATCCCATATTCCTGTAATACCGCGTCGATCCGTTCCTTGGCTCCAGGCACAATCACCACCCGGAACCCAGTCCGGGCCAAGAGGGCCAGGTCTTTCATCAGATAGGAAAATGCCGGATCTTCGGTAACCGGAAAATCGATCTTAAACACCATGGTAGAACCATCAAACCGGCTTTTGTAATGAAAGGCTTCTCTAATGAGATCAACCTGAGAGGGGGAAGTTTTCGTCATAGATACATCATAGTATAGAGATTTTTTTTGTACTATATCGCATAAAGTCTTGCAAATATCTTAACATTCTCCTATTTTTATGATAATAATTATAAATAATCTTTGATTGAAAGATTAGAGACTATAACATGAAACAGAGATATATTTCATTTGAATTTTCGCTAAGGTCGCGGTTCCCCAATCTGATCCCAAATGCATGAGGGAACTGCATCTTTAAGTAAAAAACAAGGGAGGGGGTATAGTAGTGCAAGAGCAGTTCTTTCATAGTAATGTACCCATAACGCCGGATACCGGTATATATCTGGAACGACCCCGTATGTACCAGTTGCTGGAACAAGCAGTGCAAAACCCTTTGGTTACGGTGGTGGCAGGCACAGGATACGGTAAAACCCACGGAGTGTACTCTTTTGTCAGGAACAAGCAGTATCGTACGGTTTGGATACAGCTTTCAAAGCGGGATAATAATCCAGAGCACTTTTGGGAAAATTTCATCCAAGCAGTGGCAAATATCCATAAGGAACGGGCCGTTCACCTGGAGGAAATCGGGTTCCCGGAAACCAACCGGCAATTTGATCTGTGTATCTCCAGCTTCCAAAACACGCCCAATCCTCATAAGAAATGTATGTTTGTCTACGATGATTTTCATCTGCTCCAGGAAAAAATGGTCTTGAGTTTTCTGGAACGCTTCTTCGCCATACCCTTCCTGAATATCACCTTTGTCCTGATTTCCCGAACAAAACCGCCCATTAATACGTTGAATTTCTTTACCCGGGGCTTTATGGCCCAGATCACCGAAGCGGACCTGCGGTTTAGCTGCCAGGAAATGCTTGATTATTTTCAGCTCCAGGATATTACCTTGCCGGTTCAAGCCGCGGAAGATCTGTATCATGATACCGAAGGCTGGATTTTCGCCTTGCAGCTTGCGGGACTGTCCTTAAAACAGGGAAATAACCTCGACGATTACGGCCGTTCCTCTATGCGTCTCGATATTTTTACCTTCATTGAAGAGGGCTTATTCTCTTCCATATCCAAAGATTTACAGAAGTACCTCATCAGCCTATCCCTCATCGAACATTGGCCGGCCGCGCTCCTCAATGAATTAGCCATGAACCAGAATCTGATCCAGGAAATGGAACAGATCGGCTCTTTTATCCGCTATGATGTCTATTTGAATGCCTACCGGATCCACCATCTGCTTTTGGAGTATTTAACCAGGCATCAGCAGCGTCTGACCGAAGAAGAAAAACAGGGGGTGTATCTTAAAGCAGCCCAGTGGTGCGTGGCCAATAACCTGAAAATGGATGCCATAAGTTATTATGAAAAAGCCAGGGCTTATACGGAACTTATCCAGGTGGTATACACCTTTCCCATGGCCTTGTCTGACTACGTCGCTGAATTTTTGCTCCGTATTCTGGTTCGATCCCCTCCTGAGACGTATACCCAGAACGCCACGGCCTATATCCTTTACACAAGGCTCCTCTTTACCCTGGGCAGGTTTGAAGAATGTGACCAAAAGCTCCGGGAAATCATTCACGACTTTGAATTTCAGCCCCTGTCTCAGTTTAGCTATCGGGTTCTAGCGGGCTGTTACAACAACCTTGGTTTTGTGGGTCTTATCTCCTGTCTTTATACCCATCACTATGATTTTGTGGACTATTTTAAAAAAGGCCATTACTATTACCAGTTAAGCGGCCATGAGTTGCACGGTCCGGTTACCAGTATGAGCCTTGGCTCCTATGCCTGCTGGTTCGGCAGCACGGAAAAATCCGACTTGGAATCTTATATTCACGCCATCAGTACTATGGTTCCCTATGTATCCGCCTCCATGAATGGGTGTTCTTATGGTATGGACGATCTTATCCTGGCAGAACTGACCTATTTCAAAGGAGATATCCCGAATGCGGAACGATTTGTTTACCAGGCAATCTACAAGGCCCAGAACCGAAAGCAATACGAAATTGAAAGCCGGGCTTTGTTCTACTTGCTGCGGATCAATATATCCCGGGGAAACTTCAAAACCACCCATGAGGTATTAAAACGCTTGGATTCCCAGTTGGAGATCCAGGAATACGTAAACCGCTACCTCCTCTGGGATATTATAAGCCGGTGGTTTTATATTCAGATAGGCCAAACTGACCGGACTGTCCGCAGCTTAACTGGGGATTTTAAGGAACGGGGATTACATTCCCTCATCTACTCCATGGAAATGCTGGTACAGGTCAAGTATTATTTAGCCCAAAAAAATTATTCTCAGGCGCTTAATCTCTTGCACGCTAAGGCAAGCAAGTACGGTCCTGAGTGTTTCTTATTCGGAAAAATAGAAATGCATATCTTGGAGGCAGTTTGCCGGCATCGTAGCGGTGCACAAGTAGCTGCCATCAGAGCATTGGAGACTGCATACCGGCTGGCCCTTCCCCATTCATTAGATATGCTCTTTATCGAACAGGGAATGAATATTGGTCTTTTAGCCAGCGTTGCCTTGAAAACTTCCTGGTGCAGTATACCCCGGGATTGGCTTGAAAAGATCCGGCGGCAGGCGTCGGTCTACTGGAAGCAGCTTATGATTGTAGCGGTTCATTATCAGCCCGTGAATCCAGACATTTCTCCAGAGGCATTATCCTCCAGGGAGCAAGCGGTTCTGTTCAGCCTCTCCCAAGGATTAACCCGGGAACAGATCGCCGATGATAGGGCGTTGTCGGTTAACACGGTCAAAAACACGATTTCCAGTTTGTACCGTAAGTTGGGCGCCGTGAACCGGGCGGACGCCATAAGGATTGGCATTGCAATCGGCTTACTCCAGGATATGGATGAACCGAAAGTATATTGAGACTTTTTCAAATTGGAGTTTTGAAAGAGTAAGGTTAGATTTAACGGTATACATAAAAAGGTAATGATGCAGGAGTATTTCTTTCATAGTAATGTACCCATTGTTCCCGCTAATCACGTCTGTCTCGAGCGGTCACGGATCAATCGTTTGTTGGAAGCGGCCTTGCAGTACCCGATTGTTACCGTAACTGCCGGCGCGGGATACGGTAAGACCCAAGGGGTATATGGATTTTTACATGATTTCAAGGCCCGGACCGTTTGGTTACAGGTTTCCGAACGGGATAACCTTTCCTCCCGGTTCTGGGAAAACTTCATCCAAGCAATGGCATTTCTTGATACTTCCAGCGCAGATAAACTACGGGAAACCGGGTTTCCCAAAACCGAACGGCATTTTGACCGGTATCTTATGATCCCCAAGGAAGATATTGTGCCGTCGTGGAAGTACGTGTTCGTGTACGATGATTTCCACCTGCTCAAGGATAAAACCGTGCTGCGTTTTATCGAACGCTCCATTAGTACCCCCTTTTCCAATATCAGTTCTATTTTGATTTCCCGGACTAAACCAGCCATAGACCTGGACGGTTTTGCGGCAAAGGGCCTGTTAGCCCAAATAGACGAAGATGATCTGCGTTTCAACCAGCATGAAATCATCGACTATTATCGTATCCAGGATATACCCCTCTCTTTACAAGTGGCGTCGGACATTTACCATGCCACCGAAGGGTGGGTCTTTGCCATACACCTGGTCGGCTTATCCTTAAAAAACGGAGGTACCGGGTATGCCCGTTCGTTCATGAAATTCAACAGCTTCAGATTCATCGAACAGACCATATTTTCCTCCCTTTCACCGGAACTCAAGAAATACCTCATAAGCTTATCCCTCATTGAGCATTGGCCCCAGGCTATCCTCAATGAACTCGCTTCCAGGCCAGAACTTACCGAAGAAATGAAACAGATCCATTCCTTTATCCGTTTTGATTCCTATCAGAACAGCTACCAGATCCACCAGCTCTTTCTCCAATATTTGCAAGAACAACAGCATATCCTTTCAGTGGCAGAGAAACAGGCGGTGTACACTAAAGCCGCGGAATGGTGTCTGGAAAATAACTTAAAAATGGATGCGGTTACCTATTATGAACGGACCGGGAATTATCAGGCTATTTTTGATATAGGTTTTTCTTATCCCCAGATCATGGCAACGGATGTGGCTGCTTTCTTCATGGAGATCTTCGTCCGGGCGCCAAAGGATATCTATGAACGTTATAAGGATGCCTTTATTATTCGGTTGAAGCTGCTTATCAGCCTGTACCGGTTTGACGAAGCTGCGGCCTTCTTGAAAACCATGAAAGAAATCGGAGAGTCCCTGCCTTCTTCGGAATTTACCCGAGCGGTTTTATACAGTTATTACATCATACGAGGATTGTTGGGGATGATCACCTGTATTTATACCAACCAGTACGACTTTGCCTGGTATTTTGAGCAGGCATATACGTCTTTTTATGACTCAATAAGCCGGTATAAATTAAAAGGAAGCAATACGATATGCCTGAGTTCCTATAGCTGTATGGTGAGCGGGCCGGGACAGGAAGAAATGAACCAGTACCTTGCGGAGATCACCCGGGCGGTTCCCTATGTATCTGCGGTCTTGCAGGGTTGTACCTACGGGCTTGAGGATCTAGTCCGGGCAGAACTGGCCTATTTCAAAGCCGACTTAGCCCAAGCTGAACAATATGCGCTCCAATCAATCCGAAAAGCCCGGAAAAGAAAGCAGTACCAGATAGAAACCCGGGGCCTCTTCTACCTTTTAAGGATAGGGCTTGCCCAGGGGAACCTTAAGGGGATTCAGGACTGTTTACAGCAGCTCAAGGCTCAGATTCATGAAAAATCCTATATAAACCGTCAGGTATTCTATGATATTGTAACGGGTTGGTTTTATGCCCAGATCGGGCAGACCCATTGTCTGACTTTCTGGTTAAAAGATGATTTTGAAGAAAGCGACTTAAACACCCTCATATACGGCCTTGAAACCCTGGTAAAGTTGAAATACCAGGTGTCTGAACAACGATACTCCGCGGCTTTGGCCTTCCTGGAAAACCAAAAATATAAACGGGGAGGGATATGGCCTTTCCTGTTTGGTAAGATCGCGCTCAGTATCTTTGAAGCGGTATGCCTGTACCGCCGCAAGGAAAGGAGCGCCAGTCTCCAGGTCTTGGAAAGAGCCTACCGTCTGGCAGCACCCAATGCACTGGACATGCCCTTTATCGAACTGGGCAGTGAGATGCGTACCCTTACGAATGCCGCGTTGAAGGATACAACGTGCACCATCCCCAAGGCGTGGCTCGAAAAGATCCGGGGAAGCGCTGCTACCTACGCGCAAAAACAGTTTAGTCTGGGGAAACTCTACAAGAATCCCTTCCCTGCCCCGGAAGCGCCTCATGGCACCCTGTCTTGCCAGGAGCGGAAGATCCTCCTCAGCCTTTCCCAAGGGCTGACCTGTAAGGAGGCGGCTGAAACCGCGGTTCTTTCCATCAATACGGTGAAGAGTATCATCAAAAGCGTCTACTACAAACTAGGGGCCGTTAACCGGGCGGACGCGATACGGATCGCCACAAGCCTGGGTATGTTGAAAAGCCCTGGTCGAAGTACCCAGCTTGACGCTGGGTTAGAAAAAAATGGATACTCAATGTATTAGTTTTAATGGAGATACAAGGTATCATGTCTGACATAAAAGAATCCCGCAAGAACGAAAAACCTGAAGCAAGTCAACGGCTTGCCCTTATCCGTCATTCGGTAAGCCATGTTATGGCCCAGGCAGTAACGCAGCTTTTTCCAGGAACAAAGGTTGCCATTGGCCCTTCAGTGGAAAACGGCTTTTACTATGACTTCCTGTTTCCCCAGCCGATTACCCTGGAAGATCTGCCTCGTATTGAAGCGGCAATGAAGCGTATTATCGAGGAAAAGCAGGACTTTGTCCGGCTCACGGTGAGCCGGGAAGAAGCAAAGGAGCGTTTTGCTGAGGAGCCTTTTAAGTTGGAACTGATAGCGGATTTGCCTGTAGACGGGGAAATCACGATCTATGCGCAACAAAATGCCCTAGGGGAAACGGTCTGGCTAGACCTCTGCCGAGGCCCGCATCTGGCAAATACCCGGGAGATCAACTCTGCAGCCTTCAAGCTCCAAAGCATTGCCGGGGCTTATTGGCGCGGGGACGAAAAACGGCCTATGCTCACCCGGATCTATGGTACTGCCTGGGAAACCCCCAAAGACCTCAAGGCATACCTGAGCTTCCTGGATGAAGTAGAAAAACGGGATCATCGCCGGCTGGGCAAGGAACTGGATCTCTATTCGATCCACGAGGAAGCCGGCGCCGGACTTATCTATTGGCACCCCAAAGGCGGCCGTATACGGGCAGCCATCGAAGACTTCTGGCGTATTGAGCATTTTAGGAACGGCTACGAAATTCTCTATACCCCCCATATCGGCAAATCCTGGCTGTGGGAAACTTCCGGACACCTGGGTTTCTACAGGTCGAATATGTATTCCCCCATGGAAATCGACCAGCAGGATTACATCATCAAACCCATGAACTGCCCGTTCCACATCATGATCTACAAGAACCAGGGTCATAGCTACCGGGATCTACCCCTGCGTTGGGCTGAGTTAGGGACGGTGTACCGGTATGAGCGTTCCGGCGTACTCCACGGACTTCTGCGAGTCCGGGGCTTTACCCAGGACGATGCCCACATCTTTTGTACCCCTGAACAGATGGAAGGGGAAATCCGTGAGGTTCTCCGGTTCAGCCTCAAAATATGGAAGGTCTTTGGCTTTAAGGACATCAAGGCATACCTGGCTACCAAACCCGCCGAATCAGTGGGGGAACAGAGCCGTTGGGATGCGGCCCTGGAATCCCTGCGTAAGGCAATAGAAGCCGAGGGCTTGCCCTACGAGATGGACGAAGGGGGTGGCGCTTTTTACGGCCCTAAAATCGATCTCAAAATCAAGGACGCCCTGGGTAGAGAATGGCAGATGACCACCATCCAGTTTGATTTCAACGAGCCTGAACGGTTTGATATGACGTACGTGGACTCAGACGGCCAGCATAAGCGGCCCTACATGGTACACCGGGCCTTGCTGGGTTCCCTGGAACGGTTCTTCGGTGTACTCATCGAACATTTCAGCGGTGCGTTCCCCGTGTGGATTGCCCCGGAACAGGCTGCGGTAATTCCTGTGGCAGCGAATTTTAATGACTATGCGCACCAGGTGGTAACAGAACTCAAATCCCGGGATTTCCGGGTTACCGCTGAGCTGGATGACACCCGCATGAACGCCAAGATCCGCTCCTGCCAGAACCGTAAGATTCCCTATATGTTGGTAGTGGGTCAACGGGAAATGGAAGAGGGTACGGTTTCGGTACGTTTCAGGGATGGGAGACAGTTGGGAAATCCTGGTTCTGCTACGCTGTCTGTGGCGGAGTTCGCTGCCTATATGGAGCGCAAGGTCGCTACCCGGGATCTGGAATTGTAAGGTACCCTATGAGTAGTATAGATTGCCATTGAGCGTATGTTGTATTATTCTAGGGATCATCATGCATATTAAATAGGGAGGTGTACTATGAAAAGTACCCTGGAAGATCTAAAAAACAGGCGGAGTATCCGGGCATATAAACCGGAACAGATCACGGATGAAGAACTGAACGCGATAGTGGAAGCCGGTACCTGGGCTGCAAGCGGTCATGGGGCTCAATCTGCGGTAATCGTCGTGGTGCAGGATAAGGCCCTGATTGCCCAACTCGAAGACTTGAATGCCCAGGTGCTCAAGGATCCTGGGGCAAAGCCGTTCCACGGCGCTCCCACGGTCCTGGCAGTTTTGGTGGATAAAACCAAACCTACCCCCTTGGAAGATGGAAGCCTTGTCATGGGGAACCTGATGATCGCAGCCTATGCTATCGGTGTGGGTTCCTGCTGGATTTACCGGGCAAAGCAGGTGTTTGAGTTTGAGGAAGGTAAGGCGCTGCTCAAAAAATGGGGGCTTTCAGAAAAGTACGAAGGGGTTGGTTTTTGTATCTTGGGGTATGCCGCAGGAGAAGCACCCAAACCCGCAGCCCGTAAAGAAGGGTATATCATTAGGGCACTCTAAAAAACACGAAACAAACTCCTTGCTGCAAATGGCGCTGGTTTGGTGAAGGATAAAGAGACGAGAAAATGATCATAGGTATAGACATAGGCAGTACCATCACCAAGGCAGTATCCATTGAAGATGGGAATATGACGAGAAAGATCAAGACCAAGGCAGCGGATGCGGTAACCTCTGCTGCCGGGGCCTTTGGGAAAATGATCCTGGAAAACGATATTAAGATAGCGGAAATCGAACGAATCATGATCACCGGTGCAGGGGCAACCAAAATAAAAAGCGATCTCTTCGGCATACACACGGAAAAAATTGATGAAATCACCGCTATCGGTATTGGGGGTATGTTTCTTTCAAAACAAGATAATATCATCATCACCAATATAGGCACCGGGACTGCGATCATTGAGGCTAAGAAAGATAAAATCTCTCATATTGGAGGATCCGGGGTAGGAGGCGGTACCATCCTTGGGCTAGCAAAAAAGCTGCTGGTAACTTCAAACTTCAACGGCATCATGGAATTGGCCAAATCAGGGAATCTGAATCAGGTCGACCTTCTTTTGGAAGATATTATGGAGACGGATATCAGCTTTTTGGATAAAGAGGCGACCGCCTCCAATTTTGGGAAGATGCTGGATACTGCCAGGAATGAAGACCTGGCTATGGGGATACTGAATCTGGTCTATCAGGTGATTGGTATGATTTCGGTATTCGCGGCAAAGAGTAAGAACATCGATCGAGTCATTGTTACCGGAAATGGGAGCAAAAATTCCATAGGCAAACAGATTTTATCCACCATCACCGGGATGTATGCCGTAGCCTTTGAATATCCTCAGGATGCAGAATACACCACCGCAATAGGCGCAGGACTTTCCTAAGATAATATATGCCTTGAGTTTCTTTGGTTTTTATGGGTATTTGCCTTGTACTCACTCATCTAAATGTAGTATAGTTAGCCCAGGGGGTATCATGGAAACAGCGGCATTTTTAAACGATTCTGGTATCGCTTTAACGGAAGCAAATAGGCCCAACGAGGCAATCTCCCTTTTTTATAAAGCTCTGATCCTGGAGCCTGAGAATCCGTTATTATGGTTAAATTTAGGTATTGCTCAGCAACGAACCGGGGATTATGAGGATGCATTACATAGTTTTCAACGGGCGGTTAATATAGAGGATACCTTGGCAGATGCATGGGTATCCATGGGTTTGATCTATTATGAACTCGAGCGATTCGATCTCTCAGAATCATGTTACCATTCGGCATTAGAACAGAACGCGGATGTTCCCAAGACCTGGAATAACTTAGGGGTACTTTATTTTACTGAAGGTAGCTATGAAGAAGCCCGGCATTGTTTTGAAGAGGCTATTAGTTTAGCTCCCTTGTACGCTGAAGCTTTGTACAACCTGCGAGATACCTGTCGGGAACTGGAGGACTACCGGGCAGCTGCGGAATTTGAACGGATCCTTTCCGGTCTCTCCGGTAATAGTGGTTATCAAATTTATCATAGTAATAGATAGGGTCATATAAACATTCGAGTATGCGGATTCTTTATGTTGCAGAAATAGTCGGGAAAGTGGGGATATACGCCTTCAAGAAAGGCTTATCAGATCTCAAGCAGGGGAAGCAGATTGATTTTGTTATTGCTTGTGCAGATGGGGCTACTGGCGGGAATGGCCTGGGAAGAAACCATGCAGGGTATCTCCGTAAGCTGGGAGCCCAGGTACTTACCACTGGGGAGTGTTGTTTTTACAAAAAAGATCTGGTCGAAAATCTGGCTAAAATTTCCTATGTGCTCAGACCCGACAATCTCAACCGGGAAGCCCCGGGGATTGGTTCTCGAATATTCAAGCTCGGAACCAATCCCTCAGACCCTAAGATTGCGGTAGGGGTCTTGTTAGGGCAAAATGGCTTTCAGCGGCTTCATGGGAATAATCCTTTTTCTGTACTCCCGGTCTTGTTAGAACGGTTCCATCAAGAGACCGCTTATGTGATCATTGATTTTCATGCAGCAGCCAGTGCGGAAAAGGGTACCCTTTTTGCCCTGGCTGCGGGGCGTTGTTCTGCGGTGATTGGTTCTCATAACCGGGTTCAGACTGCTGATGAACGGGTACTTCCGGGGGGTACTGCGGTGATTACCGATGCAGGCCGGACCGGCAGCGTTGAATCGGTTGGAGGGGCCAATAAGGAAAAACGGATACAGGAATATCTCACCGGTATCCCCGAATGGACTCAAGAGGCGGTGGATAAACCTGAATTACAGGGGGTCTTAATTGAACTGGATAAATCAGGTAAGGCCTGTTCTATAGAACGGATCCGTCATAGGGTTCCCGATATGCCCCAGCGGGATGCTCAGGAAGAAACCTTAGAGGCTATACCATGACCGGCCGGGTTCATGCCCTATCAGAAACTGCCGTCACCATAAGTCAGGGCACAAGTTCCTTCTGTTTTGGCTGTATGCAGCACGAATGTAAGACCAAGATGCGGCTTTTTACCGCGGAAAACCCCATGCAGCTTCCCCTGGTGGTAGGCCATGAGGTTGAAGTCAAGACTTCTCATGCCATGTTGGCGAGACAAGCCCTTGCCGCATTATTCCCGCCCTTTTTGGGTTTCATAGGGGGGTTTATGTTCACGAGATTCCTCGTTCCTGTTTCTGGAGATCCTGCCCGGGCCGCGGGAGGAGTGCTTGGCCTCTTTGCGCTTGCCTATCTCACCTATCGAATCCGTAAAAAACATCCTGCCACAATGATCTTCCAGGTGGTACGGATCATATAGCCTGAGCAGGATACATCTACAGTTCGCTTCATTAGTACTATTGCCTTGAGGGATAGATAGGGGTATATTTAAGAATAAGGAAGTAATCCGTAATGACCGCTCGTGAGAGGGTCAATTCAACCGGGCCTGAGGGCCGGTAGGCACTCATAAAGAGTGCAAAGGAGCCTAGCATGAAAGGCAAAGGGTATATAGACATGGGTACGCTATTTGATGAAATCTTTGAGGCTGCCCAGAATTTCAGCGATGAATTGCATCGTAACTTTGATCCTTATGAATCTCGGTATGGATCAAGGGGGCCATTCGGATCCAAAGGTCATTTTGACGAAAATACTGATTATTACCCGAATTATTCCTATCCACCCATGAATGTCTATATGACCAGTGACAGAAGTATGATCTTCGAGTTCGCTTTGGCCGGATTCGATGAAAAGGACATCAACCTCTCTTTCCAGGGAGACTACATGGTCTTTTCTGCAAAAATTGGAGAAGCATACTCTGAAGCCTTGGAAGCGCAGGGAGAAGACAATTTCAGGTATTTCAAACGCCGCCTTAAACTTAAGGACATTGAGAAGCAAAAGTATTATGTTCCCCTGGATAAATACGCTCAGGAAAAAGTAAAAGCCCTCTATAAAAACGGTATTCTTAAAGTAACGATTCCGCCCAAGGATGAACCGGATCAAAACGACGGTATTAAGATCGAAATAATCAAGGAAGAAGACTGAGGCTTTTCAGGTAAATCGGTGGTAATTGAGTAGGAAGCCACCCATTATTTGAGTGGCCGTCCTCTCACACCACCCTATTTTTTACTCATCACCCCACGGCAGCGGTATAAACACCTTTGCCGAATCGGGGTCAGTTGGCTCGCTGCCGGAAGACAATGTTGTCGCGGAATCAGAAGAAGAATAGTCGCTAGAACCAGCGCTGTTTTTCGCTTTGATGTAATAAGTATAGGTCGTAGAAGCCTGCAAGCCGGTATGCGTATATGATGTTCCTGAAACGGTTCCCGCCAAGGTTTTTGTTGGCGAGTTGCCGGTTTCATAATACACCTCATAACTTATTGCGCCGTTTACCTGATTCCATGATACGCTAATACTGCTGGAAGACTGGGCCGTTGCCGTTACACCGGTCGGGGCACCTGGTATGTCCCCGCCACTGCTGGGGGCCCATTGTGCGGTAAAGGTTATATCGCTCGTTACCGTATAGGAATCGTTCGCATTGTAGGTCTGATTACCCACTTTCCAGCCGTCAAAAATTTTCCCAGATGGCGGGATCATGTTACCCTGGCCGGGCAGGGGGATGCTTGTTCCGGACGCAACCGATTGCGAATCCGGCACCGTACCGCTTCCTTCACCACAATTGAAACTTACGGTATAGGTAGTATCACCGCCACTGACCGCCCATTGTGCGGTAAAGGTTATATTGCTCGTTACCCTATAGGAATCGTCCACATTGTAGGTCTGGTCACCCGTTTTCCAGCCGGTAAAGATTTTCCCAGACGGCGGGGTCATGTTGCCTTGGTCGGGCAGGGGGATGCTGTCCCCGGACGTAACCGATTGCGAATCCGGCGCTGTACCGCTTCCCTCACCAGGATCAAAATGTACGGTGTAGGTAGTACCACCGCCACTGACCGCCCATTGTGCGGTAAAGGTTATATCGCCCGTTACCGTATAAGAAGCGCCTGCATTGAAGGTCTGATTACCCGTTTTCCAGCCGGTAAAGGTTTTCCCTGACGGCGGGGTCATGCTACCCTGGCCGGGCAAGGTGATTGATGTTCCGGACGCAACCGATTGGGAATCCGGTTCCGTGCCGCCACCCTCACCACGATTAAAACGTACGGTATAGGTATCGTCGTCGGTTTGGATATCACAGCCGGTCAGAGTCAATCCGCATATCAGCATTATGCCGAACATTCCCGCTGCAAGTACCGGGTGTTTTTTCATAAAATTCCTCCTAAACATGAAGATGATAAAACCCCTAGAACCGGCCCGTTCCTTCAGGAACGAACCGGCTTTTGGGGTACTCTTTTTTATAAATAACTGCCCCTACGGGTAGTTTGTGCCGGTGTTATGCGGGTATGCACGGTATTTTCCCCGAGTCTGCAGAGAGAAAACTCATAATAGGGATGTATGGGTAAATAAGAAAAATTACCGTATAGGGGGGGGGGGGGGGGGGGTAAAGATTTAAAACGTTGTTAGTAACTTCATACTGTTAGAGCACACCGGCTATCCGCACTGTTTTTTACTCGTCGCCCCAGGTTACCGCAAGTTTGAGGCTTGGCAATTCTGCATCTACAAAGGTGATACTGGGTATACGATTCCCATACGTGGGGTGTGAACTATCAAAGAGGCGCCAAGATTTTAAAGAGTAAAGGTTGGAGGAAAAGTAAGTATACCCCCGAATCGCCCTGGTTCCCGTTGTGATAGGCGCGGCATTTTGTTTCGTTTTTACGCCCTCCCTGTCTGTATCCCCATAGTATACACTCTGGTTATAAAGAGATGTTGAGTTTCCGGAATCATTTGTGGAATATAGATAGGTTTCAAGATAGTACGCCCTGTTCCACAGAAAAGAATTACGCAAGGTGTATTGGACAGAGACTTCATACGTCGATCCAATATCTACCGTTGACGGGATACCCAGGCTGTAATCCACCGAAAGCAGGGTTATAGTAATGGTATTCTCCCCGGCTGAAACAGTCTGCTCTTCCGCCGAACCGCTTGCCAGCAGTACCGGATAGGCATAATAAACACCGTCTTCCGAATAATTGTAACCTGAAAAATACTCTTGGGAAGAATACTGATCGCCCACCAATACCAAAACATCATAGGTTCCCACCGCGAGCGATATTTCGAGATACTCGTCCGCCGGTGTGGCCGTCGCGTTATACGTACCCACGTATTTCGACCCGTCTGTCCCGTACCGGTAGAATATTGCCTCAAACAAGTTGGTGTTTGTTTGCGCCTCCTCAATATTACGCGCGCCTGTTTTGGGAAGCGGTATAAGCACCCTTGCCAAATCAGCAGGATCTTCAGCCCCGGTTTTTGTACCGGTGCTCCCGTCAAGAACATTTGAGCAGCCCAGCAGTCCGATCATGCACAAAACCGCTATGCCTACGAATGTCTTTTTCATAACAACCTCCAAATGGTTAGTTCTGAAACTGGCTTAAGGAAAAACGAGGTTTAGACCGCTTTTCCACCTAAATCTAAGGTTGCTGTTTCAAAACTGAATTTTTG
>JAISGE010000173.1 GCA_031263265.1 Treponema sp.
GCGCTGGCAAGAAGTCCCCGAGGCATGGAGCCGGAAGTATCCAGCACCACGCCGAAGGTGCGGTCATCCAAAGCTTGCCGGGAAACGATCCAGTTTGGCCGGGGAATATCCGGGGTGGACGACTGCCGCCGGGAAGGGCGGGCGTAGGAACGGGTTTTCTCCAAAGGAATAAAGTGTTCGTCAAACCACCGGGCAAGTTCCACATCCCAGGGAATGGGAGGATGCATGAGGGCCCGGATCTCTTCCACCAGTCCTTCAGGCAAATAACCCCGGCCTTGGTCTTCGTGATAGGTCAGTCCCTGGCCCAAACTCCGGCGGTAAAATTCGTCCAGGTCAACATTGCATTTGCCCGAATCCGTGGAAGGCAGCATATCTCCCAAGCCTATTCCCCTCAGGGTGGCGAGTTTGCGGAACCGGCGTATGTCGGTGGTTATCCGGTCATAGACCGCTTCGGCAGATAATCCCTTGAATTGCATATCCAGCAGAATCCCCAGCGGAGGATCCCCTACCTGCATTTCGATAAGCCATTGGTTTACCACATAATCGCAGGCCACATTCCACAGGTACGGATCCCGCCACTGGTGGCGCAGGTCATGCCGCAGGCCCGCGTGCAGCAGTTCATGGGCCATAACAAACCGGTATTCCAGGGTGGTGAGTCCTGCCGCAGGGTTTAGGTAGAGTTCCTGCAAATGGACCGCAACCGCTGCGGTGTGGATTTCCATACGGCCGCAGAGCTTCGGATCGTCGATTATCTTAAAGGTGGAGGCAAGCGCACCCAGCAGGGGATAACTGGAAATAAACCACGCCTTGGCCTGTTCCGCCAGAGAACGCTCGTGGTCTTGGTCATTGTTCTCAACTGCTACCCCGCCTGCCCGGTCAACTGCGTTACGCACCGCCCGTTCAAGTCCCGCAGCGAATACCGCGGTCCAGTCAGGCGGCTGATACCATCTATAATAAGCCTTTGCTTCTCGGTCATCAGCAAAAATCATATCCCTGCGGCCCAGACCCGCAGTACCAAAACCAGCACCTTTTTCAGCCCCCTCGTGTACGAGATAGGCGTATACCTGGGCCTCGTCACCGGAAAGGGCCAACAGAGGCGGTATGAAGTCAGGCTTTTCCCAGTCCGGCGGCGGCCGGAGGCCAAAATGTATGTCGTCAAGGAAGCGCTCCACCACTAAATCGCACGCATGGTTCCACGCTACGGGCTCAGGATCGAGGAGTTTGAAACGGAGAGGATCAAAATGGCCCATCCCCAGATGCAGGAGGCAATGGGCTATGACCCGCGCCCATGCTTTGGGTTCCAGCGGGGCGTTGATAAAACAATGGATACCACCATTCTGGAAAACCGTCGCATATCCCTGGCCGTCTTCCCTGATCGTGAGATGGCGATGTCCCCAAAGAGACTCAAAAATAGGGTGAGCTGAAACCAGATCGGATCCGGCTTTGAATCGTTGCTTTTTCGGATTGGGTTTTTCTTCCTTCCGTGGATTTTTATGCCTCTTGGCCGCCATAGGAACTCCCCTTATTTGACCCCTTTCTTTTCGGCAAGCCGGGGAAGATCCCGCACAAGCTCTACCATAAACCAATCCGGCAGCATAGCATGGGCATTGTCCTCAGGAGGCGCCACCGTCATCTGGGCTATCTCAAGACTGATATTCGCCAGGTCCCGCATCAGTGCCTTGGCTCTTAGATTAAGCTGGGCCACCTCGGAGGACAGTTTGTGCTTATCCCGGGGCAGTTCCTTGATGAGCTGGGAACGGAAACTCTGGGCCAGGAAATAGAGTACATCCCGGTCTTCCGGCGCGGAGGGCCATTTTTCATCCCCATTGATGATCTTGGAGAGGGTGTACCGGTTATGGATCTGCTTGACAAAGGCCCGGAACTGAACCGCATGGGGCGGCGACAGGCAACCCGAGGCCAGGATCTCAAGCTGGGTATCGCTTACGGAACCGCCAAAGCTGTAAAGGGTGTCCGACAGGATATGCCAGGAACGGGGGGTTGAAAACGGCTCTTCGATTTTGGGCGGCTGTCGCCAAAGGTGATCGGGCCGCAGGCCGATGTATTCAAGAATATAGGGGTGGATGTTGTGTTCCTTTGCCCATTCAAGCCAGTCCCGGGAAGAGGCGGTTAATTCCACATGAAACATACGGTTAATCAGGGCCGAGGACATGGGTTTCACAATGGCGTTGTCTTGGGCGCGGTTCCCCGCACCGATAACAATAGAACCATCGGGCAGGTGGTATTCCCCGATACGGCGGTCGTGGATAAGGCTGTAAAAACTCTTCTGCACTTCCTGGGAACAGGCGTTGAGTTCGTCCAGAAAAAGGCAATAGGGCTTTTCCCGGGCGATTATCCGGGGAGGACAAAACACGCTTTTTCCGTCAATGATTTGCGGAACCCCGATAATATCTTCCGGCGCCAACTGGCTCCCCAGGAGGGATACACAGGGAAACCCCAGGTCCGCGGCGAACTGTTCAACAATAGAGCTTTTACCGATACCCGGAGCACCCCATATAAAAACCGGCCGCGTTACCGCCACATTGAGCAGTACATTTAAAAGTTCTTTTTGGCTTACGGTTATAGCAATATGCATTAAATCTGTTTCAAACCTCCCTAGATAAACGCGCTGTAGTTGACAAACCATTAACTAGGAGACCTTCACCATGAAAACGATAACTCCTTAATTATGTTATTTTCTTCATAAAATTCATTACACAATATATCCATATATAGTATATCATAGGTTTCGTTTCCTCTTTTTAATGCTTCCCGTCTTTTTCCGGTGATTTTAAATCCTACTTTTTTATATGATGCCATTGCACGGGTATTAAATTCATATACCGTTAATCCAATAGTATGAAAATTTAATGCCTTAAACCCATAATCCAGTAATAAGGTTAGGGCTTCACTTCCATAACCTTTATTCCAGTAGTTTTTATTTCCTATAACTATTCCTATGTCAGCCGTTTGATTCAAATGATCTATTTTAACAAAACCACACGTCCCTATTGATTCATCAGTACTTTTATCAATAATCGCATAATGGTGATCTTCTGATAAATTTTCCAAAAATGTTTTTTCATTTGCTATACTTATAACTCTACTGTAAAAAGTTAAATGTATGGTTACTTCCCGATCATTAAGCCATGCTACATATTTTTCCGCATCACCTATATCGAGGGGCGATAAATAACATTTATTTCCAATCATCTTCTTAAAATACATGCTTTCCTCCATTATTGCTCATGCTATTTTTTATTCAAACGTGAGTTCGACGGAATATTAGAGATCCGCGAATGAACGCGAATTATTCTGATACATTAGCGTCCATTCGCGTAACTCACGGACTTTTTTCTTCTTGTCGAACTCACGTTAGTTATGATCATTACCCTATGACCGGTAATCTCCGTTGATTTTGACGTACTCATAGCTCAGGTCGCAGCCCCATACCACGGCTTCCCCTGGGCCGGGACCAAGGGTAATGCTGATTTCGATTTCATCTTCCAAAAGGATCTGTTTTGCAATAGCTTCGGCAAACGGAAGCCCGACGCCTGCTTTGCAGAGACTCAACCGTCCTGCAGCGCTGGCAAAGGCTATCTCCACCTTATGGGGGTCAAAGTCAATTCCCGCATAACCCAGGGCACAGAGCACCCTGCCCCAGTTGGCATCCGCGCCAAAACACGCGGCTTTTACCAGGCTTGAGGATGCCACTGATTTGGCCAAAACCACAGCGCTGTCTTCATCCGCTGCCCCCCGGAGGGTAACGGTAAGCAGCTTGGTGGCTCCTTCCCCATCCCGGGCCACGGCTCGAGCAAGGTTCACGCAGAGGGTTTCCAGGGCTGCTGCAAAGGCTTCAAAGTCCGGGCCTGGGGTTTCAATCCGGGGATTACGCCCTTCCCCATTGGCCATGATCAGGATCATGTCGTTGGTAGAGGTGTCTCCATCCACGGTAACCCGATTAAACGACCGTTGTACCGACCTTCGCAGGGCCTGGTCCAAACATTCTGGGGAAATGAGTACATCGGTGGTGATAAAACAGAGCAGCGTTCCCATATTGGGATGGATCATCCCAGAACCTTTGACCATGCCTCCCAAGCGTATGGGAGAACCTGCGATTTCAAGTTCCACGGCCCCTGCTTTTTTCCGGGTATCGGTGGTCATGATCGCTTCCAGGGCATCTTCATGCCCCTGGGCATCGGAACGCAGGGAGCCACGGAGCGCTTCCATCCCGTCTACAATGAGCTGTATGGGCAACGGTACGCCGATGACCCCGGTAGAGGCTACTGCCACCTGTTCCTCTGGAATATACAGGACCGCCCCCGCACGTTCCGCCATACGCCGGGCTGCAGCTATGCCTTCCTCCCCGGTACAGGCATTGGCGTTCCCTGAATTGGCAATGATACCGCGGATAGGTCCTTGGGCTAGGTGCTGCTGACTCACCAGCACACTGGCAGCCTTAATCTGATTGGTGGTAAACAAAGCCGCCGCGGTACAGGGGACCTCTGAATAAATCAAGGCCAGATCCCGTTTTAGGGACCCTTCCTTGATACCGCATCGGATTCCTCCGGCTT
The DNA here is from genome assembly GCA_031263265.1 of Treponema sp. Taxonomy (GTDB): domain Bacteria; phylum Spirochaetota; class Spirochaetia; order Treponematales; family Breznakiellaceae; genus JAIRLU01. The sequence goes on from JAISGE010000173.1 coordinate 4,572, forward strand.
GGAATCCCTGGGGAGCGCAAACCCCCCCCTCTATTGATTTCATATTTTTTCCTTGTTTTTATGTTATAAACGAAGCGCTTTACCAGAAATACCTCGACCAATCCTTAAAAAGACCCAGGAATCGCGGTGAGTCCTGCAGTTTCATCAAACCCAAAGATGAGGTTCATATTCTGCACTGCCTGACCTGCAGCCCCTTTAACCATATTGTCAATGGCAGTAACCAGGATGAGAGTCGTGCCGGTGGGATCTAGATGTACGGAAATATCACAGTAATTGGAATGTCTTACCCAATTCGTGGCAGCCGTGCTCCCTGCGGGGAGTACCCGCACAAAAGGTTCATCCCGGTAAAATATCGCGTACCGTGCCTGGATGAGGGCTTCCTGATCCTTGAGTTCCTGGGCCGGTGGACGAGGTTCCGGTGATCGGGGAACCTGAACCCGCCAGGTATCATGTAACGGAATGTAGATGGTACTCAGAATGCCCCGATTCATGGGGGCCAGATGGGGGGTGAAGATCAGGGGGGGAGCTTCCTGGTGCCCTTCACCGGCAGCCATGAACCTAAAATTGCGGCTGATCTCAGGGGTGTGCCGATGGCAGCCTATCTTATAGGGAGCCAAGGCGTCTGCACATTCAGGGTAATGAAAAGAACGACTCGGTTCCCGGCCTCCCCCGGTAATCCCGGAAGCAGCGTCCACGATGATGGTTCCGGTTCCTGCCAAGCCCAGAGCCAAGGCAGGGTAGGCTCCCAAGGAAGCCCCGGTAGGATAACAGCCGGGATTACCGATAATCACCGGCCCTGAAGCAGCGCGCTCTTTAATTTTTTCCCGGTTCAATTCAGGAAGGCCGTAAACCGAACGCGCCCGCAGCGCAGGGTACACAAAGGGCTTACCGTACCATGCGGAAAAGGTGGCCTCATCATCGTCAAAACGGAAATCCGCGGATAGATCAATAAAGGGGATTCCCTTTTCCATACACTGTTTGGCATAGGATTCTCCTACCCCGCTGGGAAGGGCGCCAAAAACCACGTGGGCCTCCTCAAGTACTGCTTCGGGCTTTATCAAAGGTGTTCGGACTTGCCTTAAAAGATTGGGATAGATATAGTCAATCCGGTTTCCTTCAAAACTAACCGAAGCCAGGGCCAGGGCTGTAATGTTTGGATGTCCTGCCAAGAGCCGGACTAATTCGGCCCCTGCGTATCCGGTGGCGCCAATAATACCTGCGATCATGTAATCATTCCTCCTTAAATGCCTATGATCCTGCACAACTCAGTACCCGGTCAAGTCCCTTAGATGCCTTACGCCGCAGGTTCTACTTGTTTTGAAGACCTATAAAGAAGTATGCTCATACTATGATTACGCTATTTTCCAAGAAACAGGGGCTTGTGGTTAGTATCATCGCTATTATGCTGGGGATTGCAGCTTGTGCGTCGACTATATCCATACCTGATCATTTAAGTCCTGCAGAGCTTATCCAAAAAGGGCAGGAAGCCTCGGATCGGAACAAATACAAGCAGTCTTTGCAGTATTATGAGGCCATCATTGAACGCTATCCTTCCTATATAGATGAAGTATGCGCTGCAGAATATGAGATCGCGTTCATTCATTATAAACAAAAACAGTATGAACAAGCCAAAAGCGAATTCTACGCCCTGCTCAGCCGGTATGATACCCCGGATGCGGAGCTGCTTCCTTTGCAGTTTAAAAAGCTGACCGAAATCGTGCTGACAAAAATAGAGGCAAAGGAGCGCTGATCCCTTGGGTAGTACCCCATGACTTCGGCTGCTTTTTTTGCCGAAATGATAAGCCCTCGGTTTAATCCAGGTGCGATTCTGGATATTTCCCGGTGCGGCAAGGTACTGGTGATAAGCGATCTGCACATGGGGGTGGGGTATCGGGATGATCTTGCCCATAACGGCACGCTCCTTATGGATATGCTGGAGGGATATTATTGGCAGGGAGGCTGGACCCTGGTGCTGAATGGGGATATCGAAGAACTGCTGCGGTATTCCCTGGATGCAATCCGGGAACAGTGGGCGCGGCTGTACCGGGTTTTTGACCGGTTTAACGCAGCCGGGCGGCTGTACAAAAATTTGGGTAACCATGATGAGGGCCTCCTCTTTGAGTCCAATTATCCCTATGCTTTGTACAACGCGGTCAGGATCGAGACCGGACTCCTTCCCATATATGTGTACCACGGACACCAGTCTTCCAAGGTATATACCAGCTACAATAACCTGATTAATGCGAGTATTCGCTATTTCCTAAAACCCGTGGGGATCCGGAACATAGCCAGCGCCCGTAATCCCCATCGTCGTTTTTATGTGGAAAAACGTGCTTATGACTTTTCCCTGGATAACCATTGCATATCCATTATTGGGCATACCCACCGGGCACTCTTTGAATCTCTGGGCAGGTTTGATTATATCAAATTTGAGATTGAGCGCTTGTGCCGGGATTATCCTGCTTCCCGGGGAAGGGACCGGGAACAGATCGCCGCGGAGGTCCGGGCCTTGCGCTTTGAATTGAGTAAGCTGAAACGTTCTGAGCGGCGGGATGTGCTGCGGCAAAGCCTTTACGGCGACGAGCTGCCGGTACCCTGCCTGTTTAACTCAGGCAGTGCCATCAGCAAAAAGGGCATTAATGCCATAGAACTGACCAATGAAACTATTGCCCTCGTGTACTGGTTTATGGAAGGACGGGGAAAACACTTTGTAAGCCGGGGGGAATATATCATAGAGAAAATCAAGGGAACCCCCTATTGCCGGTCCGTGCTTAACCACGACCAGCTTGATTACATACAGGCACGGATAGAACTGTTGGGAGGGAATGGAGGAAGCCCCGGTCTCTGATTGAACCCTTGGCTTCCTGTTTAGTCTGGCGCTTGGGTATTAAAAAATATACAATTAAAAAAGAGAGAATTAAAAATGTATTTTCCTGCTTCTTATATGCATCTTGAGGGTATGGCAGAAACCTTAAGCACGGCCTATTTTTCGGTTATTGTGGTGTTGGCGTTTTACTTCTTTATATTAGCCGGCGCAAATATTGTAGAAATGCGAAGAAATACCCTGCCCCCGGCCCTTATAGATGGCCCTCTCGTTTCAGTACTTATCCCGGTGCGGAATGAAGCAGAACATATCGAGGACTGCCTTACCGCGCTCATGCAGCAAGGGTATCGGAATTACGAGATCTTGGTACTGGATGATGATTCCCAGGATACGACCTGGGCAATCATCAACCGAGTAGCGCAAACAGATCCCCGGATCCGTATTTTTTCAGGGTCCCCGCTACCGGATGATTGGTATGGCAAGCCTTATGCCTTGCAGCAGCTAGCCGGTAAAGCCCGGGGGGAAATCCTTATTTTAACCGATGCGGACACCGTGCATAGTCCTTCTAGTATTTCCTGGGCAGTTACGAATATGTGCGGCTCCCAGGCGGATTTTATCTCTGGGTATGTGGGACAACAGCTGCGTTCCTTTGGAGAAAAAATTACCGTGCCGCTGATGTTTTTCTTGACCGGGTTTATTATTCCACTGTGCCTAAATAAGTATACCAGATACCAGTTTTTTTCTGCTGCAGTAGGGCAATTTATCGCGGTACGAAAAGAGGTTTTTATGCACATCGGCGGGTTTACCACGATGCGGAACAAAACGAGTGAGGACATGTATCTTGCCCGGTATGTTAAAGCCCAGGGGTTTAAGACTATGTTTCTTGATGTGGGTGAACAGGTTCAATGCAGGATGTATAATGGGTACAAGGCAGCAGTAGCAGGAATCGGTAAAAATATCTTTGATTTTTTAGGGAACCATTCGCTTGTCTTGGTTGCCGTTATCTTTGCGGTCATGTTCTTTTTATTCCTTCCCTTTCCCTTGCTGTTCTGGATCACGCGTATCCCCAGAAATTTTCAGATGCATCTCCTTGTGGTGAATATCCTGTATACCCTTACCTGGATGATGCTTTTTATTGACCGGAAGATCCCCTGGTACTACGGCCTGTTCTGGCCACTTATGTTTTTGAACCTCATGGCTATGGCCCTGTGGTCCTGGTTCAGAACGATTTCCGGGAAAGGATTCCTCTGGAAAGGACGGATAGTCCGCTAAAAAAACAAGCAGCAGCACATACCATAGCGTATATTCATGATAGTACAAAATAAATAGAAAAAAGGAACAACAGATGATCAAATCAAAATCTTACCGCATGATCTTATGCGTCCTCATAAGCAGCAGCATGCCCCTGGCAGGGCAGACCCACGGATCCGTAGCAATAGATAACCCGGTGTACCAGATCCTTGAACAAGCAGCCCTGCGCGGCTTATGCGCACCTCTGGCTGGGGCAAAACCCTATTCCCGGCAGGCGATTCTTACCGCAATCACGGAAATCCTTGATACGGATGGTGCTCCGCAGCGTTTTGGTAAACTTAGCGATCATGAGCGGCGTATCCTTGAGGAGACAAGAACAAGCTACGCGCCTGTGTCTCGCGGCCTTGATTGGCAGCGGGGAACCTACACCTTTGAAAACGAGAGGAGTACCGGGAACATTCACCTCTCAGGAGAGGTTGGGCTGACGGCAGCCTCCTGCTTTTCCTGGGGCCTCTATCCCCGAAACCGGGACGCGGCATGGGGAACCGATACCTGGCTTGGGTTCTTTTTTAACGGAGATCTGGGGGATCATTTCTCTTACCGATTTACCATGGCAGGGGGTATGATACGGGCGCCCCGGGTTGCTTTGGGAACCTATAACACCTATTACCCGGGTTTTACCCAAGAGGACCCGGATCATATCAATCAAGAAATCACCACCTATAGCCAGCCCTTAGCCTCCTTTCCCTATACCTATAAACAAAGCTGGGATGGATCGGTGTTTAATTACCGGGATATTTCCGGGAGCTATCGTGCATGGCCTTCGGATCTTTCTGTTGGGGATACGATGCTGCCGGAAATCACCGGTTCATTGCTTGCAGGGCATATACGCTACCGAGGAGGACGGATGGATCGAGAATGGGGGGCTATGGCACGGGGAAGCAGTCTGGTTTTAAACCAGCAGGCCGCACCGTTCTTGGCCTTGGAAACCACGGTCAGTCCTTTTTCCTGGTGTTATTTTTCGACCTTAACCGGAATACTGGAGTATTACAATACCGAGGGTATCAAGCACTCAGCCGCCACCAATCAAAACGCCTTTTCCATCGCGATGCTCGAAATCAACTACCAGCACTATCTGCATCTGGATTTTGGAAGCACGGCCTTGTGGCCGAAACGATTTGAACTGGGCTATCTGTTTCCTTTAACCGATAATTTTTTCTACCAGAATGTCATCGGGGATTTTGACAACCTCGCTATCTTTTGCAACCTGAAAGGCCAATACCCGGGAATCGGGAGTCTGTGGTTTTCCCTCTTCTTGGATGAGATCAGTGTGGAACCCTTGTTCTTTGAAAAAGACCGGGCCATGTATGCCTTTCAGACCGGAACGATCATCGCCATTCCCTGGCTGCCCTTTGCCACAGTATCCTTACGGTATACCAAGGTTGAACCCTATTGTTACACCCATACCAAAGAACGGGTTCCGTGGTACGGCGATACCCTCATGGAATCTTCTTATACTAATAAAGGTAGTAGCTTAGGGTATTATCTACCTCCCAACTCAGATGAGCTCCTGCTTCGGTTTGAAGCCCTGCCCTTGAGCCGAACCAGGATGCATGTTCAATACCAGATGATCCGCCACGGCGCGGATTACGGCGGCAGCGCGGTTGACGGTAGTTCCTTGTGGTCTGAGCTTGATCCCGATGGCCGGAGCACTAAGGCAGTACTGAGAAAATACTTCTTACAGGATGGTGCGTATCAATGGCAGCATATATTTAAATTCGGTGCAGCCTATTCATGGGCAAAGGTACCGGTTCAAATTTTCGCTGAAGCTGGGGTGGTCATTTCCTATTTCACCAACATTGACGGGCCTGCCAATTCAGGAAGCCCGTCAACGTATTCGATAGTTGATACTGCCGAGTATCCCAGGTCCACCGGCCTGATTGCCAGCCTTGGGTTCAGATTGTTTCCTAACCGGGCAGACTAAGCCCTGCAGGTTTTTGCTTGCTTTCTTAGGTATCTCCTGAATCCGTCTTCTTCAATGCCGGGTATTGGTATAACCTAAAAATAACGTAGTGTCCACTTTTTCATACAGCCATTGGCTTTCTCTCGTATTTTATTACTTTTAAGTATATGCTACAGTACAGGTAAGGAGGATCAATGGCCCGGCTTGAAGAAATGACCAGTGGCAGCAGTATTTTAGGTATCGTAGGTCAGAAACCGGTTACTATTGTTGCGGTTAAATGGTACGGTAACGCCGTACTGGAAATAACCTTTAAAGATGCCAAAGGCCGGCTTGCCAGCCAACTCCTCTATCGGGAAGATGAAGCGCGGATTGAGCTTATAGACGGCAGCTTGCCCTGGAGCTTTGATGCTGACGCTGACCAGCTCAGGCTCGTTTCGGAAGCCTACCGTATCCACCTGGCGCACCTTTTTGACCCTTACCTCGCCGTGCATACTTCAGAGATTGACCCGCTGCCTCACCAGATTTCGGCGGTTTATCAGGAGATGTTGCCGCGCTTGCCGCTCCGCTATATACTTGCGGATGATCCCGGCGCTGGTAAAACGATTATGACCGGGCTTTTTTTAAAAGAGCTTATTGTCCGTGGCGACCTGAAACGTTGTTTAATTGTAACCCCTGGCAATCTGTCGGAGCAGTGGCAAGATGAACTTTACCGAAAATTCAATCTCCGTTTTGAAATACTCACCAATGACCGTATCGAAACCGCGGTAACCGGCAATATATTTACCGAAATTAACTTCTGCATTGTGCGTCTTGATAAAATGTCCCGCAGTGAAGAAATACAGAAAAAATTGCGCGTTACCGATTGGGATTTAATTGTATGTGACGAAGCCCACAAAATGTCCGCAACAGTTTGGGGTAGGGAAGTAAAATACACCAAACGCTTTCTGTTGGGTAAGCTGTTGTCTTCTATTACCCGGCATTTCCTTTTACTGACCGCGACGCCTCACAACGGCAAGGAAGAAGATTTCCAGCTTTTTATGTCCCTTATTGACCAGGATCGTTTTGAAGGGGTTGTCCGAAGCGGAAATCAGGCTGTAGAGGTATCCGATGTTATGCGCCGTCTGGTTAAAGAAGAACTGCTGAAATTCGATGGGACGCCGCTTTTCCCGGATCGTTTTGCCTATACCGTTAACTACGATCTGTCGGTTATGGAAGCAGAGCTATATACTGCAGTTACAAACTATGTTCAGCAGGAGTTTAACCGTGCGGATAAGCTCAACAATGAACGCAAAAACACGGTGGGTTTTGCCCTTACTGTTCTGCAGCGTCGTCTTGCTTCTTCACCTGAAGCGATATACCAATCCCTTAAACGCCGCCGGGAACGGCTAGAGAGCCGTCTTGACGAAGAACGTCTTGGCAAACGCGCCGCGGAGTATGCCTTTGCAAATTTTGACGATTATGATGAAGACGATCTTCCATCGGGTGAAGCAGAGGAAGCGGAGGAACAGGTAACCGACCAAGCATCCGCCGCATCTACCATTACTGAACTTGAAGCGGAAATTTCCTCATTAAAGAACTTGGAAGGTATGGCAAATAGTACGCGTACCAGTGGGGAAGACCGCAAGTGGAAAGAACTGTCCCGTCTCCTGCAGGACGATACTAAGATGTTCGGTTCCGATGGATTGCGGGAAAAACTCATTATTTTTACCGAACACCGGGATACGCTTCGTTATCTTACCGATAAAATCCGCTCTCTTCTGGGAACTGAAGCGGCGGTAGTTACCATCCACGGCGGTATGCTTCGGAATGAACGGCGAAAAGTTGAGGAACTGTTTAAGCAGGACAAGGAAGTGCGTATACTTATCGCTACCGATGCTGCCGGGGAAGGTATCAACCTTCAACGGGCACATTTGATGGTGAACTATGATTTGCCCTGGAACCCCAACCGTCTTGAACAGCGCTTTGGCAGGATTCACCGTATCGGACAAACCGAAGTATGTCATTTATGGAATCTTGTTGCCACAGAAACCCGTGAGGGTATGGTTTTTCAACGGCTTTTTGAAAAACTTGAACAGGAACGTGAGGCTCTTAAAGGCAAGGTATTTGACATTCTTGGTAAACTCACCTTTGAGAATCGTTCTCTGCGGGAACTGCTCATTGAAGCAATCCGTTACAACGAAAAAGAAGATGTTCGCTCCCGGCTTTATAGGGTAGTGGATAATTCCCTTGACACAGAAAAGTTCAGAAAACTGATAGATGAATATGCCTTAACGGAAGATACTATGGATGTTCATCAGGTTATGAAAATCCGTGAGGATATGGATCGTATGGAAGCGCATAAACTCCAGCCCCATTTCATTGAAGCATTCTTTATTGAAGCTTTCACTGCCCTTGGCGGTAAAATTCGTGCCCGTGAGAATGGGCGTTATGAAATAAGCGCCGTACCATTTGCAGTCCGCAACCAGGATATGCAGATAGGGTTTGGTGAGCCTGTCCTATCCCGATATGAACGGGTCTGTTTTGACAAGCCTTATAGAAACGTACCCGGTCTTGTTCCCGCCGCGTATATAGTTCCCGGACACCCGCTTTTGGAAGCAACTATTGATTTGACGCTTGAACGGAACGGGGATGTATTAAAACGCGGTGTGGTGTTCGTTGATGACAGCGACTATGGTGCTGATGCGCGTCTGCTCTTTTATATAGAGGATTCCGTTCAGGATGGGGCAATCCTGCCAGGCGGCAGTAAACGGATTATATCAAAACATATCCATTTTGTTGAAATCAAAGAGGATGACACGTCGGCAAATGCCGGTTATGCGCCTTATCTGGATTATCGAGCGGCTAGTGAGGATGAACAAAAAGCAATTCGTCCTTTTATAAACAGTCAAAAATGGCTTCAATCAAATGTCGAAGATAGTGCCGTTAGTTTTGCAATTTCCCGAATTATTCCCGCCCATGTTGCTGAAGTACGGGAACGCAAAACAAAACTTATTGAAAAAACCATCAAGGCGGTCAAAGAACGTTTAACGGCTGAAATTCAGTATTGGGATTTCCGTGCCGCTGATCTCAAACAAAAAGAAGATGCAGGGCACATAAACGCCCGTCTTAATTCACAGGCCGCCAGCCGTCGAGCGGAAGATTTAGAGGCCCGTATGCAAAAACGCCTTGCGGAACTGGAAACCGAACGTCTCATTTCCGCCATACCCCCGACCATAATAGGCGGCGCTTTGATAATTCCCCTTGGATTATTGGATACATTACAAGGCAAAGTCCTTGCTACTTTTACCGCAGATGCGCAATCCCGGTGCGAAATAGAGCTTTCTGCCATGAAAGCCGTTATGGATATAGAAACATCTTTGGGCTATGTTCCCCGTGATGTAAGCGCCGATAAGTGCGGTTATGATATAGAATCCTTTATACCACCGGAATTGCGCGGCAATGC
>JAISGE010000197.1 GCA_031263265.1 Treponema sp.
CCGAATTCAAAACCGCTAATTCTTTTCTACATAATGAATTAACAAAAAATGGCAAAAAAATATCGTTTTCGTAACTCATTATGGTATAAGGAGTTACCGTTTGAATTCGGAATTGCTGATGAGGCAACGCGCCCCCTTGACATTTCACTGGTTCGTATGCTATACTAAAACAGAAACAGCAAAAAAGGAGCGGAGGAGCCGCGTAAAACAGGGCATTTTATGGATTCGAAGGCGCTCCCTCCTCTTGCGGGAGGATATTATTGACTGAACTTTCAAAAACATACGGAATGTGCGGGGGTGCGGAAAGGTCCTTTATGCAGGCCGTAAAAAATTTAAAAGAGCATAAAGAAAAACGTGTTATAATTTGGGGGAATTTGCTTCACAACAAGGATGTGGAAAAAATTCTCGAAGAAAACGGTGCGGTTATTTTTGATTACGAAAAAGACAGCTCCTGTACCCGTGATAAAATAAGGAACGATGATATTGTCATTATCAGGGCGCACGGAGAAACGGAAGAATTTATTGAATATCTTGAAAAAAGGGGCATTGAATGTGAGGACTGCACCTGCTTGAATGTGCAGCGCATTCATGAACAAATCAGAAAAAAATATAACGAAGGTTATACCATTGTCATCCTTGGTTCAAAGAATCACCCGGAAGTTATCGGCTCAAACGGCTGGTGCGAAAATAGGGGGATAATTATAAGCGAAGAAGACGATGTCAACACGCTGCCCTACAGCATCGGAGAAAAAATATTTGTTATCGCCCAGACTACGATGAACAGCGAAAAATTCAAAAGGCTTTCGGAGGCTGTCAGCGGTAGATACCGCAATGTTGAAATTCAAACATCCCTTTGCAGCGCACAGTTAAAAATACAAAACGATTCGGTTGAATTGGCAAAACGCTGTGATGCCATGATCGTTATCGGGGACAAAAAAAGCTCCAATACAAAAGAATTGTTCAGAAAGTGCAGCGAGGTTTGTCCCGGCGCCTTTCAAATAGAAAGCAGGGAGGACTTTGTTAAAGAACTTTTTTTAAACCGCCGTATAGATCCCGGTAAAACTATCGGGATAACCGGCGGAGCGTCTGTGTTCAAAAGCGTTGTCGAAGATTGTAAACAGTTTATGGATTCCACCAAATTCCAGGAGATAGGGGAATTTCATGATTTTTATAAAACGGCAAAAATAAAAATAAAAAACAGGATAGCGGATCAGAACCGGGCCCTCTTTTCCCTGGCCGACGATACGATCACAAGTAGGATAATCGATCAGTTTATTGGCGTCAATTCAAGCGGTAAGGCGAAAATCATCAGAGGTACGCTGATTGTGCTGGGTTACCGGATAGCGCAAAAAAGCAAAAACATTGATTATAGTATCGACCTTGCGGCGGCCTATGAATTTTTCGAAACCGCCATACTGGTCCATGATGATGTTTTTGACCAATCGCCCGACCGGCGCGGCGTAAAAACCATCCACGAGCGCAATGTACATTTTTATAAAGACTACAACCGGCGGAATAATCTTTCAGGCGAATCAATTAAATCGGCAAGCGAAGCCTTGGCGATATGCGCCGGGGATCTTGCTTTTTATTTTATAAACCAGGTGATTCTGAACACATATCACGATGACAAAAATTTCTTCCGTCTTTTTAATTATTTTAACGAAGTGGTCATAACAACGATAAAGGGTGAATTGCTTGATATTGTCCTGCCGCTGGAAGAACAGCTTGGCATTGCGCATAACGGAAATATCACGGACCACGTTATTAGGATTGATACGATAAAAACCGCCGAATACACTATCATTGGGCCTTTGAGCCTCGGCCTTATTTTGGGTGGCATGAGCAGGGAAAATGTCGCTGAATTTCACGAATTCGCGGTATTGCTCGGCGTAACTTTCCAAATACAGGATGACTTTCTTAATATTTTTGGAACTGCCGAACAGGGTAAGCCCTGCGGCAGCGACATCGCTGAATACAAAATGACCCTGTTCTACGCCGAAGCCTGTGGGAATGTTGAAGTTAAACAGCGGCTGCTTGAATATTACGGCAAGGAAATTTCGGATGCCGGTTTACGGGAAGTCCGTAAAATCCTTGAAGAATCGGGAATAAAGGCGAAGGTGCGAAAAACAGTAGCCGATAATTTTGAAAAATGCAGAACCTTGTTAAACCAGATCGGTTTTCTTGAAGCCGAAGAAAAGGCGGTGCTTTCCGGGTTTATTTCATACCTGGAACTACGGAAAAGCTAATAACCAAGAGGAAAATGATGAACGATTTGCAGCATATAGGCATAATCATGGACGGCAACAGACGGTGGGCGCAGCAACATAAATTGAGGGCCGTTGTGGAGGGGCACCGGGAGGGGACCAAACGCTTTATTGATCTGTGTTCCTGGTGTATAGAGAAAAATATTCCCTATGTTACGGTCTATGCCTTTTCTACCGAAAACTGGAACAGGTCCCAGGAAGAAGTACGGGGTATATTCGATTTGATGGAAGAATTTTTCAAAACCGAAATTGACACCTGTATAGAAAAAGGCGTTAAGCTAAGAATTCTCGGCAGCCGTGCAAAGCTCAAGGATGATACAACAGCAATTATTGAACAGGCGGAAAAACGCACGGCGGCCTGTGTCAAACTCAATGCCCAAATTGCCATAAACTACGGTGGCAAGGATGAAATAATTCGTGCCGTCAAAAAGTTATATGAAGGGGGGAAAAATAACCCCCGTTTCCCTGAAACGCTCACCGAAGGGGAATTTGAACAATGCCTTGACACCGTCGGCATTCCGGAAATGGATTTGGTTATTCGTACCGGAGCGGGCGGGCGCAAACGGCTCAGTGGCTTTTTCCCCTGGCAGTCCGTCTACGCGGAACTGGTCTTCCAGGAAACGCTCTGGCCCGACTTCTCAAAACAGGATCTGGTACGGGCGATTGAATTCTATCGAACCGTTCAGCGCAACCGGGGAAAATAATCGCGGGCAGTACGCCGGTATTCCATTTAAATGCAGTGGGGGTCAGGTTTGGCTGCCCGGTGGCGGGGCGGTAGATTCCCGAATCAGCAGGGCGCAGGCCATAAGCTCTCAATGGATACCGCGTACCGGTTCTTATGCAATGGGCTGTACCTAAATCACCCAGTCCCAGAATTCGTCCTGCCGCAGTTCCGTATGGGTAGGAGGGGCGTGTTCGTCGGACTTGAATTGGAGTTCCGGGTTTTTGATACTGACCCTGGTCTTTTCAGGTACCGACTTGGTAACAAAGGCATTGCTGCCGATAACCACCCCTTCGCCAATGACGGTATTGCCGCCAAGGATGGAAGCCCCGGAATAAATCGTAACATGATCCTCGATAGTGGGGTGCCGTTTAGCCCCTTTAAGGGTCTGGCCGCCCCGGGTGGAAAGGCCTCCCAGGGTAACTCCCTGGTAGATCTTTACGTGGTTCCCGATAACCGTGGTTTCCCCAATAACAATGCCCGTACCGTGGTCAATAAAAAAATGATGGCCGATAACCGCGCCCGGGTGTATATCAATGCCGGTGATGTTGTGGGCATATTCGGTCATGATCCGGGGGATGAGGGGAACTTCCAAGTCATAGAGGATATGGGCCAAACGGTAAACCATGATGGCGTAGATTCCTGGATAGGATACGATGATCTCGTCCAGATTGGCGGCTGCAGGATCCCCGTCAAAGGTCGCTGAAACATCCTGCGCCAGATATTCCCGCACTAAAGGCAGGCGGGCCAAAAAATGAAAGGTAATATCCGCGGCTTTTTCTTCGAGTATTTCCTTTCCAAGGCCGCTGTAATGGGGGCTGTAATGGAGCGCCCTGACCGTCTCTTTGGAAAGCGCGTGTTGAACCTCTTCAAGCATATCCCCGGCATGGTATTCTACCGACAGGAGGGATATGTTTTTTTTGCCAAAGTAGCCGGGAAAAACCAAATGCCGCAGGGTTTCCAGCATATCCACGATCCGTTGCCGGTTCAGCAAATGGATCGAATCGACTTTAATGATCTCCGCATGTTCTTCATAGCTTTTGATGAGGATATCCGTGAGGTACTTTAAGCAGGTATTCCGAACCTTTTCCATATATTGAGCACGCTCCTATCCGCCCTATAAGGCTTACTATGGATACACCATAGAATACATTGAGCGGTTTAGTCAATGGAATGGAAAATAACAGAAAATTACGGAAAAAACGTTTTCAGTGCATCACCTTGTATTCCTGAACCACTTGCATTTCGGATTGTACACTTTTGAAGGGAACCAATTCTTGGGCTGCAGAAACCACGGCTTCCACCATAGCCTTGGAATTCGCCACTCCATAGAGGCTTATACTCTCCGGGGAAACCAAGACTTCCAAGAAATGAACCGGTATTTCCTTTTCATAGAGGATGTAATGCTTCACCTGCTGCCCTAAGGTCAGCTCCTGCAAGCGCAGGATATGTTGGGACTCTGCTTCTTGGGTGATGATCGTGTCCCGCAGATACTTGATGATCTCACCGCATATAGCCGGGTGCAGGTGGCCGGTATTTAAGCTGATATGGTAATTTCCCGAATAGTGCCATTCCATCTCAAAAAAATAATGGTGAAACCCTTCCCGATCCTTATCGCTTCGTTCGATGATTTGCAGCGCCCGTTTGTCATCACAATGGAAATAGCTTTTTACCCGCTGCATACGAACCTCAATGGGGGCGGTGAGGAAAACCGACAGGACCCCAGGGACATCTTTGAAAATGACATTAGCCCCCCGGCCTATGATGATCACATTTCCCTCACTGGCTTCGGTGAGCATCGCGGTTTTAAGGTAATGGAGATAATTATCCCTATCCTGGGAGAGGGATGCCCAGAATGAAGGTCTCCGCTCATCGTATTTCTTAAATTTCCGATCCTCAATCCCAAAAGATTTAATCCGTGCTTCTAAGGTTTCTTTATCCACGAAGCGATACTTTAAAAGTTTTACCAATTCATGGGCAGTCTCATCACCCAGGGCGGCTAATTCCCGAGAAATCGTAATAATTGCCATCTGCATCCCTTCCTTCTGTTTTATCCCTTTACTAGCGTCTACGGCTTACTCAAAAGACCGCTTACTTACAGTATAGGATCAAATCAGCATCCCGTCAAAAATAACCCGGTAAAGGTTGTTTTGGCGTGGTACCTTGCAGATTCTAGATTCTATGAGTACACTTTAACCAGTAACCGTTATCCTATGAACGTTACCGAGGGAACCTACCGGCCTTCATGGTATGTTTGTATACGCAGTATGGTGCAGCAAGACAGGATGAGAAAGAGCCAAAAGATAGTGAAGGCCGGCAAAGCCCTAATAAACCATATATGCTAAGGATACTTGCATGCAGTTCAAATCTACCCAATCGAATAAAGCCGTGGTTTCTTTTAAGGAAGCGATCCTCCGTTGCCTGCCCCAGGAAGGGGGACTGTATGTCCCGGCTTCGGTAATGGACTTGCGGCAGTTTTTTCTGTATATGGATACTGATACGACGTATCCCGATTTAGTAGCCACCGTCGCCCCTCCCCTGCTGCAAGGAGAACTGAATCCGTTCTCCGCATCCCGGGTTGCTGAGAGCGCCTTTGATTTTGAGCCTGAAATCCAACGCTTGGATGAACGGTTTTCCCTCTTAAACCTCTATAACGGCCCCACCGGGGTCTTTAAGGACTTTGGCATCGCGTTTCTCGCGGCAGTCATGGAAGAACTACTGAAAAATAACAGCCGGAGTATGGTCCTATCCGCTACCAGGGGAGACACTGGGGTCAGTATAGCCCGTGCTTTTTATCAGCGGCAGAATATCGTCTCCTGTTTGCTTTACCCTTCAGGGCCTATCCGGGGCATTGACCCCCGTACCTTTGTTTCCCAGGGGGGTAATATCATTCCTATTCAAGTCCGGGGTACCTTTGATGATTGTCAGCGCCTGGTAACCGAAGCCATCAAGGACAAACCTTTTGCAGAACGGTACGGTATTTCCACGGCCAATGCCCTCAACCCGGGCCGGCTCTTGCCCCAGTCCTTTTATTACCTCTATGCCTTCATCAAACTCAAGAAGGAATTAAAAGGGAGCTTACTTTTTAGTGTGCCCTGCGGCAATTTCGGCAATTTGATAGCCGGCCTCTATGCCTGGAAATTTGGTATGCCGGTACGAGGTTTTATCGCCGCGATGAACACCAACAATGCCTTTGGGGGGCTTTTGAAAGGAGAAGTATTTAAGCCCCAACATTCGATTGCCACGGTTTCTCCTGCATTGGATGTGAGTAGTCCTTCAAATTATGAGCGGATCCTCTCGTTTTACGAAGAAGCCCCTGCGGTGATGCGGAACATGGTATTTCCTGCCGCGGTTGATGATAGGACCACCCTTGAGACCATGGATAAGGTCTGGAAACAATACGGCATATTCCTGGATCCCCACGGAGCCGTGGCCTTTGCCGCGGCAGAGCAACTGCTGAATTCCCATGACTTATCCAGCCAGGACGCTCATATTGTTGTCCTTGCCACCGGGCACCCTGCACGGGAGGCGGAAACCGTTTCAAAGGCCACAGGCCAAACCATGAGCGTTCCTCCGCGATTAGGAATACTCAGGAAAAAGACCGATCCCATTGCGATCATTAAACCCCACCTTGATGCAGTAGAGGGAGCTATTGCCAGTTGTATATAGATACGATGCTTCTTTTCTGGTATTTTTTTTATAGCGTAGCGATGCAATAAACCATACAAGGATACGGAGGATGTTATGAGAACGGTGTGCGGTATAGACCTGGGAACCCAGAGTTGCAAGGTCCTGATATACGATTATGAAAAGAAAGCGGTTCTGGCCCGGGCGCAAGCACCGGTAGACCTGATTGCAGAAAATGACGGTACTCGGGAACAAGAAGCTGCATGGTATGAGGAAGCGCTGAAAACCTGTTTTTCCGCAATAGAAAAAAGCGCCCCAGGGCTTACTGCACGTATTGAGGCCATTGGAGTTTCCGGGCATCAACATAGTTTCGTACCTTTGGATGGGGAGGGAAAGCCCCTGTACCGAGTTAAGCTCTGGTGCGATACTTCCACCGCGGCTGAATGTGAGGAACTCACTACCCGGGCAGGGGGAGAGGCAGCCCTCATCGCGGAGACCGGCCTTCCTATGCGGCCTGGATATACCGCACCCAAAGTGCAGTGGCTTAAAAACCACAAACCGGATCTGTTTGCCCGGTTGCGGCATATCCTGCTTCCTCATGACTATATCAATTTTCTGCTCACCGGCGCATACACTGCTGAATACGGGGACGCCTCAGGTACGGCGCTCTTTAATGTCCGAACCCGTAAGTGGTCTTCTTTTGCCTGCGATCTCATTGATCCGGCAATCCAGAGCTATCTTCCCCGGCTGCTTGAACCCAGGGAAGCTGCAGGAACCGTTTCTGAAGCCGCGGCCCGGGCCTTTGGGCTGCCGCAAGGAGCCATCGTGGCTGCAGGGGGCGGGGATAACATGATGGGCGCCATTGGAACCGGAGCAGTGAAAGATGGGTTCCTTACCATGAGCCTGGGAACCTCAGGAACCCTGTTCGGGTTTTCTCAAGTTCCGGTGATCGATCCTACTGGAAACCTCGCGGCCTTCTGTTCCTCCACCGGGGGATGGCTGCCCCTCCTCTGTACCATGAACTGTACGGTAGCCAGCGAGGAATTCCGTTCCCTCTTTGGTCTTGAGGTCAAGGTGTTTGACGCCCAGGCAGCCAAGGCCCACATCGGAGCAGGGGGACTGGTGGTACTACCCTTCTTTAACGGGGAACGAACCCCGAATCTCCCCAATGGCCGGGCCAGCATCAACGGGATCACCGCGGCGAACTTCAACCGGGAAAATATCGCCCGGGCAAGTCTTGAATCCGCGATCTTTGGGATGCGTATCGGCATGGAGGGCTTCAGTGCGTTGGGATTTAAGGCAAAGGAAATCCGGCTCATCGGTGGAGGGGCTAAAAGCCCGCTTTGGCAAAGCATCGCCGCCAATGTGCTGAACCTCCCGGTCCGGGTTCCTGCAGGGGATGAAGCTGCGGCTATGGGCGGAGCTATCCAAGCCCTTTGGACCTTAGAAAAAAAAGAAAAAGTAGAAAAGAATGTTTCTATCGAATCCTTGGTAGAAGAGCTGGTCATCTTGGACGGAGGGGCGAGGGTCAACCCTGATGCAGGCTCAGTGGCGGCGTATAACCAGGCGTATGCGGTATATTCCCGCTATCTTGGGGCGTTGAGTCCCCTGTATATATAAGTATTTGTGGAGGTTTTATGGCTGATTATTTTGTGGGGAACAAAACCTATTTCCCTGGTATTGGCAGGATTCACTATGAAGGGCCTAAAAGCGATAATCCTTTGGCCTTTAAGTATTATAATCCTGAGAAAGTGGTAGGCAAGAAAAAGATGAAGGAGCATCTCCGCTTTGCTATTGCTTACTGGCACAGTTTCTGCGCGGACGGGGCGGATCCCTTTGGAGCCCCAACCCATCCCCATCCCTGGATCACCGATGCAAAGAGCCCCCTTGAGGCTGCGGAACACAAGCTGGATGCGGCTTTTGAGTTCTTCACCAAGTTGGGTGCGGAATTTTATGCCTTCCATGATCGGGATATGGCTCCTGAAGGGGCAAGCCCTGGGGAAAGTGAGAAGAACTTGCAACTGCTCGTGGCAAAAGCCAAGGAACGGCAGCAGGCCACGGGGGTCAAGCTCCTCTGGGGTACAGCAAACCTCTTCACCCACCCCCGGTTTATGAACGGTGCGGCCACCAACCCGGACTTTGCCGTGGTGAGCCTTGCAGCCGCCCAGGTTAAGGCAGCTATTGATGCCACCATTGAGCTTGGCGGACAGGGTTACACGTTCTGGGGAGGCCGGGAAGGGTACATGAGCCTGCTCAACACCGACTTAAAGAAAGAGAAGGAGCACTTGGCGCGGTTTCTGATTATGGCCCGGGATTATGCCCGGAAACAGGGCTTTACCGGAGCTTTTTACATTGAGCCTAAACCCATGGAGCCGACTAAACACCAGTACGATTATGATGTGGAAACCGTGGCAGGCTTCCTCCGGGCAAACGGCCTGGATAAGGACTTCCGGGTCAATATCGAGGCAAACCATGCGGAGCTTGCAGGCCATGATTTTGTCCACGAGCTTGAAACTGCCGCGAGTCTGGGTATTTTTGGTTCGGTAGACGCCAATCGGGGGGAACCTCGAAACGGCTGGGATACAGACCAGTTCCCTTCAAGTTACTACGAAACCGCGCTGGCTATGTATGCCATTCTCAAGGCAGGGGGTTTCACCACTGGGGGACTTAACTTTGACGCCAAGATCCGGCGGAATTCGGTAGATCCGGCGGATCTGTTTGAAGCCCACATCGGCGGTATGGACAGTTTTGCCGTGGGTCTTGAAGTTGCCCAGCGGATCATCGACGACGGGAAACTAGGAACTTTTGTGAAAAACCGTTATGCCTCCTTTGATACCGGAGATGGCGCGCGGTTCGCCAAAGGGGAACTGGGTCTTGAAGAACTGGCCAGCCTGGGTTCGGTTTACGGGACCGCAGGGCTCACCAGCGGCAAACAGGAACGGCTCGAGAATATCTTGAACCAGTACCTTCTAGACCTGTAACCACGAGGATATGTAGAGGGACCGTTCGGATGCACAGAGAATGTCCCCCTGCATATCCTATCTTGAGCACGGTGTTATTATAAAATTCGCTATAATGTTCGATAATAAATAGTAAACCGGTAGTAGAGAGGGGGAGCATTATACAACGTGGTCGTTTGGAGCCATCCTATGCAGGGTGGCTGCTTATCCTGGTCTTGACCAATATGAATCTCGCGTGTGCCCCAGAGGTGTACCACACTGAAGGCGTGCAGATCGATCCCTATTATATCTGTGGTTCTCAGAACGACAAGGAAATCCTACACCAGCTTTTCGCCCTTTTGGACAAGGAAAGTGAAAACAGGGATACAGGGACAGATCAAACCCTAGAATCTCCTGATACCACGGCTTCTATGGATTATAGAGAACAGACATTTGCGGTGATCCGGGAGATTGCTAAACAGTATGTCCGTTTACAGGAATACGGTAAACTCATCACGTTCCTTAGCTCCCGGACCAACCAGAATCCCCAGGATCCCTACAACGCCTATTATCTGCTCATGGTTGCCTATGGGTATATACAGCAGGAAGCCTACCAGGTGGCCGCGCTTTACTTCGATATGATTATCAAAAATTACCCTGATTTGCTGGTGGAGGGTCAATCTGTTCATTTGGCCTGTCTCAAGCAGTTAATTACCCTGGTAGATAACCCGGAACAAGAGGTTAGGTATTACGAAGAACTTATCACCCGCTTTGCCGATTCCATTGATCTTGGGTTTGCCTACTTTATGTTAGCTCAGGCCCATGAACAAATCGGGGAATGGAATGAGGCTATTCAATCCTATACCCAGTATCTCCCCTATAGGGGTACCATCATCCCCGGGTTTCCCAATGCGGATCATCATGCCAAACAACTGGTGGACTTTAACAAGTCTCCTAAGGATTGGACCTTTGAGAATCTCAACAGCCTAGTCAATGCCGTCAAGTCCGCCCTGGCAGACGGAAACAGCGTCAGGCTGCGGCAGTACCAGGCTAAGGTTAATTTTTTTGCCCACTCCTGGGCACAAGAGGATACAGACGATGCTGGGGGGCTTGAATTCAACCTGGCCGACTTTATGCGGGGCAATCAGATCCGCTATGCTGATGCCCTGGATACCAGTTCAAACGCTACTGAAGCATATTTACGCACCTCAGGGTGGGACCAAATTGTTTCTACTTGGTATTTTTATTTTAGAAAGATCTATTTCCCTTTGGATCCGGATATTCATGGTCGTTGGGAGTGGGCAGGAGTTTATTATGGAGAGAAATTCTAATGATTTATGTATACCTATGCTGTTTCAAGTACCCTTATGGAGGTGGAGTATTCAATTCTTTAAGAAAAATACGAAAAAGAAGCTATTTTTGCTCCTGATGCTCAGTACCTTGATGTCCTGTGGTTCCTTGCAAGCTGAATCAATCCGGGACGAACCGGATTTTCGTATATTCCTGCCGGTTCCAGAACTTCCCGCAGAATTATTCTTGGAAATTCCCGAGGTAAATGCCGGGGCAACGCTGGAGAAACAGGGGGATATGCAGGAAGAGATTTCCCTCGCTATGGACCTGATCCCAGCATCAGATCAGCAAGCTCTGTTTAACGACTTGGTAGACCTCAACCAAGAATTCCGGCCCTTGCGGCAAGTCTTTTATGCTCCTGTATCAGCCCAGGTAAAATCAGAGCGGCCCCCAGCATGGCAGGGCCTTATACCAGGGCTTGAGCAGCCCCTGACCCAGCAATACATCAGCCGGTATTCCAGTCCCGAAGGTCTTGAATGGCTCAATGCCATCATGCGCCGGGGCAGTCCTTATCTGGTCTTTATCCGACGGGAGATCGAAGCTCGGAATCTGCCCTCAGAATTGATGTACCTCCCAGTGATTGAATCTGCGTACATTTCTTCTGCGGTAAGTAGAACCGGCGCCACAGGGCTGTGGCAGTTTATGAAGAACAGTATCGCCCCTTATAATATAAAGATAACCGAGTGGATGGATGAACGGATGGATTTCTGGAAGTCTACTATGGGAGCCCTCAGCAAACTCGAAGAAAACTACCATCTGCTTGGGGATTGGGCATTAGCCCTGGCCGCGTACAACACCGGGCTTGGGAGCTTAACCCGGAGTATCAAGAAAACCGGCATCAATGACTATTGGGCACTCTCTGCAAGTAAAGAACTACCGCTGGAAACCATTCATTTTGTGCCTAAACTCTTGGCGATATCCTACATTATGTCCAACCCCCGCTGTTTCGGGGTTGAACCGGTATGGCCCCAGGATCCTGAATGGACCAGGGTCAAGGTGGGCCGAACCGTTGATCTCGGCTTATTGGCCCTAGCAGCCGCGGTTGACCACGATGAGCTCAAACGAGCTAATCGGGAACTTTTATTTAACGTTACCCCGCCGGATCCAGACTACCATCTCAAGGTACGGGCCGCGGATGTTGCAGCGATCTCCGCGGTATTAGAGCGGCGTGATTTTGCCCTCATCAAATATTATTTTCATACTATTAAATCTGGAGATACCCTGTCTGCTCTGGCTCTGCAGTATGGCATATCCGTGGATCATATCCTCAATGCCAACCCAGGCACCCAGGCCAAGTATTTGAAAATCGGTTCCCGGCTCTTGATCCCCGCGTTTAAGGACCTCCAAGGACCGATGGCCACCACCATTGGATTTGGACAATTTGAGGGAATGCATCTGGTGAAACCAGGAGAAACCCTTTGGTCCATTGCACGGTCTTACAATATCACGCCTGAGGCCTTGGCACAGGCGAACGGCATGGGATTAAGTGATATTCTTTATGAAGGAAAACATCTGAAAACTCCGATAAGGTAAGTATGAAACCACGTATACTCTTCGGGTGCTTATTGCTGGTCTTAGCAGGGTCGGTTTTTGGGGAAACCAAGGTTGCCATTAGCGGTTCTATTGAATGGGAACAGATGGAAATTAAGGCCATGGTAAAGGTGGATCTTGCTTCTGCGGGGATTCGCCTACCTACCGGCAGAGTTCAGGCAGAGGAAATTCTCCTCCATGAATACCCCTACCTCGTCCGGCCCTACCTCTTGTCTATACTGGTTGATTCTGCTCATACCCTGGAAGATCTGTTAAACCAGGGGGAATTTTCTATAAGGAGTACGGATACTATCAGTGCATCCGCGCACAAGCTTGCCTCAGCATTCACCTTGGACTTTGCTTTTATATCCGCCCAGTACATCCTGAGTCTGCAGAGACTGAGTAGGGAACTGATACGCCACAGCCGGCCTACGGATAGTATGCGGCTCCTCATTCCGGTTCCTGCGGTCCCTTATACGGGGATCCTTATTATTGCTGATGAGGAATTACCGGTCCATGGCAGGCATAGCACTGCCCTTATCCGTCCCTGTCTTTTCCCCAAGATCTGGGACACCGATATGAACCTCATATACGAACAGAGCATGGTGGATCTCCAATATGTGCAGCGTATCGTCCGGTATGTGTCCAGCAATCAGATATTTCGGCCTAACCCTTCGGGGCTTGGGGAGGATCTGAACCGCTTGGTAGGTTCTAATCCCTTACGGATCATCGCCCAGGGCGTGTTCGGCATCTATCCTACGGATCCCATCATAGACCGGGAAGACGCGCTCCAGATTCTCTCTATTGAGGAGAACCGCAGGCTCCTGCAGGAAGGCCGCGTAGCCATCGTCCTGAACCAGCAGGTCTTACAGACATCCTTCTCCACGCCCTAAACCGGTGGGCGGAAATCTGCCCATCGAGAACCCGTTTTTCTCTTGACCCTGCTATTTCTCGACTTCTTTTTGTACAGGACCTTCTTCTTTCTTTGCTTCGTTCATATCTTTAATATCCGCAATACCGATGAAAACCGAAATAAGCCCGATAAACGCGGCAATCACCGGCAAAGCTCCTTTGAGAAAAACCAGTACATCCATTCCCCACCCCAGACCAGCGGGTAAAACCGAAAATACTACCCCAAAGAGAATGATGATACCTAGAATAAACGCTTTCATGGTGTCCTCCAACTATCCTCCACACGTAAGCCAGTTTCAAAACTTCAGTTTTGAAACAGCCTCATACGTTATAAAGTATCCTTTTTTTTGAAGACTTATTCAATACGGTACTGTACACGCGGCAAGACAAAACGCCCCCTTACTCAAGAGGCTGCTCATCTCCTATAATGGTATCAATAATCTTTATGACGCCAAAATTATCATTTGAATCGGTGATAAAATTTGCATATTGTTTCATATCATCAGCAGCATTTGCTACAATATAACTGTACTTTACGGATCTGAGCATTTCTATATCATTATAGGTATCCCCAAAAGCCATCATTTGTTCAGATTCCAAGCCAAGTTTTTTGCCAAGTAATCGTATGGCTTTTCCTTTATCTATTCCATAATTCATAATATCAATCCAGACCGTATCTCCAACCGTAACAGAGAAATGATTACTGTATTGCGGTTTAAATAGTTTTTCATAATATGCGCTACTATCTTTATGGGGAAAATAAATGGTAAATTTATTCGCATCTACCGTAACCTTGTTAAGTTCTTCAACAAAAGCTATTTTTGAATAAAACGTTTTTAAATAAGTTTCATACATTTTATTTTTCTCAGATACAAAAGCACGCGGTAATCCGCAAAGAATGGGTATTCCCTCTGTTTTATTTTCTACAAACTCAATCATTGCGTGATAATCGACCGGTTTTAACAAGCTCTTAAATAGTACCTCACCCTTATAGCATATCACCCCGCCATTATCGCTAATAAAACTCATCTTATGTTTAACATTTGAAAAAATTGTTTCTAATGTATATAATGGCCGCCCGCTTGCAATAACAAAATCAATACCGATTTTATCTAATTGTAAAATATACGTATCAAGGTTTGGCGGTAATTCGCCTTTTTCTGTAAGCAAGGTATGATCCATATCTGATGCAATCAGTTTTATAGTATTCATTACTATCCCCCTTTATTTTTCTATAGTATTATCAATATTTTATCAAGTGAGCCAGAGCCGAATTGGCCAACTTTTCACACTGGAGCATTACCAGTCCCCAGGGAGACTTGTTTGTTTAGGTCAAGTATGGTAGGCTTATGTAGATTAAGCATGATATGAAAAACAGAGATTGGAAACATTATGTTGGTATGTGTGGAGCAGTGCCTTCCTGTGTACTGGTTACCAGGAAAGGAAGCATGTTTTACCTTGTTTTTTATGATCTGTTGTATAGAGCCGCCTGAGGGCGGTTTTTTTTTACGAGGAGGATTACATGTTTACGAAGCGGCATCTGGTAGAGCCTGGAGACTTTACGATTGAAGAGATGGACAGGCTCTTTGATCTGGCTCAAAAGATCGAGCACGACCAGGGGTACCTGCGGGAATCCTGCAGGGGAACGATCTTGGCTACCCTCTTTTTTGAACCTAGTACCCGAACCAGGCTTAGTTTTGAGTCGGCTATGTTGCGTCTGGGAGGAACGTGTCTGGGCTTTTCCGAACCAAGTTCCAGTTCTGTATCTAAAGGGGAGAGCCTGGCAGATACCATACGGGTGGTTTCCTGCTATGCGGACATCATCGTCATGCGGAACCCTAAAGAAGGGGCCGCGCTGTTGGCCTCTCGTTATGCTACGGTACCGGTGATCAATGCTGGAGACGGCGGCCACCATCACCCAACCCAGACCCTGACGGATCTCCTCACTATCCGGCAACTCAAGGGTTCTATTGGGGGGCTTACGGTAGGATTCTGTGGGGACCTCAAGTTTGGCCGAACCGTCCATTCTTTGGCAAAGGCCCTTTCCCGCTATCCTGCGATTACCATGATATTCATCTCTCCTCAGGAATTAAGGGTTCCTTCTTATATTACCCAAGGGATTCTCGAAAGAGCAGGGATCCCCTATATTGAAACCCATAGTCTTGAAAAGGTGATTGCCGAGTTGGATGTGCTGTATATGACCAGGGTACAGCGGGAGCGTTTCTTCAATGAAGAAGATTATATCCGCCTTAAAGATAGTTATATCCTGAATCGAGAAAAAATGGACCATGCCCGGGACGAACTCATCATCCTCCATCCACTGCCCCGGGTGAATGAGATAGCACCGGAACTGGATGAGGATCCCCGGGCAAGCTACTTTAAACAGGCGAAATACGGTATGTATGTGAGAATGGCATTATTAGCCGCTATGTTAGGAACCTGTTAAATCAAATTGCCTCTTCACCCCCTTATTATAGGATATGGACATCCATCTCATGGGTCTTGGCTTCAAGCAAGCTAAGCCGGACTACCTGTTTACCTTAGGTTTGCTGTTTTTTTTCCTGAGCGCCTGTGAAAACGAACGATTCATGCCTGCATACCCGGTGGAATTTCCACCCCTGCCTCCGGCTTGGCAGGAGATCTTGGGGCCTCCCCATTGGCAGATTACCTGGATAAGTCCTGAAGGAACCTGGGACACGGCAGAGACCCATCAGGAAGTCCTGGAGATCCGGTTATTATCAGAATGGACTACTCCGGTAATCGCCTATCCCTATTGGCCTGAACAAGGTGTTTTTCCTGATACTATGCGGCCTGGGGGCGGCTTGTTTCCCTTTGATTATAAAGACGACCGGATACGGCTGACGTGGCGGGGGGGCGTTGAAGCCCTGGTGTATCGGGAATTAGCAGCTCATGCTGAAGTACCTGCCAAGGGAACCCCCCGATTACCCCACTACTTTAACTGGCCCCGGTTTAGAGCTTTACTGGAAGGGCCAGATCTCCATGAAGAGGTGCAACAGGATCTCTGGTCTGCAGATTGGAAAGGGATATGCTTGAAGATAGCCCAATCAGGGTTTGATCGACGCCGTATTGTGCCCCAGCCCTGGAAAGAGTTGCTTGTGCCGGTAAACTATGAAGGCCCCTGGATCGGCACATCCCCCTTTGGAAAACCGGTATATCAGGAACCAGGGCATATACTCCGTCTCCAGATTTCCAAGAACGGGGATACCTATGTTTCATCTGAAGGGCTCCTCCGCTGTACCCAGGAGGCTTGGATGTGGCTGCCCTTCCGTGAATAGCCTGCTTTTTCTATAATATACCCGTTAGTGGGGAAATTAATTTACCAAGCGGTACATCAGGAGGAGCATTTTATAATACAAATAGGGAAACACTTTAAATACCCAAAATGGTTTGTGCAAACAAAATCCTATCCACTCAAGGCCGTGATCAAAAGCATACTGGGATGGGTGCTTGCGTTGTTCTGCAAATATCTCGTACAGATCGCTGCACCACAGGCGAAGTCCCGGAGGAAGTTCGGTGTCATGCCGGGCGATCCACCGTTCTCCTCCTGCAACGCCTTTACCCACCAATAAGAGGGAAGGGGATGCTTTTCTGATAGCTTCAAGGAGATCTTTTTCATGAGCCTTCTTAAAGGAACCTGCATAACGGCCAACAATACGCAGGCGGGGAAACGTTTGACGGATGTTTTTTTCCGCTCTTCTGAGGGTTTTCAGCTTTCCTCCCAGCAGGTACAGGGATAATTCCCGTTCTTCAAGACCGGCCAGGAGTCTAACGACAAAATGAAAGGGCATATACCGGGATACCTGCTTGCCGCTTACAAACCGGATCCCTCCCACAAGACTTTTTGCTATGGGAATCACCAAGGAAGCACTGAGCACATAGGATCGGTATTCTTTGTTTCTTCGTGCCCGCAGGAGATCCCCCAGGGAAAGCAAGACGATATTTTTACCTCCCCCGCTGTCTAACAAGGGATGAATAATATCGGGGAGGTGGTCTAGTTCAATTATATCCAGGGGAACCTTTAATAAGTTTACCCGTTCTCGTATTTCCCCCGGTTCTACTATAGGATTCTCAGTATCCACAGTGTGCGCTCCAAAAGTATGTTAGCTCCAATGATCGGACTCGCAGCATAGGAAATCCCATAGGCTTCTAGGATGCTAGGGGAATATCTTCTAAGATTGCCTCTTCCTGTAATACTTTGAGGGTCTTGGTAGTCTGCATTAAGACCCCATAGGTTCCCCCTTGCAGGATTTTCACTGCTTCCTGAAGCTGCACATCGTATTCTAAATCATATACCGGCGCTTGGGTGGTTCGGTGCTGCTCGTTTCTGATAAGCCGACGGAGCAACCCGGTATCCAGGTGATATTCTTGGGTAAGCACCCGGGCAAAGGCAGCTATCTCTACGCTGGTAGCTTGAGGATTGGCTTTAATGAAAGCAGGTATCCGGTTCGCCGAGATGAGGGCGGTCAGTTGTTCCGCATCTGCCTCGGTAAATTCCGGGAACTTTACCTCTAAATCAGGAGGTATGCCGATCTTATCAATGTTTACCTCACTGGGGGTATAATACCGGGCAGTGGTGATCTTGAACCCTGCCTTATCCAAGGGATACACCTGCTGTACCGACCCTTTTCCAAAAGACTTCTCCCCCACCAAGTAAGCCCGGCCCCGGTCTTTCAAGGCTCCAGCCACGATTTCCGAAGCCGATGCAGAACCCCGGTTGATAAGCACGATAACCGGTATATCCTGGGGAACCAGGGTTTGCTTTCGAGCGTTAAAGACGGTATTTTCCGAGGGAATCCGGGACTTGGTGCTGACCACCACCCCTTCATCAAGGAACAGATCGCTGATACCTACCGCGGATTGCAGGAGTCCGCCGTAGTTATTACGCAGATCCAGGATGATGCCCCGGTAATTATGGGCCTTAAACGATTCTATGGCCTCTTTTGCCCGGTCTAGGGTTCGGGGGGTAAAGGTGAGGAGCTTCAAGTACCCCACATCCTGGATCATAGCGTATTTGGTGGTAGGCACCTCAACAAGCGCCCGGATCAAGGTAACCGGGAATTCAAACTTTTCGTTCCGGCGGATGAGGAGCTTGACTTCCTTCCCAGGTTCCCCGCGCAGACGGGCAAGCACATCATCCATGCTCAAGCCATCGGTGGGTTCCCCGTTTATCTCGATAATCAAATCCCCCGGATTGATCCCGGCCCGCCAACCAGGGGTATCCTCAATAGGAGCAGCCACTTCTACATAGGGCGGTTTACCATCGGTCCCTCGTTCCGGCTTGGAAATATA
Organism: Treponema sp.; assembly: GCA_031263265.1. GTDB lineage: Bacteria > Spirochaetota > Spirochaetia > Treponematales > Breznakiellaceae > JAIRLU01. The sequence goes on from JAISGE010000197.1 coordinate 18,654, forward strand.
AAGCCCCACCCCGCCAAAATTGCCTTGGGTGGTTTCGTTCAAGTCCATCATTTCCTTTTCCGCAAGAAAGGTAGAATAGGGATCCCCCAAGGCGTTAAACATACCCTTCATGGCCCCTTCATAGAGGATCTTGGGATCCACATCCTCTACATAATGCTTTTGTATAAAATCAAAAACATTCTGCATAATCGAAGTATAACGCCACGTCTGGGGATTCGTATCTCTTCCCTGGGCTTCAGCCCGGGGTACCGACGCAAGGGTAAACATCCCGCATAAAATAACCGTTGCCCCTATCCACAGCAGGGATAAGGACAATTTCTTGTGAAGGGGATGTCGGGGATTAGGAACTAGGTGCTGGTGTATCGTTTCATTCATAGTTTTATATACTCCTCTTTATTATATACTAAAGCAGGACTCTTTGTCAGATGTATGATATTACCAGCATTTCTCAAATAATTCAAGGTCTTTTTCCTTAAATTCTCATAAGGCGTACTCAAGCATGCCCTTTCAAGACCGGTATAGCAGCCTCGGTGCGTTCGATACATCCAGGGAAATCTTCTGGTTGTAATAATACCGCCTCTCCGTCCATCTGGGCAAGGATGGGATACATACCCTGGAATGTTACCCGATGCGCGGTAAACAGGGTGGATTCCGGTTTATCACTATGTCCACCCGTCGTAAACAGTCCTTTTAAACGCAGCTTTCTAAACAGAGCCATCTGCTTTACCGCACAAACATTCCGATCATCCGGGAGTATCCATTTATGAGAACCGTAAGTACGCCTTCCGCTCACCCCCACCGCAAGAAGCAGTATACGTTCTTGCAGCATGTTGAGGGTGTTCCCTGCTTCGTCAAAGGCCCTGAGCTCCATAGGGCCAACTCGGTAGAGGCGATCATAAAAAAGTGCGGCCATATCCACCCATAGTTTATAGGAATCCCCGGGTAGGAACCGCTTCATCTTGTTGGTCATGTGGGTAACAAAGGCATCAAGCCCTATGGAAAGGATATTAAACGCGTAGAACGGCCCCTTACCCGTGGCAGTGGTAAGGCGTAAGGCCCTGGCCATTTCAATCTTCGAGGGATCTATCAGGAGATCCAGGGCCTTGTCCAAGTCCCACGCATCAGCCCCATCGTTCCCGGTTCCCATAGGAAGCCTAAGAACCACGAAGCGTGAACGGAGCTCAGGAGGAGCGGTATACACGGCCATGAGGACTTCCCGGCTGGTCCCATCTCCACCGGCAGTAATGATCAAGTGCAAGGGGACATCCCCAGCAAGCCCAGGGGTTTCACCGTGAATACCGGCGATGAGGGCTTCGGTGATCTTACCCGCATGACCCGGTCCATTCGTGGGAATAAGTCCCCACTGCTCCCCGGCTCCTTTTCCAAGAACCATTGCCTGGCTAGAAGGGCCGGCATTAACGCGGCGAGGATTACGCCGTGCTTTTGCTTCGCTGCTTTTCAAGTGTGCGTGATGCCGCTTCCACCGGGCAGGAATGATAAACCCTCCTGCATGAAGATTGGCGATAATGGTCCATTTCAAGGGCCGCTCCGGGCTAAGCAGGGTATGCATACAGATCTCCCCCATACACGCGGCAAAGACGGCAATTTCTTTAAACATGCGAGGATCCTTATGGTTCATGTACTAAACCTTACATGAATCATCCCACGGGTCAAGAAGAGGAGAGCGAAAGCTGTGGAGTCTTTGATAAAGAGCGTAATAAAGAGGGATCCTGCATGTACTGATGCATCATCCCCTACAAAACGCTTTGTAAAAACTGCCGGGTTCGGTTATGCCTTGGATTACTGAACAGAACACTAGGAGGCCCACTTTCAAGAATGGCTCCTTCAAACATGAAGACCACCTGATCCGCAACTTCCCGGGCAAAGCCCATCTCATGGGTTACAACCAACATGGTCATGCCCGCAAGGGCAAGTCCTTTCATAACCGTGAGCACCTCCCCGACTAATTCGGGATCCAGCGCAGAAGTAGGCTCGTCAAAGAGCATGATCTTAGGCTCCATAGCCAAGGCCCGGGCAATAGCCACCCGCTGCTGCTGTCCACCGGACAACTGAGCAGGATAGGCAGAGGTCTTATCACTCAGACCCACCCGTTCAAGTAAGGCTGTGGCTTTATCCCGGGCTTCTTTCACCGCTACTTTCCGTACATGAACTGGAGCCAGCATCACGTTTTCAAGGACCGTCTTATGGGGAAAGAGGTTGAACCGCTGAAATACCATGCCTACCTCAAGGAGCGCGGTGTTCCGTTCATGGAGGGGCATTTTCACCCGGTTCACCCCATCCTCGCAATCAAAGAGCAAGGTGTCCGCAATATAGATCTTACCCTGGTCTATCTTCTCCAAGCGATTGAGGGAACGAAGATAAGTGGACTTCCCTGCGCCCGAAGGGCCGATGATACATACCACTTCCTGCTGGGCTACCTCAAGGGAAACTGCTTTGAGGACCTGCACCTCCCCGAAGGCCTTGCTTACCCCCACGGTCTTGATCATGTTATATTCCTCCTCTGATGTTACTGGTTATAGGTCTTGCTATTCATACACCGAATACTTCTTTTCCAACTTATGAAACCCGAAGGTAAACACGGCGGTGATAAGCAGGTAGAGGACCATAGCCGGGATGTACACCAAAGCCGAAGCAGTGGAAGAAGAAATGGAACGGGTAACCTTGGTGATATCCGATAGGGCGATGATCGAAACCAGGGATGCATCCTTTAAAACCATGATAAACTCATTCCCTACAGGCGGGATGAGCCGCCGTATAGACTGGGGTACAATAACCAGGCGCATGGTCTGAGGGTATGACATGCCCAAGGCCCGGGCAGCTTCAAATTGGCCTTTATCAATGCTCTGTATGGCCGCCCGGATAATCTCCGCACAATAGGCCGCGGAATTAAGCCCAAAGGCAATAAAAGCCGCGATGAAGCGGTTGTTGATGGTTAAAAGCGGGGTGATTTCCGGGAGACCATAATAAATGAAGTAGAGCTGCATGAGTAACGGGGTTCCCCGGAAAAAGAACACGTAAGCCTTGCAGCAGCGGTTAATGATCCGGTTTTTTGACATTTCCCCAAGGGCAAGGAATAAACTCCCCACAAGCCCTGCGGAAACCGCCAGTAAGGTGAGCAGGATGGTGATCCGTGCGCCGTCTAAAAGTGGAGGAATCCACGTAATAATTTTTTGTAAAGGACTCATACCTGTTTTAGCTCCTTTCCGTATCTCAGGTTGTCATTGAGCTTGTTTATAGACCAGCTTTGCCTGCGATTCACCACCCAACCCTCCTTATGTCAGTTCCGTGCCGAGGATACCATATCCATTTTGAAGATATCCTGAGAGATTTTCAGCATAACGCCCTCTGCAAAGAGTTCATCCAAGGCCTTGTCTAAAGCCACGGTGAGGGCATCGTTGCCTTTTTTTAAACAAATGCCGAATCTTTCATCTGCCACCCCTTGCCAGACAATTTCAAAGGGACTGTCCGGACCTGCGACGTAATCAAAGGCCACAAGACTATCACAGACCACCACATCGACTCGGTGATTCCGCAGTTCATCAAAACAGTTGAGCACCTTATCGTATTCATAGGCGGTGAATGAGACGCCCTTTCCCGCCAAGCCGGTCATGTAAATATCCGAGGTAGTCTCCGCTTGATAGGCAACCCCCAGACCCTGGATTTCTTCAGGATTCCGGGCTGTTATAGGAGATCCTTTCAAGAGCACCATAGCCTGGGTATTTCCGATGTAGGGCTTAGTAAAGTTGTGCATTGCCAGCCGCTCTTCGGTGATGGTTACTGCAGACATGACGATATCGTACTTACCGGTGTTCACCCCGGCGAAGATACCGTCCCAGGCAGTATCCACGAACTTGGCTTTAAGCCCTAATTTGCCTGCCAGGGCAGTGGCCACTTGGACATCAAAGCCAATGGGGGTCTTGCCGTCGATATCGAAGTATTCCATAGGAGGATAGCCGATTTCCATCCCCACCGAGAGTACCCCTTGTTCAAGGGTTAAGCCCCCAGATTCCTGCTGCTTGGAACCACCGGCAAACACCCCGCCAATCACGAGCAGCCCCCAGGCTGCCATAAGGACCATTTTTGGTCGTTTCATAGTTTTTTCCTCCTGGTTATCCTCTAGGACTTTATGAGGCTTTAGCCTCAATACCGTATAATCTTGCAAATTCCCCAAGATCCTAAGACAACCGTTTCTCCAGTATGATTTAAGGAGTATACCACGCTATCTTTTTTTCTGTCAATAAAACAGGGCGGCATAATGGTATGTTTATACACTATTTTAGGATAAGTTGAATATATATACTAAAGGCAAAAACCTGTGAAGGGACGATTATGTCCCCGGTATAAGACAGAACACCAGGTTGTATCCTTTACAGAACTTGAAAATCATTGTACCGTAAGTATCTACACAAAAAGGAGCAATGGCATGATTGATTTGACCATTAATACCCCGGTTCTGGAAAAGAACCTCC
>JAISGE010000049.1 GCA_031263265.1 Treponema sp.
TAGGAGAGAAGAATGGAAACTTTAGCAAATATATATGTTCATAAGGGAAAAAACATTTCCTTTGTCGTAATGGTTAAAATCGTCCATACCGTTGGCCTCCTCGCCCAAAAAGAAAACCGCGGTTTCGATGAGGTCTATGCGGATTTTCTTGAATCCAACACCTACCAGGCGATACAGGATACCCGTTCCCTCATGTGGTACGAAAACTCCGAATTCATCGTGGACGAATACTACCGGGAAAAATCACGCCCGGCGGAAGGGAGGGCCGGTGTTTAACAAATCATCCTACGAAAAAGCCGTCATTTCGCTGCTTCAAGGGCTCGGCTATGAGTACCAGTACGGCCCGGATATTACGCGGGATTATCATAATCCGCTGTATGTTTTATCGGAACAACTGCCGTCTCCTGAATGACCGCAGGGCGAACGGTATTTTCTTTTCAAGCATTCAGAAGTTTGAAGAGTCCTCGGAGCCTTTATCGAACCGGAAGAACATCATCGTGATGGCCGACGAGGCCCACCGGAGCCATTACGGATTAACCGAGAAGATAACCAAAAGCGGTAAAGTTATTACCGGCGCCGCCCGCGTTGTCAGGGACAGCCTGCAAAACGCCGCATTTATCGGTTTTACCGGAACGCCCATTTCCGCTGCTGATAAAAACACCAGGGAAGTATTCGGCGACTATATCGACATTTATGACATGACCCAATCGGTGGAAGACGGCACCACAAAACCGGTGTATTACGAAAGCCGGGTCATCAATCTCGGCTTAAAAGAAGACATACTCAAAAAAATTGACGAGGCCTATGAATTGCTTACCCAAAATGTTGACGAGAAAGACATTGAAAAGAGCAAGAAAGAACTCGGCAATATGGAGGCGATACTCGGCGCTCCTGAAACGATAAACAGTTTTTGTACTGATATTATCGGCCATTACGAGAAATACCGCGCCGGTCTGCTGACTGGCAAGGCAATGGTGGTGTGTTATTCCCAGCCTGTCGCCATGAGGGTGTACCGGAAATTCCTTGAACTGCGCCCGGAGTGGAGAGACAAGGTAAAGGTGGGGATGACGGCGGGTAACAACGATCCTGAGGAGTGGTATTCGATTACCGGAAACAAGGGTTATAAAAAGGAACTGGCGAAAAAGTTCAAAGATGACAACGATCCCATGAAAATCGCCGTCGTGGTGGTGGCTGACCGGCTTTTTGACGTGCCCAGCCTTGCCACCAGGTACGTTTTCAAGGCAATGGTCGTCACAATCTGATGCAGGCCATTGCCCGGGTCAACCGGGTTTTTAGGGACAAGGAAGGCGGGCTCGTCGTTGATTATATCGGTATTGCCGGATCCCTGAAACAGGCGATGAACGACTACACCAGACGGGACCGGGAAAACTACGGCGAGTTGGATATTGCCAAAACCGCCCTGCCGCGATTTTGCGAAAAACTGAAAGTCTGCGGGGAACTGTTTCACGGCTTTGACTATCAGGCGTTTATTGACGATGATTCAACCGACGCTGACAGGGCGGACCTCATTCGGGATGGGATCAACTTTATGCTTGGCAAAGATGAAGATACCCAAAAATTATTCCGCAAAGAAGCCTTGCTGTTGAAACAGGCCCGTTCCCTTTGTCAAAGCCTGCTGGATAAAAAGCAGCGGTATGAGTCTGCCTTTTTTGAGGCGGTCCGGGTTACTCTGAATAAATTCACCGATTCTGGAAAACTTTCGTTTAAGGAAATCAATAGTCAGATTAACGAACTTCTCAAACAAAGTATCAGGAGCGAAGGGGTTATCAATTTTTTTTGAGACGCCCAAGAGGAGTTTTCGCTTTTTTCACCTGAATATCTTGAACAAATCGCAAAGATGAAACAGAAAAATCTTGCAGCGGAACTGTTAAGAAAACTGATAGCCGAACAGGTTCACCTGTATCAGCGTAAAGATTTTGTCCAGGCGCAAAAATTTTCGGAGCGGATGCAGGCCTTAATGAACGCCTACCGGAACGGGCAGTTGACCAACGCGGATGTCATTGAGGAACTCAAAAAAATGGCCCTGGATATTGCCGCCGCCCACCAGGAAGGAAAAACCCTTGGCCTGTCCCCGGAAGAACTTGCGTTTTATCACGCCCTCTCCAATCCCCTTACCCGCCGGAAGGCGAGGAAGAGGCAATTAACACCGTCATCTCCCAATGCGAAATGTGGGTTGACGAAGCATAATTATACATTTTGGTTTTTTATTACTATAAAATAAATAGAACGCCCGCCATCCGTGGCAGGCGCTTCGTAGAACATTTTGTATGGTACGGTTTTCTTAGCAAGACTTCCGTGCCCGGTACCACGACAAGCCTATAGCTGCTCCCAAGGGAATCACCGTAATAACAAAAAAAACATAGCCCAGGCTCGGTCTTTGGCAAAAGAACGCCCAATAACTCGTGGTCCCCGCAAGGGGCAAGCCAATGATCCCTAAGATGGCAACCAGGATCAGGGCCACATTTCCCGTTACCATAAGCCCCACAAAAAAGGGGATCCCTATTACCAGGGCGGTTCGGAGCAGGGGCACTAAGACCAGAAGAAAAGGCTGGTTCTGAACCCTCCAACTTACCGTACGGATAACCAGGTCTGGGATAAGCCAGAGAAGGGCAAAATTCACCGCATCAGCCCGGGTTCTCGAAAACCCAAGAGGGAGTAACAGCAGATACAATAACAGCGGCAGCAGCACAGGCACACTGACCATATCAACGAATCCGCTTATCCACCGGGATTGCCCAAAGCCGATGGGCTTTATCAGGGGGCCCCCAAAAAATACCACCAGCCCCAGGATACTGCCGAAAAGTAGGGCGCAAATACCACCCAGGCCCGTATCTTTTCCTGGGGAAAGGGCAGACCAAAACAAATAAAACAGCGGCATCCAAAGAAGGCAAAACACACTCATCGGTTTCCTCGGTGGATTCCTGCGATAGGTAAGGTAGGCATTTTTTTGTTTTTCCCCTTTACATAATCAATTTTTCGCAACACGTTGTTCTTCCGTAACCTTATGTTTAAGGAACGGTCTGAGCTGCCAAGGACGAGGCAACCAGGTTTTTCCGTGCCAGGGATTGCTCAGATCTGATGGATATGCTGTCCTTACGTCCATCGGCAATAAGGACGGTTCCTGGAACCCCTGCTTCCAATATAAAGATAGAAAGCGGATCTTCAAGTTCCTTCTGAATGGTCCGCCGCAGGGACCTGACCCCGTATTTCGGATCCCAGCCCTTTGCCAGGAGGATTCGCCGGACCGCAGGCATAACTTTAAGTCCATAGTTCTGTTCTGCCAGGCGCTTTGTAAGATCCTCAAGCTGTATATCCAATATAGCTTCTGCCTGCTTCATATCCAAGGAATGGAAGACCACCACATCATCCAGCCGATTGATGAATTCAGGATTAAAAAGGCGGCGCAACTCTGCCAAGGCCAGAGATTTTATCTCCTTGTAGTTCATAAGCCCGGTTCCTAGCCCAAAGCCGAGTTGGGAATCCCGGGAAATATCCCGTATTCCGGCGTTACTGGTCATAATGATCACCGTATTGCGGAAACTAACGGTATGACCCAAGGTATCCTTGAGTTCCCCTTCCTCAAGGACCTGCAGCAAGAGGTTACATACATCCCGATGGGCCTTTTCAATTTCATCAAAAAGTATCACGCGGTAGGGGTTCCGGCGGATCCGTTCGGTTAAAAAGCCCCCTTCCTCATATCCCACATACCCGGGCGGCGCACCTACGAGCCGGGAAGTGTTATGTTTTTCCATATAATCGGACATATCAACACGTACCAAGGCATCCTCAGTGCCGAACAGATACGCGGCAAGGCGCTTGGCTAAGAGCGTTTTTCCCACCCCGGTAGGACCCAAGAATATGAAGGAACCTAAGGGACGGGCAGGTGAAGCTATCCCTGACCGGGATCTCCTGATGGCTTGGGCAATACACCGCACCGCATCATCTTGACCAATAACCTGCTGGTGTAATTTTTCCTCAATGGTGAGCAGCCGTTTTGATTCCTGTTCCTCCAAATGCATTAAGGGGATCTCGGTAATATCAGAAACCACCCGGCGAATGTCCCCTTCCTCGACCAGGGGGGCTTCGTTATCCGCAATCCGTTCCCAGGCAAAGCGCATTGATTCAAGCCGAGTTCGAAGATTCCGTACCTTATCCCGTATTTGAACCGCCCGCTCATAATCCTGGGTAGAAACTACGTCCCCTTTTTCAGCGATCAACTGGAGAATTTCAGCCTCAATGCCGGCAATTTCAGGGGGTTGTACCTTGAGTTCCAGCCGCTTCATAGCCCCGGCTTCATCAAGGATATCAATGGCCTTATCCGGCATGTACCGGTCTGTAATGTACCGTTGGGAAAGTTTGGCCGCAGCATGTACCGCCTCCTTTGTATACCGTACCTGATGGTGATTCTCATAGTACTTTTGAATCCCCTTGAGGATCGCCACGGTTTCGTCAAAATCCGGTTCCTCTACGACAATAATTTGAAAACGCCGCTCCAGGGCAGGATCTTTCTCAAAATGCTTGCGGTATTCCGTCAAGGTAGTGGCCCCGATACAATGAAGCTCTCCCTTGGAAAGACTAGGTTTAACCATATTGGAAGCATCTATGGTTCCTTCTGCGCCCCCTGCCCCGATGATGGTGTGGATTTCATCTATAAATAGGATTACATTCCCGGTCTGGGATATTTCCTTCATGATCTTCTTGAACCGATCTTCAAATTCCCCCCGGTATTTAGTGCCTGCCACCACAGAACCCATATCCAGCGAAAGAATCCGCCAACCTGATAGGGCTTCAGGGGCATCCTCTTGAGCCAAAAGCTGTGCCAGACCTTCCACAATCGCGGTTTTCCCCACCCCAGGCTCCCCCACCAGGATCGGGTTGTTTTTGGTACGCCGGACTAGGATCCGGACTGCCCGGTCAATCTCTTTCTGTCTTCCTACCACGGGATCCAACTTACCGGCTTGTGCAAGGGCGGTGAGGTCCCGGGAATAACTGTCCAGAATGGGAGTCAGAGAAGAATAGGTGGCGGGTTTTATCCGGGGAACGGCTCGAGGCATCCCATCCCGGACCTCATCAGAAAAGGGACCATAGGGTCCGCCTCCCTCTGGCCCTTCGAATCCCTCTGCTTCTGCATGAGAGGCATGGCTAAAATTGGTCTGCACTACCACCCGGAACATATTCGGATCCACTGCCCGCTCGTCCAGATATATGTGGACAATAGAATTCTGCTCCCGCATGGCAGCTAATAAGAGGTGCTCCGTACCGATATACTCGTTTCCCATGACCCGTGCCTCATCTCCGGCAAGATCCAGCAGGGTTTGGCTCCGTTTGGACAGCGGAACATCCCCATACATCGTGGTACCCACAACACGGGGTAGCCCCTTCTCAAGGGTACGCTTAAACTCAAGCAAATCTATCCTGAGAAATATCAGGACCTTGGACGCAGTTCCTAATCCATCTTTAAGCACGGCGATGATGATATGTTCAGGCATGATCTGGTCTGAATTGAAACGACGCCCTTCTTCCTGGGCGTTACTGGATAATATGCGCTGTACCCGTCTGGTTAACCCTAAACCTTTAAACACAAAAACCCCCAGTCCTGGAGAAATTTTTTACCTCGGAGTGCGGGGCTTGGCGTTTTTCGTGTTCATGCAACCAGGACCTCATTACCAACGCTCCTCACCCCCTTTCCATTCTTTATATAACCATACCATAACCTTATAAGAGGCTGCAACAGGAAAAGGTAAAAAGCGTACGAACATCCCGTTCCCCCTGCTGCTCCCGGGAAAAATGGAATCTCAGGGCCCCTGATCCAAACGAGCTTGCTATAGAACTAAACATATATTTAAATATATATTATAACGTATAGCACATCATTTTGTACGGGTGAAACTTGAATACGTAAGGAGCACAATATGACTGAAACAAGAGAACCACAAATGGGTTTAACATTCGAGCAAGTTTGGGATGCTTTCATGGAATCTAATCGAAAGATAGAAGAAAGCCGACTAGAAACTGATCGAGTAATAAAGGAAACTTCAAGACAAATAAAGGAACTTAATAAACGTATGGGGGATGTATACAATCGTTTAGGAGAACTGGTAGAACATTTGGTCGCACCTGACATCATCAATAAGTTCAACAATTCTGGTTATCAATTTACAAAAGTGGATAGAAACAGTAAACTTTATAATTCTAAAACGCATAAAATAGAAATGGAGTTTGATATATTACTTGAAGGGGATGATTGTTTTCTTGGTGTAGAAGTAAAAACAAAACCTGATAAAGACGATGTAAATGACCACATCAATCGTCTTAAACTTTTAAAGAAGTATATATCCGATAAAGGAGATAAACGAGAAGTTCAAGGAGCTATAGCAGGAGCTATTATGCCGATGAATGTAAAAGCTATGGCCTTAGAAACTGGATTGTATGTGATAGAGCAATCAGGAGATACAGTCAGAATTGAAAAACCAAAACAAGTACATTGTTGGTAAAATAATTATGCACATATAATTATGTGCATAAACAATAAGGAGCACAACATGACTGAAACCAGAGAACCACAAATGGGTTTAACATTCGAACAAGTTTGGGCGGCTATTATAGAATCTAGTCGAAAGATGGAAGAAAGCCGACAGGAAACTGAACGGGAAATAAAGGATCTGACTGAATCTATTAAGCAACTTAGAGAAAGTCAGAAAGAAACGACCCAGCAGATAAAAGAAACCGACCGACTTGTAAAGGAAACAGCCGAGCAGATGAAAGAAACCGACCGGCTTGTAAAGGAAACAACCGAACAGATGAAAGAAACCGACCAAAGAATTGATGCTCTTTATATTAGCATGGGGAATGTAACTAATCGGTTAGGGGAGTTGATAGAGCATCAAGTCTTACCAAATATTTCCGCTAAGTTTAATTATTTTGGATACCACTTTGGCGAGCCGGATACTAATTACGAAGTTTATGATGCCAATCATGCATTAAAAACGGAATTGGACATAGTGCTAGAGAGTAAAGAGTGTTGCATTGCTATAGAAGTAAAGTTGAAACCGAATAAACGTGACATTAGAGATCACATAAAACGCCTTGATTATTTTAGAAATGATAAAAATCGTCAAGGAAGCGTTCAAACGATTCATGGAGCCATTGCAGGAGCAATCATGCCGGATGGTATAAAATGCGCAGCATTAGAAGCCGGACTGTATGTAATAAAACTAGAGCCATCTGGAGACGCAATTAAAATTGAAAAACCAGAACACGTATATTGCGTATAAACTATTTAAGGAGAATAATATGATTGATGTAACAACTAAAACTCAAGAACACGTGCGCTCTTGGTAACTACGGGATCTCATTATAAGGATCAGGGTAATAAGGAGTGCAGCAGTGGCAGCTATTTTTGAACGGATGACCACAGAGCCGGTAGAAAAACTCGTGTGTCGCATGGCAGTTCCAACCATCGTTATTATGATGGTATCTGCCCTGTATAACATGGCCGACACCTATTTTGTAGGTTCCCTTGGTACCAGTGCCACCGCGGCAGTAGGCTTGAGCTTTTCCCTGATGGCGGTCATTCAAGCCGTGGGATTTTTCTTTGGACATGGAGCAGGGAATTACATTTCCCGGGCCTTAGGCGCGCAACATACCCAGGATGCGCAGAAAATGGCTGCTACCGGCTTTTTTACCGCGTTCGGCATAGGGCTTGTGATCGCCATAAGCGGTACGGTATTTTTAACTCCCCTTGCCCGTTTATTGGGCGCTACCGATACGAGTTTAGCCTATACCCGGGACTACCTGACGTGTATCCTTTTGGCTGCTCCCTTCATGGTAAGTTCCCTGATGCTCAATAATCTCCTGCGTTTTCAAGGCAAGGCCTTACTCGGCATGATCGGTATGATCTGCGGTGCGCTCGTGAACATCGCCCTGGATTCCCTGTTTATCTTGGTCTTACATCTAGGCGTGAAAGGCGCATCTTTGGCCACCATGATAAGCCAAATCCTCAGTTGTATCGTACTTTTTATCATCTGCGATACCGGTAAAGACCTGGTGCCTATCCTGCCCCGGCATTATGCAGCGACCTTGGGGAACTACAAGGAAATAGCACGGGGCGGTATTCCCTCCCTCTTACGGCAAACCTTATTGAGCTTTTCGACCATTCTGCTTAATCATGCAGCCGGTTCCTATGGGGATGGGGTTATCGCGGCTATTTCCGTGGTGAGCCGGGTATTTCTCATGGCCAGTTCCGCGCTGATAGGATTTGGTCAAGGATTTCAGCCGGTATGCGGGTTTAACTACGGGGCCAAGCGGTACGACCGGGTAAAAAGCGCCTTCTGGTTTTGTGTCCGCCTCTCTACAATAGTACTCGTGATTTTGGGAATCGGCTGTTTTATAAAAGCCCCCGATATTATAGGCCTCTTTCGCAAAGACGATCCTGAAGTCATAGGGATAGGCGCCCAGGCGCTGAGGCTCCAGTGTTTTACCTTTCCCCTGGCAGGGTGGATTGTCCTTAATAACATGATGCTCCAAACCATGGGTAAGGCGATTCCTGCCAGCTTGTTAGCCTTGGCACGGCACGGGCTGTTTTTGATTCCCCTGATTTTCATCCTGGTGCCCTTGCTGGGGGTATTGGGAATACAGCTTTGTATCCCCATTGCAGAGCTTTGTACCTTTATAGTGAGCTTTCCTATGGGAATCGCCGTATTACATAAGGACTTGGGGTAAGTTCTGCAATGGCTACGGATGCTCATTGTCATCTCTCTGATCTGCTGAAACAGTTTCCCTATGCAGAACAGGAACGCCGATACCTGGGGCTTGCCTGCGCGGTCAGCGCCTGGAACCCCAAGGATTTTACCGCGCATGAGGAGCTTGCCCAACATGCCCTGCAGGATAAGGCGCCCCGAATATTCCTCTGTTTTGCCCTTCATCCTCAAGTTCCCGCAGTCGTCGCAGCGCAGCACGGTTCAGCGATACCGGAGTTTTCCACGCTCCTGGACTTTATGGAAACCCTGGCTGCAGCAGATCGCCTCCATGGAATCGGGGAAACCGGGTTTGATCTGTACAACCAGGCTTTTCGGAATACCGAAGCCATCCAGGAGGAACTCTTTAGGGTACATCTGGACCTGGCCCTTACCCGGCAGCTTCCCTTAGTGCTCCATGTACGGAGGGCTATGCACAAGGTCTTTGCCTACAAACAGGCGCTGAAAAGACTGCCTGGGGTGATCTTCCATGCCTACTCAGGTACCTTGGGGGAAGGGGAAGCCCTCTTGAGACAGGGGATCAATGCGTATTTTTCCTTTGGGACTGCCTTGGTATTGGGTCGTAAGGAAAGCATCCGTTCCTGTGCAGGGCTGCCGCTGGATCGGGTGCTTTTGGAAACCGATGCTCCCTATCAACCGCTCCGGGGACGTACTTTTTCAAGCGGACAGGATATCCCGATAGTACTCAAGGCAGTTTCCCGGTTGCGGCATGATGGAGGACCTGCTACTTGGGGAGAGTCTCATGAAAGTACGCTGGAATCTGTTATAGACCGGAATTTTTACCGGGCTTACGGTGGAACAGGATGAACGCAGTCAGGGCGTGTATAACTTTATAATTCCTTAAACTTACCTATAACGGATGAAGCATCGGTATCAAGGCGGAAATTTTTGTGTTTTGGCCACTTGACTCTTTTTAACTAATTGGATAGGGTGATTACAACATTGAGGTTTACGGGAAGCCTGTCAGGATTTCTCGCAAGCTGGAGGATGTATACAAAAGTATACATCCAAGGAACTTATCAAGGGAGGTAAGGGAATACATGGAAAACCGCATAGTGTTGTGGTATAAACCTTTGTTTGCCCCCCCCCCCCCCCCCCCTATTTTATCTAAACAAGAGCTTTGAAGATTCCGCCGCTTTTTTCTATACTCTGCTTTTAAGACTATCAAGTTCCAACTGCATCTTTATACAAAACACCGGCAAGTCTTCAAGGATCTTCACACCCCAAGGAGGATTGCCCCTATGAATGTTAG
>JAISGE010000075.1 GCA_031263265.1 Treponema sp.
ATTTCCGTGTTTGAAGGCGCAGTGGATATAATCCGCTCGGGCTGCTTGGGGGATATGGTCACCAGCGTACCGGCCCGGTCTGTTATGGTTGTTTTTCCTTGGCTGCCCTGCTTGCAGCCACTGAGGAGGAGGAGCAGCCCTAGAACCGCGGTCAGGTGCACTAAAAAGAACCGTGATCTTGTCTTCATGTATATACCCTGCTTGTGAATTCGATCTCTTCCACCTCGTGATCCTGGTTGAGTTTTAAGGCCAGGGTGTAGAAGTACCCTGAATACACATTGATAAGCTCAAAGAGCAGATCCTCTACCGGATTACCCTGTTCCTTATAACGGTACAAAAGCCTGACCAGGGATTTGCACTTGTTTCTGATGATATGACTGTAGGATGCCGCGGTACAACCCTGGGGTACCACAAAACGCGGTTTTTTTTCGTGCTTCCCCTGGGAAGACACGGCCTTATCAAAACGCGCTCGTATGGTTTCCTGCATTTCCTGTACCTTTCCCACAAGCCAATCCAGCTCTTCCTGGCTTACCGCAAGGTGTGTCCGTAAAGAGGGATTGATATGGTACATGAGTTCATTCAGCTTGGTCAGTTCGGCACGCAGTCCATCATGGGTAACTAGGGAACGCAGGAATCCTATCATGCTGGCAATTTCGTCCGAAGCAATCTCAAAATCACAGCGCAGATCTGCCAGATCATCGTAGAGAAAACAGTAGGAAAGATGGGTATTCATTCGGTAAGCTCCTGAGGGGCTCCGGTTTGACCTAGGCCATCAAACTGCATCTTGATTCCGAGGGTTACGGTAAGTCCCGGCATAGGGTAATTACTAAAGGATTCATAAGAACTATTGAGGAGATTACGAATCTCCCCAAAGAGGGTCCAGGTATCACTTATCCTTTGCGTAACATGTACGTTAAGGAGGAAATGAGGATCCAAGGTAGTTATATTCGTACGGTCGGTATACCGGGTTCCTTCAACATAGCCTGAAATCAACAGTCCTCCGGTTTTCCAGGAAAGGTCGAGCATAAACCCAAAGGTATGGACCGGCATATAGGGGATCCGCTTTTTATCGGCAAAGTCGTATCCATAACTTAACAGGTAACTCCACATACCTTGATAGGTAAGTGAGGGGATGAACTTGTTAAAAGGCCCCCAAGAGACGGGTATATCCGCACTAATCGTACTGTCTAAGCCGAAAAAGACCGCAGCTCCTACATTGGAGGGCCGCCAGACCCTGTCTGCCCCGGGAGCCCAATGAATTGAATCAGTGGTGTATTGGGTAAAGACTGTACTGTTAAGACTGAGGATAGTATACCGGTACGCTAGTCCCAAATCCGCACCCCAGCCGTCTTCAGGTTTTAGGTCCGGGTTGCCTGCGGTATCTCCCTGATCTGGCCAATAGAGGTCCTCAAAATCAGGGTGTTTGAAACTACGAAAGTAATTATTTCTGAGGGTGAGGTCTTCGGTAACAAACCACGCGAGGCCCAGCTTAGGTATGGCTACTGCAGGGGAAGAACCGTTACTGTTAAAGACCCCTTTTATAGAAGGAATGATGAGCAGGGTTTTCACCGGCTTTAACTCACCGGTCAGGTAAAGGCCTCCATCATGCTGATCCCGCCGGTTCATGTCCGTGGAATCAAGGGTAATAAACCGGTAATCCCCGCCGGCCTTGAGGGTAAGCCAGGAACAGGAATACCAGGTCCAGCGGTTTATCCCGGTAACGCTATGCAGCGTATGCAGAGAGGAAGCTCCGGCAGGGGGTTCATAGCTCAGCGTTTCCCAGGTATGGTTCACCGAAGCCTCGGTTGCCAGATCATCCCGGAATGCCCGGGGCATATCCAGCATGATGTTCTGCCGGGTGGAGAAGTCCCCTTGTTTCCCATAGGACTCCGCGTAGCCGCTGGTGGGGATGTTTTTATCGCCGTAGTAGCCTGAGCCGGAGAAGATCAGTTTGGATAGATCCGGGAAGTTCCAGATAAAAGCCGCGGAACCTCCCAGGTCCCATACCTCGTTGTTTTCTTTACGGCGTACCTTATTCATATAATCAGTATAAAGAAAATGATTGGCCGCCCGGTTGGTAAACATATTGGCGCTGAAAGAATAGGTCTCTCCACCGTAAGCTGCGGATAGGGCCGCTTTTTGGGAATCCGCCAGATCCTGCCATTGAGGGGTTCCCGTGGATCCGTTCCGTTTGGCGTATGTCCCCGGCAGGGCGGAGGTGTTTGAAAGACTCGCCCCAAGCCGCAACCCGGGCTTTTGTTGGTTTACGGTGATGATATTGATCACCCCTCCAAGGGCGCCGCTAACATTATACTTGCTGTCTGAACCGCCATAGATAACCTCTATACGCTCAATAGCATTCAGGTCTATCTGGCTGATCTCAAAATCCCCGGACAGAGGAGAATTAGCAGGCACCCCATTGATCAAGATGGCGATCCGTTCTGTATCAAAGCCCCGGATGTTAATGTCCGCAGCATTTCCGTAAGCGCCATACCGGGTTATTCCCAGATTCAGGGTTTCCTGCAAGAGGGTCGCCAAGTCTGGCGCCTGAATCCGGTCTATGTCTTCTTTGGTAAGCGTCTTCATCTCCTGGGTGGTTTCCTGGGTTCCTACCACAGTAAGGCCCTCAGCATCTTCCATAAAGATGAACTCTTCACCAGAGAAATCATCCCCGCCTTCCTGAGGTACAAGCGGGGCGGAGAGCCAGAGGATTAAACCAACCACACATACAACAACCGAAGCCGTTTTCGTCATACAATAAGATAGTCCGGAAGGCTATTTTTTATTATAGGGACTCGTTCCAGACCAATCAATATAGTCCCCGATCTTGTCATTGGTAAAGGTTGTTTTGGCCGTGTCCAGAGTATCGACCAGCTGATGCACATAATCTTTATATGCGTCCGCCAGGGATACCGAAGAATCGGTTAAGTCCTTCCAATACAGGGCGCCAAATTTGCCGACATTGGCGTGGGTCGCAACCGGGTTCCCGTCATAATCAGTAGCGTATTTGGTAAATTTAAGGATAAGAACCCCATAAGACGTTTCAAAGTCAGGCTCATTGGCAATGGTGGCTTCGTAACTGCCTGTGTATACCACAGTCTCGCCAGTGATTTCTATTATTGTAGTAAAGTCTGGATAGGCTCCATTAGGATCATGATAAACATTCTCCCATTTCCCAACCAGATTGCCGGTATCATCCTCCTCATCTGTTTTACACCCGGAAAAAAATACCGCTGCACCTAAAACGAGACACAGCCCGAACAAAAGGGGAAACGCATTTCCTACAACGCGCTTCTTGAGAAACCTGAGAGAGATGGGAAAACACATAGCTTACTCCTTTCGAGGGGAAAGAAGCCCGGGACATACCCTATCCCATGAAAAAGCACCGGCGGGGGCGGTGATTTTTCCCAAGGCTCAATCCTCGAAGCCTAGAAAATAGATGCAGACCTATACAGGCCCGCCAGACCCAGGGTCTGAGTATACCAAAGTTTCCTGGCTTATGGGCGGTTCCCCGCCGGTCTTCCCGG
>JAISGE010000113.1 GCA_031263265.1 Treponema sp.
GCCACGGCGTCCGTTATGAGTTTTTCCCGTTCTTGTGTATCCATTGGTATCCCCTCCTCTGGGATACCGTAAGTATATCATACTTTCCCTTTTTGCCCCGAAAAAAAAATTGCACCCCGAGGTGCTTGAAATTTTTGACTCGTATGATTACTTTAGCTGGTATGAGTGAGTGCATTTTTTGTAAAATCGCTTCAGGCGCCATACCGGCTCAGAAACTCGATGAGGATGACGAAATCCTGGCTTTTCATGATTTGGCTCCTCAAGGGCCGGTTCATTTCTTGGTAATCCCCAAAAAGCATATCTCGAATATCATGGAAGTGGAACCAACCGATACCCTCCTGCTGGGAAGGCTGCTCAATAAAGCCCAGGCTCTGGCTCAGGAACAAGGATGTGCTGAAAAGGGCGCCCGGTTTGTGATTAACTGTAAATCGGACGGAGGCCAAACCGTGGATCATCTCCATATTCATGTGATCGGAGGCCGGCCTCTGGGTTGGCCTCCGGGATAAGGGTTGGCGTACGGCCTTGGGCTTTAGAGCGGAACAAACTACCAAGAGTAACCAGTTCCTATGGTTACTATACTATATAACCACCCATAGGTTGAAATCTGGATATCAAAAGATTTTAGCGATAGTGCGTTGTATAGTGTAATATTCTTTATAATAGCGACAGCGTACCCCATGGGGTGCGCAGATTGAAACGAGGTACTATGCAGTCCTTAGGAATAAAT
This sequence comes from Treponema sp., assembly GCA_031263265.1. Taxonomy (GTDB): domain Bacteria; phylum Spirochaetota; class Spirochaetia; order Treponematales; family Breznakiellaceae; genus JAIRLU01. The sequence goes on from JAISGE010000113.1 coordinate 728, forward strand.
ATCGGATCTACCAGTTTAAAAATGGTTTTGATCGAGAATAATCAAGTGCAGTGGAGTGCAATTACCCCCCATGAAGGAGACGTCGGAGCCGCGGTACATAAGATCCTCGACGAAGGAAAGGTTCCCCGGGGAACTCCAACTCTGGTAACAGGCAACGAAGGCCGGTTCATGTTTGATGCTGCAGGTACCCTAGAGCCTCTCTGCGTAGAGGCTGCCTTGAAAGCCTTAGACCTTAAGGCTGACGCCGTGGTAAGTATGGGTGGAGAAGACCTCGTGGTCTATGCGCTCAATCCAGAGGGCAGGATCATCAACAATTTCTCGGGGAATAAGTGTGCTTCCGGGACCGGAGAATTCTTCAAGCAGCAGCTTAGCCGGATGGACATGAAACTGGAAGATATCAACCAGGTGCCGGATGACGCCAAGGTCTATACCCTATCTACCCGGTGTTCGGTGTTTATGAAGAGCGATTGTACTCACCGGCTGAACAAACGAGAGGCCACGAAATACGATATTGTGCTCTCTCTATCAGATGTGATGGCGGTCAAGGTCATTGATTTCCTCAAGCGGGCCAAGATACATTCCGGTAGGGTGGTGCTTGTAGGGGGGATTACCCTCAACAGCCACATCATCCGGTTTATCCGGGAAAAGGCCCCAGCACTGGAATTGCTCATCCCGGAAACCGCAGCGGTCTTCGAGGCCTTTGGCGCGGCAGTACTGGCGGCCAGTTCCGGAAGCCCGCTCCCGCCAGTGCAGGCGCTCCTTAAACCCAATACCATCCGTTTCGGCAGCTTGGGATCCCTCAAGGAATGGACTGATAAGGTAAAAACCTTTGACCAGAGTAGTGGTAAGGTACAAGCCCACAGGACCTACATCCTGGGAGTAGATGGAGGTTCCACCACCACTAAGGTATGCCTTATGGATAGGGAAACCGACGAGATCGTGGCAAGCCATTACGGGCGTACCCACGGGGACCCGGTTAAGGCCCTCAAGGAATGTCTTGCCATCATCAAGGATAAAATTCAGGCAGATACCGGGAACCAAGAGGTAACGATAAGCCTGGTGGCTACTACCGGTTCCTCCCGGGAAATTCTGGGCGTGTTTCTGGAGACTCCTGGGGTATACAACGAGATCATCGCCCATTCAGTGGGAACTACCTACTTCGATTCAGGGGTAGAAACCATTTTCGAGATCGGGGGCCAAGATGCTAAGTACGTGTTCCTCAAGAACGGAGTGCCCATTGATTATGCGATGAACGAGGCCTGTTCCGCAGGCACCGGATCCTTCCTGGAAGAATCCGCATCCGGGGATCTTTCCATTCATGAGGCCGCGGATATAGGGCCTATCGCGCTCCAGGGGGATGCGCCCCTCAAGTTCGGGGAACACTGTTCTGCGTTCATCAATTCAGACATCCGTAAAGCGGTTCAGCAGGGGGCTACCAAGGAGAATATCACTGCAGGAATCGTCTGTTCCATTGTGGCTAATTATCTGAACCGCGTGGTGGGGAACCGGACCATCGGAGGAAAGGTATTTCTCCAGGGAGGGGTTGCCAAGAATACGGCGGTTCCCCTGGCTTTTGCCATGATGCTCAACAAGGAAATCCTGGTTCCCCCTTCACCGGAACTGATGGGCTGTTTTGGGGTGGCGCTCTTGGCTAAACGTAAACACGCAGAGGGGCTGCTCCAAGAAAAAAAACTGGACTTAGGAGAACTCCTGACCAGAGAGATCGGGTATGAGCGAGTGTTCACCTGTCACGCCTGTGACAACCGCTGCCCCATCCAGGTCCTCAAGGTTAATGGACACCAGTATATGTTTGGTGGCCGCTGCAATAAGTACACCAACATGCGCAAAGCCTTGAAGGATGTACCGGTTTTCGACTATGTAGAGCAGCGGCAGAAACTGCTCTTTGAAACCTTCGCGGCACCGGCGATCTCAGGAGTCCCTGCCCGGAACTATACCGTGGGGATCCCCCGGGCATTTTCGGTACATACCTTGTATCCCTTCTACTCCTGGTTTTTCTATGAGTTGGGGATTAAAACCTTCTTGTCTACTGAAGTGGCCCATGCAGGGGTGGCCCGGGCAGAATCCACCTACTGTTTTCCCGCGGAAATTGCCCACGGCGCGGTACAGGACTGCCTGGATAAAGGCGCGGACTATGTGCTCCTTCCCCATTTCCGGGACATGCCCAGCTATGAGCAGGAGGTGCACGCCAACTTCTGCCCCATAACCCAAGCCCTCCCTTATTATATCGCAAAGGCTTTTCCTGATGTGGACAAGAAACGGTTTCTCCCCTTGGTGGTGAGTTTTAAGTTCGGTGAAGCAAAAGCCCTAGAACTGGTTATGGAGATGACCAAAGGGTTGGGTATCGGTGAAGCGGAAACCCGCCGGGCCTTTGAACAGGCCCTGGCAAAACAGCACGCGTATTTTGCTGCCCTGAAAGACCTTGGTGAAACGGCCCTGGCAGATGCTCGCAAAGCAGATAGGCCGGTGATTGCTATTCTGGGCAGACCCTACAACGGCTTTACCCCAGAAGCCAACATGGGGATCCCCCGGAAGTTCACCACTCGAGGGTATTCGGTTATCCCCTTTGATATTTTACCCTTTCAAACTGAAAAGATCTTTTCCAACATGTACTGGTACTATGGTCAGCAGGATGTGAAGGCCGCGAGTCTCATCAAGCAGGAAGAGACCATCTACGTTACCTATATCACTAACTTTTCCTGTGCGCCGGATTCCTTCATCCTCCACTACCTCAAATGGGTGATGGGTCAGAAGCCCTTCCTCGTCCTTGAATTGGACTCCCATTCTGCAGACGCCGGGGTAGATACCCGGGTAGAGGCATTCTTGGACATCATCGACGGGTACCGGACTAAGAAAACCGAGCTTGAGACCGAGCGTTACCGCAATGGCTGGCAGCTTGCTTTTGGCGCGTCTAAGAGTGGAGAGGAGGATCTTCGGCTGGAGAACGACAAGACCGGGGAAACCGTACCCATTCGAGGCAATAAACGGGTGAAAGTGCTCCTTTCCAATATGGGGGCCATCTCCACGGAGTACATCGGCGCGGCAGTACGGAGTCTTAATATCAACGCTGAAGCCTTGCCTGTGGCTACGAGTAAGACCCTCCAAATTGCCCGTGCCCACGCCTCGGGGAAGGAGTGTGTTCCCAGCCATCTGGTCCTGGGGAGTGCCTTGCAGTTTATCTTCAGCGAAAAGTACCGGAAAGACGAGTTTTATCTCCTTTTTGTACCCATCACCACTGGTCCTTGCCGAACTGGGCAGTATTTCGTGTACTATGAAAACCTCTTCAGGGATATGCGGCTAGAAAATGTGGTAGTCTTTACCCTTTCAGCAGATAATTCCTATACCGAGCTGGGACCGAATTTCGCGAAAGAAATGTGGAAAGGCTTTGTGCTTTCCGACTACCTCAAGGACATTCAGACCAGCCTTAAAGCCACGGCGAAAGAGCCGGAAAAGGCCCTGGCAGATTATGAACTATCCTGGCGCCGAGTCATGCATGCGGTAGAGCATGAGCCTAAGCGGATCTGGGAGGAATTACAAGGGGTAGCGAAGGATCTTAAGAAAATACCGTTGAAATGCCGGGTAGCGGATTGTCCCAGGGTACTTATTGTAGGGGAGATCTATGTGCGGCGAGATGACTTTGCCGTAGGAGAACTCACGGATCTCATGAGTGAGCGAGGCATTGTGGTCAAGGTGTCGGGGATTGCCGAGTGGATCCACTACCTGGATTTTGTCCGGGAATATGCGCTTCAAAAACTCATTAATCTCAGGAAGCCCGGCAAGCGGCTCTTTTCCAAACCGTGGCAGGATCTCCAGAAGCTGAAAATCGAGGAATGGTGGAAACACTCTATAGAAAAAAAGGTGCTGGCTATTTTAGGTCCTACCGGGCTTATCCCGGAAACGCCCCATGACATGCACCGCATCATGGAAAATACCCAGAAGCATTTTGTCAACCTGGAACTCAACTCAGAGATCGCGGTTTCCAGTGGGGTAGCTGCCACGGCTATGGAAAACGGCTATTCAGGCATCGTGAACATCAGTCCTTTTGCCTGTCTCATTGGCCGGGTCATTGAGGGGGTATTCACCCCCTGGGCCAGAGAACGGAACTATCCAGTTCTTTCGGTAGAAGTGGATGGTAATTTGCTGCCTCCCAACATCGTGAACAAGCTCAACATTTTCATGGTCAACGTACTCCGGTTCAAAGGAAACCAGGACTTGTCGGGACTTATCGACCCGGCAAAGGAGTAAACCCAAACAAAGTACGCAGGCGTTCCCCAGTGGACGCCGTATGAGAAGTAAGGAAAAAAAGAGAAAAACTACTTCAATTCGGAATATGAAATAGAGCATAGGATATCACACCAGACAGAGAATCCCGTCAAGCCGTAGCCTTATGTCGAGGGGAAGCGCAGCATATAACTGAATGAACTCAAGAAAGGC
>JAISGE010000149.1 GCA_031263265.1 Treponema sp.
TTGTAGGTCCCGGTGATGCTGGAGTCGCTGATGCTTACTCCCCGCACCCCGAAATCACCCGTAACCTGCAGGACAAAGACCCGCGGGCTGTTCTCGCTTCCGTCCGCCGCTTCTGAAATGGCGGCGAGGGCATTGTCCCAGGTCTCCGTGCCGTTCACGGCATACACATGGTCTTCGTATACCTCAACAACACATTCCGCCGTATAGCCGCTGGCCGTCATAGTAGCGGTGATGGTCGCGCTTCCCGCCCCAACGCCGGTTACCATTCCGTTACCGTCCACCGTGGCTACATCCTCTTTGTTTGACGACCATGTTACCGACTTGTCCGCCGCATCTTCGGGGAGCACCGTCGCGGTCAAGGTTGTGGTCGCCCCCTTCGCTATGGCAACGTGGTCATAATCAAGGCTTACGCCGGTCACGGTAACCTCGCATCGGTCCGTAAAACCGCCGTCCGCCGTGGTGACGGTGACCTTCGCCTTTCCCACCGCAACGCCAGTTACCGTTCCGTACTCATCCACCGTGGCTACAGCCGTTTTGTCAGACTCCCATGTTACCGACCTGTTCGGCGCGCCTTCGGGAGCCACCGTAGCGGCCAAAGGCTTGCTCTCCTCCGGCGCAAGGGTAATGCTGCCATGATCGAGCGTTACCCCGGTAACCCTGGGCTTTACGGTAACAACGCAAGTGTCCGTAAAACCGCCGTCCGCCGTGGTGACGGTGATGGTCGTACTCCCCGCCGCAACCCCGATTATGTTTCCGTTGCTCTCGCCCACCTCGGCTGTCTCAGGATTGCTGGATTCCCATATTACCGCCTCGTTTGAGGCTTCCGGCGGGGACACCGCAGCAGTCAAGACCGCGATCTCCCCCTCCTTTATCCAAAGGCCCCCGTCATCCGAGTGGAGAGCGGCGGTACCGATGCTTACGCCGGTAACACTAATAATCGTGGGATCAACGGTAACGACGCATACCGCCGTAAAGCCCCCGTCCACCGTGGCAACGGTGATGACCGCAGTCCCCTCCGCGATGCCGGTTACCCCCCCATTTTCGTCCACCACGGCCACATCCTCATCGTCTGACTCCCACGTTACCGCCGTGTTTGCCGCGTCTTCGGGCTCCACCGTAACGGACAGCGTCTTTTTGCTCCCCGGCATAAGCGTAAGATTCTCACGGTCAAGGGTAACGCCAGTGACCGCAACACTAACGGTACTGGGGTTGCCAGGCCCGTCCGAAACCGCATCCTCACAAGACGCAAAGAGAAACGCCGAAAAAACAACCGCCAAAACGATAGCCTGTCTCTTCATCAACAACCCCCTCAACAATTGCTCGACCCATTGCCGCGGACCTCACAGACTCGTAGCTGAAAACTCGCGCCGCCCCTCCCGTAAGCCCGTCCCATTGTCAAAAACAGCAGCCTGGAAATCAGTGTAATCAGCGGACCCTTTATTTCTTCCGCGCCGTCTCCGCGTCCGTCCGTGCCAGCCTTCGTCCCTTGCCTACCGCGAGAAACTTGCCGTTGCCGTAGGCTACAAAGTCGGCGTGGCTGCTGACGACTCCGGGGCCTTCGATGATAAGGCCCTCTTCCCCGGCGTATTTATAGATGGTGGTGTCTACGGCAAAGTTGAGGGTGCTTGTGTCCGCTTCGTCCAGCCACCACAATATCCGCTGGTTTGCTCCAGCGGGCGGCAGGGGGACGAATTGAAGCGCGTCAATTTCGTTCTCTTCCAGCAATTCCCATGTTTCGCCGTCGAGGGAATAAGTATAAATATAGTGGAACGGAGGGGCATTTTCATACCCCAGTCCATAGAACATTTTGACACGCTTGCCGCCGGCAATACCGGTGCCGTACTGAACGTCGATATAGGTGCATTCCTCCCCTATATATTTCCGGTCTGCAATCGTGTAATGTTTTTCCCACGTTTTGCCATCGTACGACCAGGTGTACCGGCCTCGTTCCCCCCGTACAAGATAGATGCCACTGCCGCCGTCCGCCCGGTCAATATCACCGTATATCACCTGCCACAGGTACTGGATCGAGTCTGGAGGGGCGGACCCCGGAAGGACATTTGAGACCCGTGTCCACTTGATGCCGTCCTCCGACCAGAACACGCTCCCCTTCTTGGTGGAGAGGACAAACTTCTTGTTACCTGCGGGGCCGTCATAAATAAGGCACATCGGCTCTTCTTGGTAGAGCAGCGCCGGGGTTGGATGAATTTCCGTCCAACTGTCGCCGTCATCGTCCGAGTATGCCATGACCGGGTAGCGGTAATCCGGGGTAGTAAGGACATCATCACTGCCTCCGTCGATGACCCAGCGGCCCTTGCCCGGACCGACCCCTTCGCCATACGCGAGGACTTGGATGCCAAACGAGGCATCGCCCACCCCGACAGCAAACCATATCCAACGGTTGGTCTTGTTCGTAATGAGACCCTTAAGCCCGTCCGTGAGTTCTGTCCAGACCGCCGGGAGGCCGTCAATCGTTACCGTAACCGTGTCAAAGGCTCGGGGGTTTTCGACAGAGACGGCCTTGACGGTGAGGATTCTGTTCGTTTCGTTTGCGCCGATGGTGAGGCTGCCGCTTGTCGTAGTGCGTTTGGTAATGAAGGTGCCGCCTTCCAGGTCCGCCCCTTCGACCGTCCATGTTACGTCGTATTTGGGATTCACAGCAAACACCCGTGTACTGCCCCTGTTGAGGGCCCCGGTACTGCCGGTAATGGTAAAGGGTTTTTCTCCGGTATTGTCCTGCCTGTCCGCATTCCCGCTGTCCTGCACCTGCTCACACGCGGTAAGTACGAATAGTATCACAATCCCGCAAAACAAAAAACTTTTCATAATCCCGCTCCAATTAACAAATAGCCACCGACCTCACGGACTCGTATCTGAAAACGTGTGCCGATACCCCGTAAGTCCGCATAATCTGTGGACCCTTTATATCTGTCCAATCTTGCGCCGACCCGGAAGTCAGCCCGGTTGTCAAATCTTGAGTCCGTGGCTTAAAACCACTATTCCCACCCCAGTTTCGGGTATTTCCCAGAAACAGCCACATACGGCCCAGTGCCCCCGCCGTTGAGCAGACCAACAAAGGCCGGGGCTTTCATTTCGGTGTCTGACTTCGGTATACCGATGAGTTTTGGGTCTTTGCTGGGCGCAAAAAGAGTATTGAGCGCATAATTGTTGCCCGTAGCCGGCTGTTCATCGTCAACCATGCCGATGATGGGGTTGATGTTGCCGGATTTTGCGGGGCCCTCATCCTGGGTGAAATCTCCGGTCGTGTAGCAGTTATATATGGTGGAAAACTTATCGCACCAGCCCGCAATACCGCCGTAGGCATCTTGCTCGGAGCCCTCCACAGTGTTGTCGGCAATCTCTCCCTGGTTGTAGCAGTCCTTGATATTCCCATACTCGGTCGCGTCATTGTTGTTGCCGTTCCTTCCGACGATGCCGCCAACGCCCGGCCATCCGCGGTCAATTTTCGCCTTTACGCAGGTAATTTTGCCCGTGTTCGAGCATTGTTCGATGTCCCCGGCGTTTTCCCCGGCGATGCCGCCAATTTTGTTGAAGCCGCCCTTAATCGCCCCATCGTTCCTGCACTGGGAGATAGTGCCTACCGGTTGACCCGACGTTGGCGAGACACCCGCATGAGGACTGGCGTTGTTGTACTGGTCCCAGCCGTTGAAACCCGCGATGCCGCCAATGTTGTGCGTGGTTTCGGCTTGAGTCGGAGATGTGGTCGCGGCCATTACCGCAGCCTTGTTAATGACCCGTGTTATGGTTCCGTAGATGTCGTTATACGCGACAACTCCCGCGATATAGTCCGCTTCCTTCACCGCCGGGTCCAATTGCAGCGTAACCGAGCCGGTAACGGTCAGGTCGTGGATGGTGCCGTCGTTTATCCCAAACAGCGCGAGAAAACCAGTTTTGCTGGTGAGGTTGATTTTTATCGTACCGCCGTTGCCGTCAAAGTTGCCTTGATACGCATGGGCATAATCCCTTGATATGGGAATACCGGCTACACCGGTTGCGTCGATGGGCGTAGTGGTTGTCAGCCTCGCGTTCAACGTCAAATTGCCGCCCGCCACCGCCGCCGCAAACTCTCCTAAGCGGGCTGCGGTTCCAATGCCAAAGGCGATGTCGTACTTGGCGTTGGGGTTAGTGGCAACGGGTATGGCAGGACCACTCTGAAGCGCACTTGAAGAAATCGTAATTGCCAAAACCTGCGTGCTTAATTGAGTTGGTGTTCCGCTCACGGTGATGGTGATGGTTGTATCCCCTTCGGATACATCTTCCTTCACCGCTGCGCTTAACCCGCTGGGCCTGTTGGTAAACCAGTCTGTTACATTGACACCCGCGCTAATCTCCACAAAGAAATTCCCGCTAAGGTTAATTACCACATCGGCGTTGAGTGAGGCAGTGGTCGCGCCTTTGATGATAACAGGATCGACCGTTGCCGTTCCTGCTTTTACATTTTTTTCTTCTGCCATATCTTTCCCCTTAAAATATAATTAACAATGGACAATTTTGCCCACTGCTTATTACTCATTATTTTACCCACGCAAGTTGTGGATAAGAGCCATTGTAACTGCCTAAGTCTTTCCAGTATTTCCCGCTTCCGCTGCCGTCTCCGGTTCCCCATTCGGCGCTTTGTCCTTCACTGGCGCCTGTAGTAGGCCATGCGTTGTCTGCGAATTTGAAAGTCCCTGTGTTGCTCGCCGGAGCAGCTGCTTCAGTGGTGTTTTGTGCGTCTCGTTTTGCGCCTATGCCGTTAGCGGGATTCCCCTCTGCCTTCCAGTAACAGGCAGTAATTTCAGCAAATTTAGTGGTACCGGTGGGATTTTCAGCATAGTACCCCCCTATGCCTCCGATATACAAGTTTCCTTCATCGCCGGTCCCGGTGTATGACACAGTTCCGGCATTATAACAAGCGGTTACAGCAACGTACCCGTTTAAACTCCGTCCGTTTATGCCGCCAAGATAGATTTTTCCCCCGGATTGCCGGGTTTCATTCGATGAGACCGTTCCCTCATTATAACAAGCGGTAATGTATCCGGTGCCGTTATTTGCCGCTCCACCAAGAGTGCCGGCTATGCCGCCAGCATAGTTTGACTTTCCTGCCCCTGTTACCGCACCGGTATTATAGCAAGCAATAATTGCAGCAGAACTAACCAGACCAGCGATACCACCTGAAGAGGAACCGATTATGCTACCTTCGTTATAACAGCTTTGTATAACGGTAGTATGGGAACTATCCCCGTATGCGCTACTGCATATTCCGCCAATTTGAGAGCTGCCCGTTATAGTACCGGTATTCTTGCAGTTGATAATAGAACCTCCCATAATATAGTTGCATATACCTCCTACGGACTGCCCTGTCAGTGTTGCTGCATTAGAACAGTCAATGAAGTCGGTATTCACGGCTGTATTACCGATACCGCCGAGGGAGTATGCTTCACCCATCAGGGTTATCGAACCTGCTCCAATATGGACATCTTTAATACTCGCTCCTTTCATCGAGTTAAAGATGGCAAAATCATAGGAAACTTCAATATCACTACCAGGAATTATTTTAAACTCATTGCCATCAAATGTGCCGCTGAACGCGCCGTCGTCCGGGTTGCCAGAAGCGTCCAGTGTCCCTATCGGCGTCCATGCCCCCGATATAGTAATATCAGCGGTCTGTATGTACTGCCCGTCCAGCGGATAGTCATTATCAACCCCAATCTTGGCAAGCGTAGCCATGCTGTCTATCGCAATATACCCAGCAGGCACTGCGGGTGCCGTCACGGTGAAGTCCACAATTTCCGAATAGGACTTGCCGTTCTTTACCGCGGTAACCGTCACCAAATGCTTTTTCACACTTAAATTATTAGCGGGAGTGTACGATGCGCCCGTCGCAACGGCTGTCGCCTCCTCGTCAAGATACCAGTTGATAGCGCTAAATTCCGAACCCGTCACCGTCAGGGTAAAGGTTGTCTCTGCCCCCTGCTCAAAGGAAAGGTCATTGGTATTATTGAACGGTATCGGGTCTTGCCCAAAAGCGATGGTCAGATCCAGGGAGCCTGTCTCCGGGTCCGGATCCGGTCCTTTCTCAAAATCCTCGTCTGCAAACACCCGCGTAAAGGCGCTGGTCAGCGTTGAATAGCTGTAAACCACCTGGTTTGTAAAGCCCGCTGTCTTCCCATCTGTGTTGGTGAGGCTCACCGCCAGCCGGTACTCCCCCGGAGGAAGGCTCATCGTACTGTTATTCGCGCCCACGGACAGGGTTATTGTCCCACCACTAACCGTCTCGCCTGTAGAAGTGGTAATGGTCAGGGTGGCCGAAGCCCCCGCCGGAACCGTAACGTTATAGCTAAACGTGCCGTTGGCCACGCCCGTCCCGGTCTTGGGTTCTAGGGTAATCGACTCCGATGTGGTCCCGCCGCTGGTGATAACCAGCCCCGTCTTCGTCCCCTCGGCAATATCCGCGCCCCCTTTCCTGGCCGTCACCGTAAGGGTATAGGTCCCCACCTCAAGGGTTACATTCGCCGTGGATGCCGGGGGATTTACCGTCTCCGAGTGTCCCTTCCCTCCGCTGGTGGAAGTGAAAACCAGCGCATACTCGTCAATACCCGAAATATCCGGGAACACGGTCCGCTCCGCGCCCTCAGAGCCGGGAGTCCCCGCCAACGCCAAACGCACCGCCACCTTCCCCGTTGCGGGTTCAGGCGAGTCTATCTCGTGCGAACAAGCCCCCAACAGAGCCACCAACGCCACCGCGCCTCCAACGAGCGCCCCGATCAAACCTTTTGCCTTCATCCCCAAAGAATGAACATGCATACTGTTTCTCCTTTTATTGCGGACCCTTTACCGCCCGCAAACCCTAAAATTTAAGCAATAAATCAAGGTAAGTGTACATTATTCGACTTACTTTGTAAAGTAATACGGAACATTCTTGTGAGTTTTTTAAACAAAAATCGTAAAAAAACCCTTAAGCCCTGGCCCCACGAAAAAGGCCGCTGCACAGCCTCTCTTTACAAGAAAGGGTTCTGTTAGTATCATTAAAAGCGTTATGAAATACCCGTTTATCGCACCTTCGCTACTTTCGGCAGATTTTTCTCATTTTGCTGCAGCAGTGTCGGATATTGAGGCTTCTGGAGCAGAATGGGTTCACTTGGACGTGATGGACGGCAAATTTGTTCCCAACCTTACCTTTGGCCCCAAACTGGCAGCTGATCTACGGCCTCAAAGTACCGCATTTTTTGACGTACACCTGATGGTCTATGAGCCTGACAACCTGGCAATAGCCTTTGCCCAGGCCGGGGCTGATTGTATTACCTTTCATACTGAAGCAGTGGTTCATTCCCATAGGCTCCTCATGTGTATCCGGGGCTTGGGAAAAAAAGCAGGGATCAGTATGGTGCCTTCAACCCCGGTGTCCGGGATAATAGAGCTGCTTCCTTTTGTGGATCTGGTTTTGGTAATGACCGTAGATCCAGGATTTGGCGGTCAAGAACTCATTCCTCCGTGCCTTGAGAAGATAAAAACCCTGGTACAGATCCGGGAACAGGGGCAGTACGGGTTTTTAATCTCCGTGGATGGGGGGATCCATGCATCAACTGCCCCCCTGGTTCGGGAAGCTGGGGCGGATGTCTTAGTTACCGGCTCGGCCTTCTTTAATGCACAAGATAAGGCTGCGCTGGTAAGATGCTTAAAAGGTATGGAAACGTGAACCGCTTGTTTTACCCGGAAGCGTAGGTTTACCTACAGGCCGCAAACATAATAGAATTAAGGGGTAATCTGGATTACTAACCCATGAAGCTTGATCCTATCCTGACCAAGGCAACCCGCTTGTTAAGGCGGAGGAATTATGATAGAGCCATAAAATTACTCGAACCTGAGGTAAACCGGTACCGGGGTATCTTCACCTATTACTATATTTTGGCCCTTTCTTATCTGCATACCGGGGTGTTTAACTTAGCCTTTACGTATTTCAAACTCGCCAGGGATATAAAAATGCGGGACCCTTTGGTCTTACTTGGCTTAGCGGTTCTCTACCTTCGCCGGGGAGAAACTGACCGGGCAGTGGATTTTTACCTGGAAGTCCAGGATCAGGATGATAAGAATAAGATCGCGAACAAGGCCCTCAAGGTGATCCGTAAATACTCAGGAACCGAAAACCTGTCCGCGTGGATTGAAACCGGGGGACTGGCCAAGCTCTTCCCGCCTCCGCCTCTGGTGCCTCCAAGCAAGGCAGGCATCCTGATGGTCTGTGGAGGACTCCTTATAGGGCTGGTGCTATCCGGCGGACTCTTCATCAAAATTAAGGGGATTGCCGTACCGGTTCCTGCGTTTTCCTTTTTTCCCTCTTTTTCCTCAAGAGGTGAACGAGATGGACTTATCACCAGCGCCTTGGATGCAACGGAACGGGAGGAACCGGTACAAGTCGGGGGCAGTTACCGGTACATCTTAACCAGAACCCAGGTCTTTGCTGCCTATGAAGATGCCCGGAAGTTTTTCACCAAATACCAGGATGAGGCGGCAAAAGTTGCCTTGAACCGAATCCTCGAATCCAATGCCTCGGATGCCATTAAAACTAAGTCCCGGCTCCTCATGTCATACATGGAAGTCCCGGGTTTTGATACGCTGAAAGACCGGTTTACCTATAAAGAGGTATACCAGGAACCGGTCCTGTATCGGGATTGCCATGTGATATGGCGGGGCATGGCTACCAATCTTGAGGTTCTGCAAAATGCCACGTCCTTTAATTTATTGGTAGGCTACGATACCCGCAGTACCTTGGAAGGTATCGTAGCGGTAAACTTTGATTTTGCCGTTTCCCTAAATCCTGAACAGCCCTTGGAAGTTTTAGGCAGGATAATCCCGGTATCCACCGAAAAAGGGCAGGATATAGCGCTCCAAGGGGTGGCGCTCCACCAGGCAGGGCTTCGTTTAGGAAGGGGTAAATGAGGGCGGTAGTGCAGCGGGTTAAGGATGCGTCGGTTTCTGTGGAGGGAGTCCTTCAGGGGAACATCGCCGCAGGTCTTCTTGTGTACCTGGGGGTGGCCCAGGAGGACACTGAAGCAGATGCGGCTTACCTTGCCCAGAAGATTGCTGGCTTGAGAATTTTTGAAGACCTTGAGGGAAAGATGAACCGTTCGGTGCAAGATACCGGAGGAAGCGTCCTGGTGGTGTCTCAGTTCACCCTCTTAGGGGATGCCCGGAAAGGCAAGCGGCCTTCCTATTCAAATGCCGCTGAAAGCACGGTTGCCCGGGGTCTGTACGCATACTTCATGGACAGGATCCGGGAACAGGGGCTGTCCTGTGAAAGCGGGGTGTTCCAGACCCACATGGAGGTCAGGGCTACCAATGACGGTCCGGTTACGATCTTATTGGATTCCAGGAAAGGGTTTTAAAATGAATGTTATATCTCGAACAGGCCTCGTATTCATTGTTATTTGTCTTGGTCTTACCAATTTGTATGGCTTGGATAAAATTGATTTTTGGGATTCATCTCCCCAAAGAGGCACCAACTATATGAATCATGTCCCGCAAGAAGAATGGTTCCGTGACGCAAAGAGCATCAATATAAAATGGGTGCGCCTTGTGTATGATAAATGGGAAACAGAATCACGGGATTTTCTGATTGGTAATGCTGATAATTACCAAGGGCTTATTCAGCAAGACTTAGCCGTTTTAAAACAGGTTCTTTCATGGGCGGAAACCCATGGTTTAAAAGTGGTCATTGCCCCATTATCCCTTCCGGGATGCCGCTGGTCGCAAAATAACAATAACCACTATGATTCACGAATTTGGGAAAATTATCACTATCAAGAGATGGCATTTCGTTTTTGGGCTGATTTAGCTGAAGCATTAAAAACCTATGATTGTATTGTGGCCTATGATATTCTTAACGAACCGTATCCTGAAATAAGTACAGGACTAAAAGAACAAACAACGGTGGGTAATGGGGATAGATTTTCTGCATGGTATTCCCAATACCAAAATACGCCTCGGGATTTGTATCGTTTTTATGATAAAATGATACAAACCATACGACCAATAGACCGGTATACGCCAATCATGGTTGAATCGGGATTTTATGCGCAGCCTTCAAGTTATGGTGAGTTTCCTGATAAACTTGCGGATGATACCATTCTTTATTCGGTTCACATGTATGAACCTTATGCATTTACTTCTAATGGAAATTTTAGAAATGGAGCTACCTATTCCTATCCTGGTGCTATTCCCTTTGGTGATGGAACAACCGTATGGAACAGGAATACCATGCTTAGCTATTTTGAACCATTTGAAAATTGGATAAAGCGTCATACTATTCCATTAAATAGGATTGTAGTATCAGAATTTGGGTGTATGCGGAGAAATCCAGGGGCCTTAAATTATTTAGAAGACCTTGTTTCAATGCTTGAAGATAAACAATATCACTGGGCTTTTTATGCGTATAGAGAAGACGGGTGGGATGGATATGATTATGAAATTGGCAGTGGAGCGCTACCGTGGACTTATTGGCAAGCAGTAGAACGCGGAGAAACGCCAAACCTGCCAAGAAAAGAAAATCCGCTCTTTAATGTTATTAAACGACGCTTGCATTAAGAACGCTTAACGCCCAGTTTCTTTATTTCCGCATCCAAATGCCGGCTGTACTGTTCCACGAAGTGAAGCATTGCGTCAAATTGTTCTTCGGTTACCTGCTCAAATAGGGCTTTATCCCGCTCTCGAAACGCTTGGTGCAGTTCCGCATGGACTCTGTTGATTTCTTCCCCGCGCAGGGTAAGTCTAAAGCAGATTTCTTTCTTGTTATCCGGCTTCCGGTAACTTTCGATAAGGCCTTTTTTGATGAGCTTTTTCGCCATTTTACTGATGGCGCCTCTGGTCATATAAAAGGACTCCGCAAGCTGCGTCTCGTTGGAATCTTCATTTTTTCCAATGAGTTCGATGCAATGCACTTCAGACGATGTATAGCCCTTAAAACGGCTTTCCATCTTGAGCTTATTGAGCCAACCCCACTTGTTAAATAAGTCCCGAAACTCTACGATGACCTGTTCTTCTTTGTTCATGGCCTGTCCTTCGGATTTTTGTTTGCTTTTCAGGTTTGAATTGGCCCAAGGCTTCTTAACAACTGGTCGATTGCGGCAATTGTTCCCGCACTTTCACAGGGGAGCGGGCTTCCCGCATCTTTCCATAAGCCCCGCAGCACGGTGCCAGGACCGGTTTCCAGTACCCCGGCAATGCCTTTTTGAGCTGCAATGGCCCGTTCTTCATCAAGCCAACGTACGGGCTGGGTTATCTGTTCCAAGGCGCGCTGTTTTGCTTCGGCCCCTGTGTTCAAGACCCCCCCTGTTACATTGGAATAGAGGGGAATCACCGGATCCCTGAACATTACGGATTCGAGAACCGGCAGAAACTGTTCTGCTGCATCCCTTATAAGAGGAGAATGAAAGGGACCTGCTACCTGAAGACGGAGGACCCGTCTGGCCCCGGCGTCCTTAAACCGGCTTACCGCGACTGCCAAAGCCTCGCTGGTCCCCGCCACCACCGTCTGTCCAGTGGAATTGATGTTGGCCGCATACAGACCGGATATACCATCGGCCTGCCATACCGCAATCAGGGATTCTACTTGTTCAGGGGCCAGCCCTATCACCGCGGCCATTCCCGGTGCGGCAGTTCCGCTGCCCAGGCGATCCGCTGACTCCTGCATTGCTTTTCCTCGAGCCGTTACCAGTCGAAAACAGTCCTCGGGAGAGATCACGCCCCCGGTAACCAGGGCTGCGTATTCTCCCAAGCTGAACCCTGCAGCCCCTGCAGGTTCCAGACCTTGTTCCGCCAGGTACGCGGCAGCACTCAGATTAGCCAGGGTAATGGCCGGCTGAGAAACATCGGTCCGTTTCAAGGTTGCAGCATCCGCATCTCGAAGCAGGGCTTGCATGTTCTTGCCGGTACTCTCTGCAGCGAGTTCAAAGAGCCGTCGAACTTCCGGGGAATGTTCCCAAAAATCCAAGGCCATACCTTGATACTGAGCGCCTTGTCCAGGAAACAGAAACACGAATTGTTGGGTAAGCGTACTACCAGACAATGAGGCTTCCCCCCGAGGTTAAACCCCCGCCAAACCCAATGATCATGATAATATCCCCCTTTTGTAGCTTACCCCCTCGATTGAGTTCGTCCAAGGCAATAGGAATCGACGCTGCGGAGGTATTGGCATATTCGTCCAAGTTAAGAAAAAATCGTTCCTCTGGTATACCCAGCCGTTTCCCCGCGGCGGTAAGGATCCGTCGATTGGCCTGATGGGGTACGATCCATTGCACCGCATCAATGGTGATGTTTTCCGCAGCAAGAAGCTTTTCTATGGTTTCGGTTATGGATTTAACCGCAAAATTATAGACCGCCTGACCATTCATCTCAAGAACCGGAGGCACGTCGATGAAATCCCCGGTTTTAAAGGCAGAACGGGAACCTCCTCGCCGGATGATAATGTGCTCCGCGCCAGAACCGTCTGCCCCCAGGATGGTCTGCAGGATCCCCCGCTTTGTTGGAGACCCATCCTGCGGTTCAAAGGTCTTTTCAAGAAGCACTGCTCCGGCGCCGTCGCCAAAGAGTACGCAACTTTTTCGATCATGCCAGTCAGTGAAACGGGATAAAATCTCTGAACCAATAACCAAGGCTCGTTTCCGGGATGGGGTATATGCAAGGAGGGCAGCCGCAGTTTCAATGCCGTAAATAAATCCAGTACAACCCGCGCTAATATCCATAGCAAAGGCATTACGAGCCCCCAGTTTATCCTGGACAATGCAAGCCGTAGAAGGACATCCATGATAATCCGGTGTGGCAGTGCCAAGGATGATCAGGTCCACCGTGAGGGCGGCATCTTCAATGGTTTGCTCAGGAGTTCCCTCTTGGGTTATGACCAAAGCTAAGGCTTGCCGGGCCGCTTCCAAGGCTAAATCACTACATGCGGTAGCCTCATCAGCGATATGCCGTGCCTTGATGCCCGTATGGGATGTAATCCACTCATCATTGGTATCGAGGGTTTTCGCTAGATCATCATTGGAAAGCCGGGTTGATGGAATGGCCTTTCCAGTGGCTCTGATCTCGATTATCATACTCGCACTCCTTCAATGACAAAAGAATTGATTTTGTCATACTTCTATTCTCTTCACAAATCAAGTAAATGTCAAGTAAGGCTTTCAAAACCCGGTTGGTTTTGAAACAGCCTCAAGTATCGGTAGAGGGTGAAAGATGTTGTTTCCCAATGGCTTTGCCAAAGACCAGGGTTGCAAATGCGAAGTTTTGCCTGTTTTTTTACATTTCTTTAATTCATATATTCATCTATAAATTTTCTTGGTTTCATTATCATTGGCCTGTCAATCGTTATTTCATCAAAATCTTTATCCCCGGTTATCAATATATCTACATTTGATTCTATTGCCGCAACCAAAATAGGAAAATCACTAATATCTCTTATTTTCGGATATAGTGAAATATTCATCTCACCTAAATCAAATTTCCTATACTTTATTCCTCCAATAAATTTTTTTATCTCATTGGTTTTATGAGGAAATTTTTCTAAAAATACATTTTCAACTTCTTTAAGAATATAATTCACTGCTGTCCGGTTTAATTGAGGAAAAACGAAACAGCTTGTATTTCGATCTTTTAAATGGTATAAAGAAATTGACATAAATCTATATACCAAAAGGAAATACAAGCTATGACCAAGTTTACCACAGTATTAGCCAGTCTGTTAAGACACCTGAGCAGATCTGATTTTGGGAAAGCCGTAAAAACGCAT
>JAISGE010000053.1 GCA_031263265.1 Treponema sp.
GGCGTATACCCCTTGGCGGCAATCGTCGCGCAGAGACTGAGAAAATCTTCCCAGGTCTGGGGTATGGCAAGCCCTTCTTTCTGGAATATGGTTTTGTTGTAGTAGACCGCGTGGGAGACTGCCGCAAAAGGAACCGCGAACGCCTTGCCGTCCGGCATCTGCCAGGGGGCAAGATTCGCCGCACTGAAATTCTGCTTGAGCCCCGGAATGTCGCTGCAATCCGCGAAATAACCTGCATTAAAAAGCTCGCGGCCCGGTGCGTAACTCCTCGCGTACATCAGGTCAGGCCCGGTACCGCCGTCCAGTTGCAAGCGCAATGTCGCGTTGTAATCCGGCGGATTAGTCGGCCGGAACTGAATCGTTACATCCGGCTTTAGCTTTTTGTACTCCGCCAGCAGCGCGTTCATCTGGGTCACATCATCGGCCCGCCACGACCCCATCACCAGCGTTACGCCACCCGAAGCGCCCGAAGACTCGCCTCTGCCTGTCGCAAACAACGGCGACAAACATCCCGCTACCAGGAGCAAAATCCCGATAATGCGCATTGTTCTTTTCATAATCCTGTCTCCTTAAAAACATAAAATTATAATTTTATACCATAAAATAGCAATGTTGACAAGCAGGTTTTACAATCTGGGCAATTTCTTTTTCGGGGCAAAACGGGAAAGTATGATATACTTGTGATATCCCACAGGAGGGGATACCTTGCCAGTGGCAAAAGCACTTCCGGAGCCCAGAGTGGGTACGGCGGGAAAGACGGGGGCGAGAGCGGTGGTGGCCTTCAATCAACATCTTCAGGCTATCTGTGGATTTACAGGATGTGGTAGATAGAAACCTAATGATACCCCAAGGTATTCCCTGTTAATGTAATGCCGTTTCACTATGGGTAATTTCTAGACGGCTTGTATTCGCTGGCGCGTTCAGTATACGACGGTACTCGGGTCTCAGAAATCGCCTATACTTGTAAGCGCTCTTTTGAGAGCGGGAAACTCATCGAAGTCGAATAAGAGCTTATCCCTTCGGTACTTATCTCAAGCCCGATTCCCGCGGCGTTTATTTCCTTGACCGGTTCCTCTTGTTAATTTGAGTTTCAATAGAGCTGTCATCAAGAATGTTGTATGTGAGGCTGACCTGTGACGCCGCAAAAACCGTTCCAATTGCGACAACCGTCAAAAGCACGAGCGCAATTCCCAATCTTTTTGCTTTGCCATTGTTTTCTCCTTTACTTTATACGGGAACTCCTGCTCCGCAGCAGGACTTTACCGCGGTTTTCGCCGCCACTGATGAGCTTGCGATTGGAGCTATCCAGGTATTAAAAGACGAGGACCTCCGTGTCCCGGAAGCAGTTTCTGTGATAGGCTTTGACAACATCAAAAGCTCAAATTACTTCATTCCCTGGCTCACCACCATTCACCAGCCAATAGAAGAAATCGGTGAACAAGCCGCCCACAATCTTCCCGGCCGTATATCAGGCAATACCGACTTTGAGATCATCATCCCCCATAAGCTCATCATCCGCAAATCCACCTGTTCCATAGGCGCAAAGGGGTAGGAAAAAAGAAGGATGGTACAGCCGATTTTGTCAACTATACCACCTCCGTTCTTTTTCAGAACAATGAAAGCTCTACGATGTGGGCGGCGTTTAAGCCGTAGTGATCCATGAGGTACTCCTGCGGCCCTACCGAGCCGAATTGGTCCTGAACCCCCAGTTTGCGCATCTTTACCGGTATACCACTTTCCAGTAATGCAGATCCCACCGCATCCCCCAAACCGCCTATGATGTTGTGGTTCTCCGCAGTCAGAATCCGACCGGTTTCCCGGGCACACCGCATCAGCAGTTCCCCATCCAGCGGTTTAACCGTGAACATGTCCACTACCCGCGCACTGATCCCCTGACCCTGCAGGATAAGGGCAGCTTTCATGGCCTCCCCCACCATGAGTCCGCAGGCTATGATCGTCAGATCCTTCCCTTCCCGCAGCACTTCCCCTTTGCCGATAGTGAACTCATGATCCGCACTATATACCTTGGGATAGGCTTTGCGGGTTGTCCTGAAATAGGTAAGTCCGGGTTTGTCCTTGCTCAGCCGCATCAGCTTTTCCAGCATGACTCCATCGCTGATTTCAATGACCGTACTCTCCGGTACCGCCCGCATCAGGGCCATGTCTTCAAAGGGCATGTGCGTACCGCCGTTAAAGGCCGCGGTTACCCCCGGATCAGAGCCAAACACCCGCACACTGTTTCCCGCATACCCCACAGACAGAAAAACCTGATCGTAACAACGCCGGGACGCAAAGGGCCCAAAGGTATGCACATAGGGCTTCTTGCCTCCCGCTGAAAGGCCCGCGGCAATGCCCATCATATTCGCTTCACTGATGCCACAGTTAATGACCTGGCCCTTATTGCGCTTCCATAAGCCGTGGGTCCCAAAGGAATTCATTAAATCCGCATCCAGGTACACCACATCCGGGTCTTCAGTACATAATGCCTCCAGCACCCGGCCAAAGACGTTCTTGTATACTTCCGTATCCATGCTGCCGTCGTATACAATCATGGTTGTGCTCCTTCCAGGGCCGCAACGGCTTGTTCCATCGTGGCTATCGCCTTTGTCCGCAATTCACCCTCAAACACGATGTGATGATTGAGCGCTATGTCGGCTACCAGGGGAACCCCGGCACCTTTGACGGTGTTAAGCACGATACACCAGGGCTTGGCAGTTTCTCGTTGGGCCGCTTCAAGGGCCTGGGCCACGGCTTCTACCTCGTTTCCGTTCACCGCTGCAGTAGCCCAGCCAAACGCCCTAAACTTGGCCTCCAGATCCCCCAAGTCCAGGATCTCCTCAGTGTCACCGTCAAGCTGCTTGTGGTTGTAATCCACAAGCCACGTCAGGTTCGTCAGCTTGTGCTGCGGGGCAAAGAGCGCTCCTTCCCAGGTCTGGCCTTCGTTCAGTTCTCCGTCCCCGGTAATAAGATAGGTACGGCTGGACATCCCGTCCATGCGCTGGGCCAAGGCAAGCCCGATGGCGGTGGAGACCCCCTGTCCCAGAGAGCCGGTGGTCATATCAATGCCGGGGGTAAGTTTCCTATCGCAGTGGCTGGGAAGCCGTGTCCCCGGCTGGTTTAAGGTCGAAAGCCAGTCTAGGGGAAAATACCCCTTGAGGGCCAGGGCCGCGTAGAGTGCAGGGCCTGCATGACCCTTGGACATCACCAGTTTGTCCCGTTCCGGCCATTGGGGATTGTGGGGATCGATCCGCATCAGCCCTCCGTATAAGACCGCCAGGGCCTCCACAATACTCAAGGCCCCTCCCAGATGGCCGAATCCCCGGGCGCCCACCTCCTTGAGGGTTTCCAAGCGGATCTGGGCGGCAAAGGAACGTACCTGCTTGAGCGTAACTGGATCCAGCATACTCATTTCCAGGTACCTAACCTGAGGTATTTATTGGTTGCTGCAGTCCCTGAAGCCGAGTCCTGCTGCATACTCATGGCTGCCCGAATCGCATCCATAGTCTCTGGAATGGTAACCGATTCTTGGGGTATGTTGATGGCATACATGATCTGGTCTCCGCTTTCTACGATGCCGTCTTCCCACAGACCGATTTCATACATATCCCCTCGGGGGTTTCCCAGGTCCCGGGCATACCTAAAAAATGAGGCGTTCCCCAGAAATCCATCTTCAATCCGTACCACCCGAATCCGGTCATGGGTCTTAAAGGCTGCAAGGGCCATGTCCTTGCTTATTTTTCCCTGTTTAGGATGGGCTACCACGGTTATGATATGTCCGTGGGTTACCGGGGTGTGTACCAGGATCCCGGTGGCCTCCACATGGGGCATGATGGTCATAAGGTCTAGGGCCTGATGAGAAGGGGCCTTGTCCATCTGCAAGGCATTGGTTAATCCCCGGTGATAGTCCCCTGGATCCGCTACCCGCCGGATGATCGTGATGGCAACCCGGTCAAGCCCGTACATACGATCCAGGCAATCCACTGAACGAATCAGCCCCGTGGTATTACAACTGGTGAGCTTGAGGTACTTGGCCCCCAGGCCCTTTTCATAGTTGGCATACCCGTGAAAAAACACATCCGCCACCGAGTTCTTTTCTCCCCCTTGGAAGATCGCCCGGATACCTGCTTGTTCATACCGTTCCTTGTTTTTAGCTCCCACCCCTCCGGGGGAGGAATCAAGCATGATGTCTACCTTCCCGATAAGGTCTGCAAAACTACCCTTCACCGGAATACCCGCAGTATCAAACGCGGCTTTGTTTGCCCCTTCCACCAGATACAGGTCGTAGGGCATCCCCCGTTCCTTGAGCGCCCGGATGGAAAGCGTGGGAACCACATCCGCAATACCCACCAATTGCATGTCCTTTTGTAAGGCCACCCCATCAGCCAAACGCTGGCCGATTACCCCGTAACCTGCTACACCGACTTTAACCATTATTTTTCTCCTTAACGTTTAAATGTGAACCATATCTCAGGGCCTTGACCACCGGTAATTCTTCCCCGGTAAGGAAGCGGATAAGCGCCCCTCCACCGGTACAGATATACGAGATGAGCTTGGTTTTACCGTATTTTTTGGTTGCCCTGATACTGTCCCCGCCGCCGATAACCGTATACCCCGGGGTTTCTCCTAAGGCATCCCAGACCAACTGCGTACCTTTTTCGGTCGGCCCTTCTTCAAAGACCCCCATAGGCCCGTTCACAAAGATGGTCTTAGCCGCTTTGATCCTTTCCTGATACGCGCACGCGGTCTGGGTACCAATATCCAGAACCAAAAAATCAGAAGGTATGGTTCCAAGGGTATATTCGAGCCGTTTCCCCTCATGTACTCCGGCAAGATCCTCAGGCATCACGATCTTATCCCGGTACTGGGCTACCAAGGCTTTTCCGGTTTCCACCAAAGGTTTGTAGCCTTCTTGCTGGATAAACCGTTTGGTAGGTTCCCCAATCCCCTTACCCGCTGCCCACAACAGCACTTCTCCGACCACGCCTCCGGTTAAAACCGTATCCGCGATCCCTCCGCCTAATACGGTACTCATCATCAGAAAGGCGTCGTTTATCTTGGCTCCCCCCAGTACAAACACACAGGGCCGTTCCGGTTTTTCCATCAACGAGGAAATAACGCAGAATTCCGCTTCAAAGAGCCGTCCCATAGCGCTGGGTAGGACCTGTTCAAACCCGCAAAGACTGGGCTGATCCCGATGGGCTGCGGCAAACGCGTCGCAAACGTACAGATCCGCCAGGGGTGCCAGCTTCTGTACCAGCAAGGTCTTTGCCTGGGCTGCGTGGGAAAGCTTGAGCTTCATTTCAAAGAGGGTTTGTTCTTCCGCCATAAAACGGACATTGTCCAAGAGCAACAAGTCCCCTGGTTTGAGGGCCTGGATAGCTTCCCGTGCCGCAGGGCCGCAGACATCATCAATAAAGCGAACCTGCTTCCCTAAAAGGCCGGACAAAACCTGGGCATGGGGAGCGGTGGTGTAAAAATTCTGGTATTCAATGTCGCTCCCCTGATGGGCCAAGAGGACCACCTTTGCCCCTTTATCACTCAGTTCTTTGAGGGTTGGGGTACACGCCTCTATCCTGGTGGTATCCTTGAGGGTGCCTGTGGCCTGGTCTACCGGTTGATTGATATCGATACGGCACAGTACGGTTTTACCCTGCACCTCTATATCGTCTAAGGTCTTAATCCCAAATTTCATACCTGTTCCTTCACAAACCGAATCGGTATTACCGGCTAGATACCGGCTTTTTCCTTGATAAACGTGCGCGCTTTAATCGCGTATTCCAGCGGGTTTGCCTGGGCAGGGTCTTGTTCCGCTTCCACCACCCACCAACCAGCATATCCTGCTTGTTTGAGGGCATCGAAAACCGGAACAAAATCCACACTGCCATCTCCGGGTACGGTAAACACCCCCGCTTTAACCGCCCTGAGGAATGACCACTTTCCGGCGATAGCCTTCTCCCGCAGGGCAGGACGCATATCTTTCAGGTGTACATGACAAATCCGGTGTATCCACTTGGCCAGCACCCCCAGGTGATCCTCCCCTGAGAACACCAGATGCCCGGTATCGTAGAGCAGCCCCACCAGGTCGGGATCGGTGTTTTCCATGAGCCGGTCGATTTCAGATGTGGTCTGCACGCCGGTTCCTATATGGTGGTGATAGGTCAGTTTCATACCCTTTTCCGCAGCCCGTTTACCCAGCTTGTTAAGCCCCTCACAAAGACGATCCCATTCCTCATCGGTGAAATACGGCTTTGCATCAAAAACAGGCTTATCCTGGCCCTGAATGGAATGGCCCTGTTCCGCGGCCCCGATTATCCGTGCGCCTACTGCATACAGAAAATCCCGGTGCGCGATGAAGGCAGCTTCCACTTCTTCATAAGCCCTGGTGGTGAGGAATGAACTGAACCAGGCATTACAGATGGTCAAACCCCGAAGTTTGAGGGCTGCGTTGAGAACGGCCGGATCTTTGGGGTACTTATTCCCCACTTCACTTCCCTTAAACCCGGCCAAGGCCATTTCACTGACACACTGCTCAAAAGGAATCTCCCCGCCGAGTTCAGGAAGGTCGTCGTTAGTCCAGCCGATTGGCGCGATACCTAAGGTAATTGGTGTTTCACCCATCCCATTCCCCCTTAAAACATTCTGGCCTTGGTAAGTTCTGCAGCCATTTGCTCAGCGGCTTTCACCACTTCAGGATTGGCAGATACTTGGGCCGTGCCAACCCGCCACCAGGATTCATACCCGTAGGTCATGGACTTGGGGGTAACCTTCACGTCAATAAGCACCGGCCCTTTGGCAGCAAGGGCTTGTCCCACCGCCTCCCGCAATTCCGCTGCGGTCCGCGCCCGCAGCCCAATAGCACCCCAGCTCTCCGCGTTCTTCGCGTAGTCCACTTGCACGGAAGCCCCTTCCAGACGCCCGCTCACGCTATCCCGGGTTTTCCATTCGTTGCCGAAATGGATAATCCCCTGGCTGTGCTGGAGGTTATCAATGCAATGAAACCCTGCATTATCCAGTACCACGACGATGATCTTCTTCCCCTCCTGAACCGCGGTCAACAGTTCGGTGTGGAGCATGGTATAGGCCCCATCTCCTACCAAAGCCACTACTTCTTTAGCTGGCTGGGCGATTTTAACCCCCAAGGCAGCGGCGATTTCATAGCCCATACAGGAAAACGCGTATTCGACGTGGTACGTGTCCCGCACCCTTGTGCGCCACACCCGCTGCATATCACTGGGAATAGACCCGGAACCCGAAACAACAACCGCGTCCGCAGGAAGCAGGCCCTCGTTCAATTCCCCCAGTACCCGCACCTGGGCAAGCCCGGCAGGATCCTCCAGATGATAGAGCCGGTCAACCTCCGCGTCCCACTCCCGCTTTACTTCCTCAATCCGTTCCCCCCAGCCCGACCTGTACCCCGGCAATGCCGCAATCAGCGCTTCAAGGGTGAGTTTCGCGTCCGCGATAAGGGGTTCGCCGTTCATTTTATACGCGTCAAAAGGCGCGATATTGATCCCCAAAAACCGCGCGTCAGGATTCTGAAACAGCCACTTGGAACAGGTGGTAAAATCCCCCAGCCGGGTTCCTACCGCGATGATGAGGTCAGCTTCTTTGGCAAGGGTATTCGCCCCACGGCTCCCCGTGCTTCCAATCCCCGAAAGATTGTAGGGATGATCCCACAGGACCGTCCCCTTTCCCCCCTGGGTTTCCCCGATAGGTATATGAAAAGTCCGGCAGAAATCCCCTAGCTCCTCTGCTGCCCCGGAATACCGTACCCCGCCGCCGCAGATGACCAGCGGCTTCTTTGCCGCCCGTATCATGGTTACCGCCCGTTGTATCTGTCCCTTGGTGGGGATACGCGGTTCAAGGTGGTGTATCCGTTTCGCCAGAAACTCCTCAGGGTAGTCGTACACCTCTCCCTGGACATCCTGGGGCAGGGACACGGTTACCGCGCCGGTTTCTGCCGGGTCGGTCAGTACCCGGAAAGCGTTTATCAGGGCGATCATCAGTTGTTCAGGCCGATTTACCCGGTCCCAGTACCGGCTTACCGCGCGGAACGCGTCACTGGCAGTAGTGGTGTAGTCATGGGGCGTTTCTATCTGCTGCAAAACCGGATCAGGCTGGCGGCAGGCGTAGGCGTCTCCAGGGAGGAACAGGACCGGCAGCCGGTTCGCGGTAGCGGTTCCTGCCGCGGTTACCATATTCAACGCACCGGGGCCGATAGAACTGCACACCGCCATCATGCGGAGCCGATTGTTCTGTTTCGCGTACCCGATAGCCGCGTGCCCCGCTCCCTGTTCGTTTTTCGCCTGATAAAACCGCAGCCCGTGATCTGCCGCAGCCAGGGCTTCCCCCAGACCGACCACCACTCCGTGCCCAAAAATACCAAACACGCCATTGACGAATTTTAGTTCTTCACCGTTATGTTCTATGTACTGGTTATCCAAAAACCGCACCAGCGCCTGGGCGGTCGTCAGCCTGATTGTTTTTCCCATCCTGTTTCTCCTTCTTCTATGTGTATTACGGCTGCCAGATACGGTCTTCCGGCCCGTTTACCCACTGGTGGGCTTCGGCAACGTATTGGGGTCCATACCGGAGGTTCTCCAGATGCCGGATCACCCAGAGGTACCACATGGCATACCCTGGAGCAGTTACCTGGGGATGATCCTCCCCGTCCCGGATCAAAATAGTATCCTTGTCCCGGATGATATACGGTGTATTCCCGATGGCGGTAAGCCCAAAGCCCTGCTCCGGCAGAAACCGGTAATGGTAAATCTCAGGCTGCGGGTGGTGGTGAGGCGGATAACTGGACCATTTCCCTGGAACACCGATGACTTCACCGATTACCAAGTTTGATTCAGGATGATTGGTATCGTCAAAAATAGTTCGCACGATCCTGGTGGAAGTTTCCCGCATGGTTCCTTCCCCCCGGAATTCGCTGCGACACACTTCAGGGGGGTAGATTTTTATGTCGAATCTTCGAGGGTTGTTCGTGGCCACGTAGTAAAACTCAGCCTCCCCCTCTGAGACCCTTATGGTAATCTTCACTTTGGCTGGAACCGAAAAACACCACGGAGCATAATCAAACGTATTGGGCCGGGAAATTTCGTACCATCCTTCTTTCCCCAGGCATATATGCGCCTTGCCCTGGGATAAAAGCCATACCCGCTCATCGGTTTCCGAATAATGCTCGTACTTCTCGTCCTTCTGGACCCTGAGTACTCCGAACTCCATCAGCATATCCGCGGTCCCGGCGTTCCTAAGAACCAGCGGTGTATACCCATAACCAAAAGGCGTCTGATGATGAAACTGCATGTTTCCTCCTCCTTCCCTTTACTCAACCCTGACTTCATCAATGGAAACAGGCCGTTTTTCTTTAAGGGATTTCCCCGCGGCCAGGGCCGCGTACATATTCTCCAAACCATCTTCCCCGCTTACTTCCGGGGAGCGATGATGCAAGACCGCATCCACAAAGGATGCCAGCTCAGCACGATACGCCCCTTGGTACCGTTCCAAGAAAAAGTGCAGGGGCTTTGCACTGACGAGTCCCGAGGCAGTGGCTAAGGTTACCTGGTCAGCGGTTTCATTTTCCCCACGAGTAGCCCCCCTTGAGCCAAAGACCTCTACCCGCTGATCATAGCCATAGACCGCTTTCCGGGAATTATCAATGACTCCCAGGGCGCCGTTGGCAAAGGTAAGGCTTACAATGGCGGTGTCCAGATCCCCGGCCTCCCCAATTTCAGGATCAATGAGCACCGCCCCCATAGCATAGACTTGGGTGATCTCACTCCCTGCCTGGAACCGGGCCATGTCAAAATCATGAATCATCATGTCCATGAAGATTCCGCCAGAAACCGCTACATACGCTTGAGGGGGCGGAGCCGGATCCCGGGAGGTGATCTTGATAAGCTGTACGTCTCCGATTTCCCCAGCCAGGGTAAGTTCCCGAATACGTTTAAAAGTGCGGTCAAACCGGCGGTTAAAGCCTATCTGAAGGGTAACCCCTGCTTTTTTTACCGCAGCCAGGGCTGCCTTCACGCGGGGAACCGATAGGTCTATAGGCTTTTCACAGAAAATGTGTTTTCCCGCAGCAGCTGCGGCACTGATCAAATCGGCATGGGTATCAGTAGCACTGCAGATCAGCACCGCATCAATTGCCGGATCCCCAAGGATATCCTGGGGATGAGCGGAAATGAGCCGCACTCCCAGTCCCTTGGCCCAGGTTTGCTGCTCTTCCTGCATCGCGATATCTGCGATCCCTTCGAGCCGTGCCCCGGGAATAAACCGGGCGCTATTTTCCCCGTGGATCTTCCCAATTCTTCCTGCTCCAATTAGTCCTATCCTCAATACATCCATCATGGTTCCTCCGGCCTGATTACGCTGTTTCTTTTCCCCAATCCATACATGATTACTATATGAAAACGTTTTTATTCATTACATATATTATAGCGAAGATCCTCATCTGTAAAGCGTATTTTTTAGACTTTTTTGAATTATACTTACAAAGCAGTTTTACGCGTATACCATAAGTTATGATTTCATAAGCAATTATACTCATAAAATTTTTGTTGACAATCCTAAAAAGCCGGTGGATACTTTATCTGTAAACGTTTTCATATAACGTGTCTCATAAAGGACGCGACAGCAAACAAAAGGAGATTTGTATGAAAAAAGCGGTATGGGTCGGTGCGGCAGTGCTGATTGCGCTGTCAGGATTTTTGGGTTGTTCCAGGCAAAAAGCGGCTGGCGGGGCCGGTAAGACCAGGATCGGGTACATCTGCAATAACTTCAATGATACTTTTCAGGGGTACATCATGAATGAAACCAAGGCCTTCTTTGCGGATAAACCTGATTATGAACTTATCTTTCAAGATGCCCAGGAAGATGTAATCAAGCAGCAGGATCTGGCAAACACCCTACTTGCCCAGGGAGTTAAGGGCCTGATTGTGGTCCCGGTGAATACCAATGCTACTGAACCGATTACCAGGGCGGCCCAAGAAGCAAAGATTCCCTTGATATACGTCAACCGGAATCCCTTTGGCAATCAATCCCTTCCTCCTAATGTGTACTATGTGGGGTCCCGGGAAGTGATCGCAGGACAAATGCAGATGGAAGCTATGGGTAAGCTCCTGGGGGGATCCGGCGGGGTAGCTATTCTGATAGGGAAGTTAGACAACGAAGGCGCGCTTCTGCGTACTGAAGGTAACGAGGATACGATTCGGCGTGAGTTCCCCGGGATCACAGTGCTGGCCAAGGAAACCGGAAATTGGCAGCGGGATCAGGGTTTAAGTCTCACCGAAAACTGGCTTACCGCTTATGGCACGAATCTCAAAGGCATCTTGGCCAATAATGATGAAATGGCCCTCGGTGCTGCGGAAGCCCTCAAAGGAGCGGGCCGTACCGATGTGCTGGTCATGGGAGTGGATGCGATTCCTGATGCTAAGGCAGCAGTGGGAGATGGCAGCCTAGCCGCCACCGTGCTCCAGGATGCGGCAGGCCAAGGCCGGGGAGCAGCAGAAGCGGCTTACAAGGCTCTCAGGGGTGAATTCCAGGAATCAATCAACTGGGTACCTTTTGTGCTCATTACCAAGGAAAATCTGGCTCAGTATCAGTAGATTGTTACGTTTCTATCTTGTTTTCCATCTGTAACATAAGGGGATGAGCCATGGCAGCATATCTGCTTGAAATGAAAAATATCGTAAAAACCTTCCCCGGCGTTAAGGCGCTGCGGGGGGTTGAACTCAAGGTGCGACCCGGTGAAATCCATGCCCTCATGGGAGAGAATGGGGCCGGTAAATCGACCTTGATGAAGTGTATCATTGGGATGCAGCATCCAACCAGCGGAGAAATTATCTTCGACGGTAAACTGCAAGGATCCTATAGCCCTGCTCAGGCGCTGGATATGGGCATATCCATGATACATCAGGAGTTAAGCCCGGTGCTCCACCGGCCTATCATGGAAAACATCTGGCTTGGCCGGGAACCGCTTACCAAGTTTGGCCTTGTGGATCATAGGAAGATGTATGAGATGACCCGGGAAGTGCTTAAAGAAATTGACCTGGAAGAGGATCCCCATACCCTCATGGCCTCCCTTACCGTGGCAAAGATGCAGATGATCGAAATCGCCAGGGCGGTCTCCTACAACTCGAAGCTGATCATCATGGATGAGCCTACTTCGGCCCTGGCGGAAAAAGAAATCACCCAGCTCTTTGTGATCATGCGAAAGCTCAAGGCTCAAGGAAAGAGCATCATCTTTATCTCCCACAAACTCGATGAGGTCTATGAGATCACCGACCGGATCACCGTGTACCGGGATGGGGAATACATTGGTGCGGAGGATACTGCCAAGCTCAAGGTAGATAAACTCATCACCATGATGGTAGGCCGGAATGTAGAAGAGCTGTTCCCCAAGGTGATCTGTCCTATTGGGGAGGTTAAATTTGAGGTCAAGAACCTCTCCAACCGGAAGTATTTTCAGGATGTTTCCTTTACGGTGCGCCGCGGAGAGATCCTGGGGATTGCGGGACTGGTTGGTGCGGGCCGCAGCGAGGTGGTGGAAACGATATTCGGGGTACGGCCCAAAAGCGGCGGGGATATTTTCATTGACGGGAAAAAAGTTGAAATCAAGAACTCCGAAGATGCGATAAACGCTAAAATGGCCTGGCTCACCGAAGATCGCCGGAGTTCCGGGATTTTCCCCATGCTGGGGGTACAGCTCAACATGGTTATCGCCAACATCCCTAAGTTCCTCAACAAGGCACAACTCATCCGGGAATCCTATATGCGGGGAGAATGTGAGGAATACATCAAGAAGGTTCAGGTTAAAACTTCAGGGCTTGAACAGCATATTGAGGAATTGAGCGGAGGGAATCAACAGAAGGTCCTGGTTGCCCGTTGGCTGATGACCGACCCGGAGATTCTGTTCATAGATGAACCGACCCGGGGTATTGATGTACTTACCAAATCGGAGATCCACCGGCTCCTCAGTCAGCTTGCCGGGGAGGGAAAGTCCATCATTATGATCTCGTCAGAACTCCCGGAAGTTATGGGGATGAGTGACCGGATCATGGTGATGCATCAAGGAAAGGTAACCGGGATTCTTGAAAATTCCCCGGATCTGACCCAGGAAACCTTAATGGCCTATGCCACCAATACCATGGATTACCAAGTCCAAAAAGAAAAAAAGTAAAGGAGATGAGGTAAATGAAATCTACAGCCTTAAATGTTAGTATTGGAAAGATCAATATCGAACAAACCGCCAAGAAGTACGGCATTGTTATCGTTCTTGTGGTAATGATTATCATCTTGAGTATTGTGCAGCCCGCATTCCTCAGCGCCACAAACATCTTCAACGTGTTAACCCAAAGCGCAATCTTCGGCATCATGGCCCTGGGGATGACCTTTGTCATCATCGCTAAAGGCATCGACCTCTCGGTGGGTTCGGTCTTGGCTTTTTCCGGGGTGATTGCCGCGAGTCTCGGGCAAACCGCCGCGGCCACGGAAAAGTATTTCCCCTCCCTGCCGGTGATGCCCCTCCTCGTCCCTGTCCTGACAGCCCTCATTATTGGGGGAGCCTGCGGGGGCATCAGCGGCCTCTTAATCGCCAAGACCAGGATCCCCGCGTTCATCGCTACCTTAGGGATGATGACCGTAGCCCGGGGCTTTGCCTTAATCTACACCGGCGGCAGACCGGTGAGTAACATGATACCTTCTCTCACGGCTTTAAGCGGGAAGGTGTTCA
This sequence comes from Treponema sp., assembly GCA_031263265.1. Lineage (GTDB taxonomy): Bacteria > Spirochaetota > Spirochaetia > Treponematales > Breznakiellaceae > JAIRLU01. Next base: position 13,739 of record JAISGE010000053.1, read on the forward strand.
ATGTCATCCCCATACCGGTGCTCATCTACTTTATTATGATTGTGATAAGCTACATTTTGCTCAATAAAACCCGGTTCGGTAAAAATACCTACGCCATTGGGGGGAACATCACCGCGGCAGAGGTATCTGGGGTAAATGTGCCCAAGAACATCGTCATGATCTATACCTATTGCGGTCTTTTAGCAGGTTTGGCCGCGGTGGTCTTTGCCGGACGGGTGGGCAGCGTTCATCCGGGGGCTGCAGACGGTTATGAACTGACCGCCATTGCCGCAACTACCATCGGTGGTACCTCTCATTCCGGGGGTATCGGTACTATTGGCGGCGCTTTTGTGGGGGCATTGGTACTTTCGGTGATGCGGAACGGGCTGACCCTCCTGGGGGTAAATGCCTACTGGCAGAAAGTCGTAGAGGGCCTCATCATCGTAGGCGCGGTTATTATTGATATGCGTAAGAACGCTAAGCGGGATTAATGAGCTTAGTTGTATTGTGTTACATGGAGAAAAAAGTATGCAAAAAATTCGTATTGGTTCTGTGGGACTTGGCCGTTTGGGTTTGGCCCACGCAGAGAATATCGCCCTTAAAATTCGTCATGCAGAACTTACGGCCCTCTGTGATGTGGATACCCGTAAACTAAACCAAACCGCAGATGCCCTGGGGGTGCGCCATCGCTTCACCGCATTTGAGGACATGCTTTCCCTGCCGGAATTAGATGCGGTCGTGCTGGTTTCCCCTTCAGGACTCCACACCACCCAGATTGCCGCAGCCTTGGCCGCAGGGAAACACGTGTTTTCTGAAAAGCCCCTGGGGGTTACCGTGGCGGAGTGTAAAGAAGCGGAAAAAGCCGTGGAGGCCCACCCGGATTTGGTGTTCATGTTGGGCTTTATGCGGCGATTCGATGGTTCCTACCAATATGCCCAGCAGAAAGTCGCGGCAGGGGAAATCGGCAAACCAGTGCTGTTCCGTTCCTACAGCCAAGACCCGGAAAAGTTCATTGCCGGGGCCATTGCGTTTGCCCCTCATTCCGGGGGCCAATTCCTGGATATGGCGGTGCATGACATAGACCTGGCCCGGTGGTTTACCGGCAGCGAACCGGAAACCGTGTATGCCATTGGGGGCTGTTACGCGCATCCTGAATTTGCCCAATACCAGGACGGGGACAATGTATCCTGCCTCATGCGGTTTAAGAACGGGTGCATGGTGTTTCTCTTTGCCGGGCGTACCGCGCCCCACGGGTATAACGTAGAAACCGAGATTATCGGTACCCAGGGGATCCTTAGGATCGCCTCAGTACCCCAGAAAAACCTTGTGGAAGTTTTGGACAGCCACGGGGTGCGGCGAGAGTGCAGTGAAAACTTCCTGGAACGCTTTGGTGATGCATATTGTAACGAGATTCAAGCCTTTGTGGATTGCATTGTTACCGGGCAAAAGCCCCGGGTTTCTGTATATGACGGTACTCGGGTCTCAGAAATCGCCTATACCTGTAAGCGGGCTTTTGAGACCGGGGAACTCATCCGGTTTTAGCGTCTTCCCTCATAAGGGGATCAGCGCTTCCTCTCAGCTTGAAAAAATGCGGATTTTGGCTTGTACCGATTGCGTAAGTGATGTACCATAGGCAAGCAACGCAGGGGGAAGCGTATGATCAGCATCAAAGATATTGCGAAACAAGCAGGCATGTCTCCTGCTACGGTTTCCCGGGTTATTAATCGTAAAGGCAATGTAAATCCAGTAAAGCGGGAACAGATTCTTAAAATAATAGAACAAACCGGCTATGTACCGAATCAAGCGGCTCGGAGCATGGTGTTACAGCGGAGTTTCACCATAGGTATCATTATCAATGACACCTTTAATATGTTTCAGCGCCAGCTTTTTTCGGTCATTGAACGGCGGCTTGAATTCTTTGGGTACCATACCTTGTTTTTCTTTGTGCAATTTGACCGTGAAGCAGCCTGTCTTGCCCGCTTAAAGTCAGAAACCCTCGACGGTCTCATCATGATCCATGAGATGAAAGATCCCCAGTTTTACGCCTACGCAGCGGAGATGAGCCTTCCTATCGTAGCATCCACCTTTAGCACCCCGGGGGTTCTCTCGATTCACGTCAATGAAGAACAGGCCGCCTTTGATGCGGTGAGCCATCTTATCAGTCTGGGACACCGGAAGATTTACATGATAAGCGGCCGCGGTTTTTCCTTTGGCAGGCAGCGGGCAGAAGGGTTCTTCCAAGCCCACGAAGCCGCGGGACTTGAGCGGAACGAAAGCCGGCTGGTTCAAGTACCCTATTACACCGCGGAATTTGGTATGTACGGTATGCGGGAATGTCTGCTCCGAGACCGGGATTTTTCCGCGCTCTTTGCCGCTACCGATGAACTGGCTATCGGCGCGGTACGGGTGTTGAGAGATGAGGGCCTACGGGTTCCTGAGGATATTTCCGTGGTTGGATTCGACGACATCGAAATCACCGATTATCTCATCCCCCGGCTCACCACCATCCGGCAGCCCTTGGATGCCATCGGCGAACAAACCGCCTTGACCCTGCATAAACTTATCAACGGCACCCGGGGAAACGGGGCAGATATGATCCTTCCCTATAAACTTATCATCCGGGAATCCACAGCCCGGAAGATGTAAACCCTGGACTCCTAGGTATAGTCTTCCAAGGGAAGGATATCCGCCTGGGAAGGCTTGGGGAGAAGTCGCCGGATAGGCAAGCCCCTATCCCCTCTGGGGGTGGTAAGTTCGATGATAAGGTCTGAACAGGTCTTTTCCACTTCCACCGTGAATTTGTCTACAATATGGGTAAAGAGTGAATGGGCTACCATCGCGATCAAGGCGATGACCAGGCCGAATACGGTGGTAATCAAGGCCTCATAGATACCGTTTGCCACGATTTGGGCGTTCACGTCAGTAGCTTCCGAGATGGATTTGAAGGCGCCTATCATGCCGGAAACCGTTCCCAGGAATCCGGTAAGGGGCGAGAGGGAACCCAGAGCGGTCAGAAAATTAAAGCCGTTTTCCAAAGAGGTAATGCAGCTCATGGCTTCGGCTTCGATGGCTTTTTCTATCTGATGTTCCGGGAATCCTGCCCGGTTTATGAGGGTGAGCAGGATCCGGGCGCCTATCCGGCGTTTGGTCAGGCCGGTCAAATACTGCTGGGCTTCGGGGAGATTATCGGTTTGCAGATATTCCTGGACCCGTACCTTGAGATCATCCACCCGTAAGTTATGATACAACAGATACACCGCCCGCTCCAAGGCGATTGCGATGGTAGCAATCGAAAAAAAGAGCAAGGGCCACATGAAGATACCGCCCATTTGAAAAAGGGTCAATAACGAAAACGAAGTACTACCGCTTTCCACCATAGTGGATGTATCTTATCAGGATTCCAAGGATACGGCAAGAGGAGCCTGCTGCATTTACGTTAAGGAAGGGCCTTTGCACTCCCCGGTAAAAAACAGGCGAATGTTTCAAAAACCCCTTGCGTTTTTTAGGCAGTACCGGTATACTACCTTTTATGTTGCACTATTCCGGGGACACGTTTTTTCCTGTATTGCAGAAAGCGTGCCAAGTTAGTCTACTTACAGAAGAATTTGTAACTACGCGGTTTTCTGCATCCCTGCGCACGCACTGCGGATGCAAGCGGCTGTTACGTAATACACCACCCACCCCAATATGCGCTAATTTTACCGGTTTTATATATAGAACGCCTCATGATAACCTCGTCGGGATCGGCGGGGCTGTTTGTATAACACGCTCCCAGGAGCGTAAACAGTGAAGGAGATTACCATGAAAAAAATTGACGGACGCAGACAACTCATAGACTACTATGTCAACAGTTGGAGTAGGCGGCTGAATTTTTCGGCAGCAATGTAAGCTCAAGCCTTGAATTATGAGGATTTTTCAAATCGGTGTGTCCCGAGCCTATGATACCGCCGCGGATGCCCGCAACGCGGCCCGGGAAAACGCTTTTGCCCAGATTTTACAGTATTACGGCCAATATATCAGGGCTGCGAGCATCGAAAAATCAAGTCTCGCCGTCAGTTCCGATGAAGTCCTGACCCACTATATTGAGGTGGAAGAAGAAATCACCCGGTTTGCCGAAACCGTGGTCTCCCAGGTCGGCGCAGACCGGTATTTTACCGAAGTCTACCTCAACGCGGCCAACCGGGAAGAATACATCGTCTATGTCCTCTGTCAAATAGGGCGGGTCAGAGCGGAGCGGGATATAGAGGATTTCGCCCAAACTATTTCTGAACGGTACGGCAATGTAATCAGAACCCAAAACACCCTGACCGGCGCGCTTAACGCCTGCACCAGGGCACGGGAAAACCTCCAGCAAAACATAGCCGCCAATATTGCCTCTAATTTGGGGGCCTATATACATATCCTGGAACTTTCCGCGTTTAGGGATTCGGATAGAGAAGACGTACAGCAGCTCGTATCCAGGGCTATTTCCAATGCAATACAGGTACGGCTGCCCAGCTTTGAGGTTTTGGAGTGGTATATAGAGCGGGGCACGGAAAACGGCAAACCCTGGTATACGGCGTATGTCCTGGTGCGTTTTCCCCGGCAGGACATAATCAGGATGATACAAGAGATACGTCCCGCGCCTATCGTACAGGAAATCCTGCGGACTTTGGTCCTCCGGGTTCCTCCGGCGGATATGGGTACGCTGCTTCTTGCGAACATGCTGGAAGCCTGTACCGCGACGATACAGGACCTGCAGACAGGGCTGTAAGAACCTGTCTTTGGAATTTTTTTTAGAGGAGAATGATGAACCATGAAACGTAGTTTCGTTTTGTTTGTGTTTTGCCTTTCCGCGGCGTTGCTCTCCGCCCAGGAAACCGCTCTGCCCCGGCTGGCGGTGGTGCAGTTCGATACCAACGCAAATGACCAGAGGGTACTACAGGACGCGGTAAGCGTCCGCAAC